>CAJYQM010000321.1 GCA_913777025.1 uncultured Massilia sp. | reverse complement strand
CGCCGGCCCCGCCGAACCGTCCGCAGCGCCCCGGGCGGCCGGGCGGTGGCGACCGTGACGGCTGGCGTGGCGACGCCCGGCACGATGGCGACCGGCGCGTGGACAACTGGCGTGGCGAAGGCCGGCGCGGCGACGCCCGCCCGGACGCCCGCCAGGATGCCGACCGCGCCGATCGCGGCGGCCGCTGGGGTGGCCGCGCTAACGATGAGCGCCGAGATGACGATCGCCGTGGCGAAGGTCGCCGCGCCGACGGCGTGATCGACACCGGCCGCGTCGAGCGCGACGGCTTCGCCAACCGGCGCCCGTTCCAGGCGACCATGCCGGCGCCGGTGATCGGCCAGGCCACGTCGTCGGCCCAGGGCCTCGGCATCAACAGCCCGCCGCCGCACCAGTCGCCGCAGGCCGGCACCATCGTCAGCCCGCCGCCGCAGCCATCGCCGACGCCGGGCACGATCTCGAGCCCGCCGCCGCGCCAGCCGGCCCCGCAAATCATCACCACCGTGCCGCCGGCAGGCGTACCGGCCACCGGCGAGCGTGAACGCGAATGGCGCAGCCAGGGCTGGCAGCGCTCGGACCGCCGCGAACAGCTGGAAGAACTGCGCCGCAACCGCCAGCCGATGCCGGCCCCGGCGCCGGTGCTGCAGACGCCGGCGGCGGCGCTCGCAGCGCCCGTTGCGCTGCCGCAGCCGGTGCGGGAAGCGCGCACCGAATCGCGCTTCGAGCAGCGCAACGATCCGCGCCCCGAGCGGGCGCACCGCGGCGACTGGGAGCGGCCGATGCCGCAGCGCATCGCCCCGCCGCCGCCCCAGGCCGCCCCGTCGCCGGCACCCGCGCCGGCGCCGGTGATCGCACGCCCGGCCATGCCGGCACCGCCGCCGGTGGCCGCGGCGCGCCCAGCCCCGGCGCCTCGCGGCGACGGTGGCGGCCGGGCCGCGCGTGCCGAAGGCGGCGGCGGGCGGCACCAGCAGGAGCGCTGAGTTGACGGGGCGTGCCGGGCACAAGTCCACGCATCGCCCCGACTTTGGCTACAATGCCCCTTTTAATGGAGCGTCCATGGACCCGAAAGAATCCCTCATCGAATACCCGAGCGACTTCCCGATCAAGGTGATGGGCGCCACGCACGACGCCTTTGCCGACACCATCGTCGAAGTCATCGTCCCCCACGACCCGACTTTCCACAAAGGCAAGATGGAAGTGCGTCCGTCGACCAAGGGCACCTACACCGGCCTGACCGTGGTCGTGCGCGCCACCAGCCGCGAACAGCTCGACGCCATCTACAGCGCCCTGTCCGGCCACCCGATGGTCAAGGTTGTGCTGTAATCGCACAACGCTGCCAAGTCGCCCGCCGAACGAAGGCGGGCGCAGGAAATGCGGCTGGCTTATAATGACGGGGCAGCCCATTTCCCACCTCAATCCCATGCAAGCGAATCGTCCTGCGGCTCCTCTCATCCGCGAGCTCGGCCGCGCCGACTACGACAGCGTCTTCGCCGCCATGCGCGCCTTCACCGATGCGCGCACGCCGGACACGCAAGACGAGCTCTGGATCGTCGAGCATCCGCCGGTCTTCACCCTCGGCCTGGGCGCCGACCGCGGCCACCTGCTGAGCGGCCCCGGCGTGCCGACGCACGACATCCCCGTGGTGCAGACCGACCGCGGCGGCGAAGTGACCTACCACGGTCCGGGCCAGGTCGTGATCTACCTGCTGATGGACCTGCGCCGCAACAAGCCGGGCGGCAAGCTGTACGCGCGCCAGTTCGTCCACAAGATCGAGCAGGCTGTCATCGATGTGCTGGCGGCGTATAATCTCGAGGGTGAACGCGTCGCGGGCGCGCCCGGCATCTACATTGCCGGCGGTCCGCAGTCTCAAGCACATGCGGGCGCCAAGATCGCCGCGCTGGGCCTGAAGGTGCGCGGTAACGGCTGCACGTACCACGGCGTGTCGCTGAACGTGGCGATGGACCTGTCCCCCTTCACCTGGATCAACCCGTGCGGCTATTCCGGGCTGGCCACCGTGGACATGCGGGCCATGGGCGTGGAAGCGCCGCTGGCCGGCGTCCAGCAGGCGCTGGCGCGCGAACTGGTGCGCCACCTGGCCGCGGTCGAACCCGTGACTGAATCCACGCCCGAAACGATCAACTCCAACTGACACCCTGCGGGGTAAAGAGCCAATGACTTCCGAAATCGATACCGGCACCGCAGCAGCAGCTGCCTACAACGCCAGCGACAAGCAAAAAGGTGCGAGCAAGACGTCGCGCATCCCGATCAAGATCGTCCCGCTCGAGCAGCACGAGCGCCTGAAGAAGCCGGACTGGATCCGCGTGAAAGCCGCCACGGCGTCCTCGCGCTTCTACGAGATCAAGGATATCCTGCGTGCGAACAACCTGGTGACCGTGTGCGAGGAAGCCAGCTGCCCGAACATCGGCGAATGCTTCGGCAAGGGCACCGCGACCTTCATGATCATGGGCGACAAGTGCACCCGCCGCTGCCCGTTCTGCGACGTCGGCCACGGCCGTCCGGACCCGCTCGACACGGAAGAGCCGGGCAAGCTGGCCAAGACCATCGCCGACCTGCGCTTGAGCTACGTCGTGATCACCTCGGTCGACCGCGACGACCTGCGCGACGGCGGCGCCGGCCACTTTGTCGAGTGCATCACCAAGACGCGCGCCCTGTCGCCGAACACCAAGATCGAAGTGCTGGTGCCGGACTTCCGCGGCCGCCTGGAAAAGGCGCTGAACATCTTCGCCGACGGTTTGCCGGACGTGATGAACCACAACCTGGAAACCGTGCCGCGCCTGTACAAGGAAGCGCGCCCGGGCGCCGACTACCAGCACTCGCTGACCCTGCTGCGCGATTTCAAGGCCAAGTATCCGAACGCCGTGACCAAGTCCGGCCTGATGGTCGGCCTGGGCGAGACCGACGAGGAAATCCTGGAAGTCATGCGCGACATGCGCGCCCACGACATCGACATGCTGACCATCGGCCAGTACCTGGCCCCGTCGAACTCGCACCTGCCGGTGCGCCGCTACGTGCACCCGGACACCTTCAAAATGTTCGAAGAAAAGGCCTACGAGATGGGCTTCGTGCATGCGGCCGTCGGCGCGATGGTGCGTTCTTCGTATCACGCGGACCAGCAGGCCCACGAAGCCGGCGTGGCAGCGTGATTATGCGGGCCGCCTTCGGGCGGCTCAGCGCAGCGGGCGGCTGACGAACACGCTGCTGGTCTTGTCGCCATCCTCCCGCTTGCCCAGCACGCCAATGGCGTCGCGCTCGGGCAGCGGCACCAGTTGCGTGACCTCGGCGCCCGCGATCGCCTCGATCGCCTGCAGGCGCTCCGGATGCGCGAGGTCCGCAATCAGGCCCACCGCCGCCTGTCCTTTCCCCGATGCGCAAGTCACGCCGGCCAGGCGAAGCTGGCCATTGCGCTGACGCCACAGCGCCGGCACCTTGCACAATCCGATCTTCACGGGCGCCTGCAGCGTTTCTCCCGCCGCGTTCAGGCGCATCAGCTGGAGCGGCTGGTCGCGCCTGCCGATGGCGAGGGCGATGCTGCCGTCGGCCGCCACCTCGAGCGCGGCGACGCCCGACTCCCTGGCCGCGAGCGTATGCGACCATTGCGGTTTGCCGTCGGCGCCGAAGCGCGCTATCCATCCGCGCATCTCCACGCCCGAATCGGGGAACACATGTCCGGCCAGCAGGAAGCTGCCGTCGTCCATGCCGGCGAAGGCATCGAAGACGAAATCCTTCGGGGTGTCGAGGGTCTTCTGGAGCGCCACCTGGCCTGTGGGGTCGACCCGGGCGACCCAGGCCTGGTCGTCCCTGGCCGGACGGCGTACCGTGCCCGCGACCAGGAAGGCGCCGTTCAGCGTGGGCGCGACGGCATGCGCTTGCGTCAGCTGGCCGAAGCTGAGCGATTTATCCCACTGCACGCGGCCGTCCGCCGCCATCGACACGATCCAGGCAGACGAATGCCCCAGCGCGCCCACTTCCTCGTTCACGGTGCCCACCAGCAGTGCCCCGCTGCCGGCTGCGCTGGCGGCGGCAAAACTGGCATTCCGGGCCTTCTTGCCCAGTTCCTTTTCCCAGATCCGCCTGCCGCCGCCGTCGGCCTTGAGCGTCCATCCCCATGATGCCGGTCCGGACGCGTCGAAGATCCGTCCGGCGAACAGCACGCTGCCGCCGTCGAGCGCGACGGCGGCGTCGATGCCGCGCGACAGGTCGGAGTCGTCGTAGCGGAGCACGGGGTAGGGCGGCAGGCCCGGATCGTCGTCCGGTGCCGCCAGCGCGACCAGCGGCGCCGCCAGGACGGCGAGCATGATCTGCCTGAAGCGTTTGGAGTGTGTCGTCATCTGTCCCTGCGGTGAATGCCTGCGTTTGTCGGCTTGCCCGACAATATGGTAGCCGCAAACCGCCTAGCGGTACGCCGGCATCGACCGCACACAATTTCCGCATGGGCGGCAACGCATGAAGCCAACCTGAAGATTGGCGCAGGCCCGGCGCTTCCGTCCGTCCGGCCAACTGTTAAACTCGAGACATGAAAATCTTGATGGTGGAAGACGACCTGTCGATCGGGCGCGCCTTGCTGTCGGTGTTCCAGGACAACGGGCACGGCGTGGTCTGGTGCCGGCTGGCGGCCCATGCGGTCGAACGCATGACGGCCGAGCATTTCGATGCGATGCTGCTCGACCTCGGGCTGCCCGACAGCGACGGCACCGAGCTGCTGAAGGCGATCCGCGCCCGCCGCATCGGCTTGCCGGTCCTGATCATCACGGCGCGCGACAGCCTGGAAGACCGGCTGAAGGGTTTCGACCTGGGCGCCGACGATTACCTGATCAAGCCCTTCGACATTCCGGAACTGCTGGTGCGCCTGCGCGCCATCGTGCGCCGCGCCAGCGGCACCGTCGGCCGCGGCGAGCAGCTGTGGCAGGTGGGCGAGCTGGTGCTGGACGAAGGCAGCATGCAGGTCACGCGCGCCGGCGTCCCGGTGGCGCTGTCGCCGACCGAATACGCGCTCCTGCTCACGCTGGTCAAGCAGGCCGGCCGGGTGCTGACGCGCGCCGACCTGGAACGCCGCGTGCTGCCGCACAGCGAAGGCCAGACGCTCGACGTCCACATCTACAACCTGCGGCGCAAGATCGGCGAAGGCATGATCCGCACCGTGCGCGGCGTCGGCTACGTGGTCCGGCAGGAAGCAGCGTGAAGGCGGCGCGTCCTTCCTCGCTGTTCCGGCGCCTGATGCTGGGCTTTTCCGGCGTGACCGTGATCGTCTTCCTGTTCGGCCTGGCCTACGTGCTGCAGGATGCGCGCGTGACCCAGCGCACCCGAACCGCCGCCGAGAACCGTGCCCACGCGCGCGAGGCGCTGCTGCACCTGGCACTGCTGGCCGACCGTCCGCAGGCGCTGGTGGCGGCCGCGGGCGAACTGGAAGCGGTGCGCAAGCGCATGTTCGCCACGCTCGACTACCACTCGCGGGTACGCCTGCGCGTCTGGCGCGCCGGCCGCCTGCTCTACGACTCCCTGCCCGGCCTGCCCGACGCGCTGCCGTCGCCGGACCAGGTGCGCCCGCTGCGCGAGAACGGCTGGGTGAGTTCGATCGAGCACGATGCGGCCAGCGGCCTGGTGATCGAACGCAGCCATGAAGTCGACGATTTGTGGATGCTGTCGATGTCCGGCATCAGCTTCCTGGCCTCGTCCACCGTGTTCAGCCTGCCGCTGCTGCTGTTGCCGGCCTGGCTGATCGTCGCCATCGGCTTGCGGCCGCTGCGCTCGATCGCCGAGGCCATCGAGCAGCGCGCGGTGTCGGACCTGAGCGCCTTGCCGACCTCGCCCTACCGCGAGCTGTCGCCGCTGGTCGACGCCATCAACCGCCTCATGAAGCGCCTCAACGAGCGCATCGAGCGCGAGCACCAGTTCCTGACCGACGCCGCGCACGAGCTCAAGACACCGTTGGTGGCGGTGCAGATCAACGCCCATGTGCTGCTCAGCCGCTGCGACATCGAGACCCGCGCCCGCAGCGCCGATGCCGCCGCCGGCCTGCGCGACGGCGTCGACCGCGCCACGCGCATGGTGCACCAGTTGCTGGCGCTGGAACGCACCCAGTCCGAACCGCCGCCGGTGCCGCCGCCGCCGGTGGACCTGGGGGCGCTGGTGCGCGACCGCCTGGCCGCCGCCGTGCCGCTGGCGCTGGAGCGCGCCATCGACATCGAATTCCAGGTCGAAGGCGACTGCCACCTGCCGCTGCACGTCGAGAGCCTGGGTGCGCTGGTCGACAACCTGGTCAGCAATGCCATCAAGTATTCGCCGGAAGGCGGCGTCATCGACGTGCGGCTGGCACCAAGCACGGACGGCTGCCGGCTCAGCATCGCCGACCAGGGGCCGGGCATCGAGCCGGGTCTGCGGCGCAAGGTGTTCGAGCGCTTCTACCGGATCCCGGGCCAGGACCAGCCGGGCAGCGGCCTCGGGCTGGCGATCGCGGAGCGGGCGGCGGAGCGCAACGGCGCCGCGATCCGGCTCGAAGGGCGGGGCGGCATGGCCGGCCTGTGCGCGATCGTGGAATTCGCGCCGCCGGCCGCTTGAAGCTCAGCCGGCATCCCCGCCGGTGTCCTCGTCCTTCGGCACCGAGGTATGCTCGGCGACCGGCGCATCGTGGCGGCTGCGGTGCTTGTCGATCGCCTCCAGCACGATCGGTTCGAGGCCCGCGCCGCGCGTGCTGTCCACGTGCTGGTACAGGCGCACGCGCATGCGCGGCGCCCAGTAGCGCTCGAGATGGGTGGCGATGCCGGCCTCCGCTTCCTCGCGGTCCGGGAAGGCCGCGAAGAAGCTGCCGATCTGGTTGGCCATCGTGACCAGGTGTTCGATGTTCATCCCGTCGTTCCTTCAGGCCGTAGCGTTGGCGTTGGCGTTGGCTTCGGCGAGGCGCAGCTGCGCGTCGTTGAAGTCCCGGTACTGGCGCTGCCATGCCGACGGCTGCTGCACCGGCGTCACCTGCACCGCCGTCACCTTGTATTCGGGGCAGTTGGTGGCCCAGTCCGAATTCTCGGTGGTGATCACGTTGGCGCCCGATTCCGGGAAGTGGAAGGTGGTGTAGACCACGCCCGGCTGCATGCGCTCGGTGACCAGCGCACGCAGCACGGTGCTGCCGGCGCGGCTTTCGATGCCGACCCAGTCGCCTTCCGCGATGCCACGTTCCTGGGCGTCGTACGGGTGGATCTCGAGGCGGTCTTCCGCATGCCATTGCACGTTCTCGGTACGGCGCGTCTGCGCCCCCACGTTGTACTGCGACAGGATGCGGCCGGTGGTCAGGATCAAGGGGTACTTGCGCGTGACCTTCTCGGAGGTGCCGACATACTGCGTGATGATGAAGCGCCCTTTTCCGCGCACGAATTCCTTGACGTGCATGGTCGGCGTGCCTTCCGGCGCGGCGTCGTTGCAGGGCCACTGGATGCTGCCGAGCGCATCGAGCCGCGCGTAGCTGACCCCGGTGAAGGTCGGCGTCAGGCGCGCGATCTCGTCCATGATCTCGGACGGGTGGCGGTAGTCCATCGGGTAGCCGAGGCGGTTCGACAGGGCGACCGTGACTTCCCAGTCGGCGTAGCCGGCGCGCGGCGGCATCACCTTGCGCACGCGCGAGATGCGCCGTTCGGCATTGGTGAAGGTGCCGTCCTTTTCCAGGAAAGAGGCGCCGGGCAGCAGCACGTGGGCGAATTTCGCCGTCTCGTTCAGGAAAATGTCCTGCACCACCACGCATTCCATCGCCTGCAGGGCCGCGGTCACGTGCTGGGTGTTCGGATCCGACTGCACGATGTCCTCGCCCTGGCAGTACAGGCCCAGGAAGCTGCCGTCCAGCGCGGCCTCGAACATGTTCGGGATGCGCAGGCCCGGTTCGGCCTGCAGCGGCACGCCCCAGGCCTGCTCGAACGCGGCGCGCACGGTGCTGTCGGACACGTGGCGGTAGCCCGGCAGCTCGTGCGGGAAGGAGCCGATGTCGCAGGAGCCCTGCACGTTGTTCTGGCCACGCAGCGGATTCACGCCGACGCCTTCGCGTCCCACGTTCCCGGTCGCCATGGCCAGGTTGGCGATCCCCATCACGGCGGTCGAGCCCTGCGCATGCTCGGTCACGCCCAGGCCGTAGAAGATGGCCGCGTTGCCGCCCGTGGCGTACAGGCGCGCCGCTTCGCGCACCAGCCGGGCCGGCACGCCGGTCACGTCTTCCAGCGCTTCCGGCGAATTCTCAAGCTTCGCCACGAAGTCGCGCCACTGGCCGAAGGCGCGTTCCTCGCAGCGCTCGGCGATGAAGCCTTCGTCCAACAAACCCTCGCTGACGATCACGTGGGCCAGCGCCGACAGGACGGCGACGTTGGTGCCCGGGTTGAGCTGCAGGTGGTAGTCGGCGCGCACGTGCGGCGACTTGATCAGGTCGATGCGGCGCGGATCGATCACGATCAGGCGCGCGCCCTGGCGCAGCCGCCGCTTCATGCGCGAGCCGAACACCGGGTGGCCGTCGGTCGGGTTGGCGCCGATGACCATGATCACGTCGCACTGTTCGATCGACTTGAAGCTTTGCGTGCCGGCCGATTCGCCCAGTGTCTGTTTCAGGCCGTAGCCGGTAGGGGAGTGGCAGACGCGCGCGCAGGTGTCGACGTTGTTGTTGCCGAAGGCGGCGCGCACCAGTTTCTGCACCAGGTAGCCTTCCTCGTTGGTGCAGCGTGAGGACACGATGCCGCCGATCGAATCGACGCCGTGCCTGGCCTGGATGCGCTTGAACTTGGAGGCGGCGTAGTCGAGCGCCTTGTCCCAGCCGACTTCCTTCCAGGGGTCCGTGATCTTCGCCCGGATCATCGGCTTTAATATGCGGTCCTTGTGCGTGGCATAGCCCCAGGCGAAGCGGCCCTTCACGCAGGCGTGGCCCTCGTTCGCCTTGCCGTCTTTCGCAGGCACCATGCGCACCACCTGGTTGCCCTTCATCTCGGCGTTCAGCGAGCAGCCGACGCCGCAATAGGCGCAGGTGGTGGTGATGCTGTGCTCGCCCTGGCCGAGCCAGATCACGGATTTTTCCTGCAGCGTGGCGGTCGGGCAGGCTTCCACGCAGGCGCCGCAGGACACGCATTCGGATTGCATGAAGGCTTCGTCCTGGCCGGCCGAGACGCGGGAATCGAAGCCGCGTCCGGAAATCGTCAGCGCGAAGGTGCCTTGCGTTTCCTCGCAGGCGCGCACGCAGCGGTTGCAGACGATGCATTTCGAGGAATCGAAGGTGAAGTAGGGGTTCGATTCGTCCTTGCCCAGCTTCAGGTGGTTCGCGCCCTCGTAGCCGTATCTCACTTCGCGCAGGCCGGTGACGCCGGCCATGTCCTGCAGCTCGCAATTGCCGTTGGCGGGGCAGGTCAGGCAGTCCAGGGGGTGGTCGGAGATATACAGCTCCATCACGCCCTTGCGCAGCTGCTGCAGCTTGGGCGACTGGGTGCGCACCACCATGCCGGCTTCCACCGGCGTGGTGCACGAGGCCGGATAGCCGCGCCGGCCTTCGATCTCCACCAGGCACAGGCGGCAGGAGCCGAAGGGTTCCAGGCTGTCGGTGGCGCACAGCTTCGGGATGTTGATGTCGGACAGGGCCGCCGCACGCATCACCGAGGTGCCGGCGGGGACGGTCACGCGTTGGCCGTCGATCTCCAGCGTGACGTAGTCGACCGCGGCGTCCGGGAAGACGGCGGCAGGCGGCGTGCCCAGGTCGCGTTTCAGGATGGTTTCGATCATCGTGTTCTCCTAGGCGGCTTGCTGGCCGACGCCAGGCTGGCCGAAATCTTCCGGAAAATGGTTCAGTGCCGACAGCACGGGGTAGGGCGTCATGCCGCCCATCGCGCACAGCGAGCCGTACAGCATGGTGTCGCATAGGTCGCGCAGAAGCACGACTTGCTGCGCCGGCTGGGTACCTGCGCGGATCTTGTCGATCACTTCCACGCCGCGCGTGGACCCGATGCGGCAGGGCGTGCACTTGCCGCACGACTCCACCGCGCAGAATGCCATCGCGTAGCGCGCCAGCTGCGCCATGTCGGCGCTGTCGTCGTGCACGACGATGCCGCCGTGGCCCAGCACCGCCCACAGCGCGGCAAAGGCTTCGTAGTCGAGCGGCGTGTCCCACTGCGATTCGGGCAGGTAGGCGCCGAGCGGCCCGCCCACCTGCACCGCCTTGATCGGCCGGCCCGATGCGCTGCCGCCGCCGTAGTCATACAGGATCTCGCGCAACGTCACGCCGAAGGCCAGTTCGATCAGCCCGCCATGCTTGATGTTCCCGGCCAGCTGCACGGGCAGCGTGCCGCGCGAGCGGCCCATGCCGTAGTCCTGGTAGTACCCGGCGCCCTTGTCGAGGATGATCGGGACGGTGGCCAGCGACAGCACGTTGTTGATCACTGTCGGCTTGCCGAACAGGCCGGCCAGCGCCGGCAGCGGCGGCTTGGCGCGCACGATGCCGCGCTTGCCTTCCAAGCTTTCCAGCAGCGCCGTCTCTTCGCCGCAGATGTAGGCGCCGGCACCCTTTCTCACCTCCAGCTCGAAGCTGCGGCCGGAGCACAGCAGGTTGCGGCCCAGGTAGCCGTGCTGGCGGGCGCGCCCGATGGCGGCTTCCAGCTGGGCGATCGCATGCGGGTATTCGCTGCGCACGTAGATGTAGCCGCGGCTGGCGCCGACGGCGATGCCGGCGATCGTCATGCCCTCGATGAGCACGTAGGGATCGCTTTCCATCACGATGCGGTCGGCGAAGGTGCCGGAGTCGCCCTCGTCGGCATTGCAGACGATGTATTTCTCAATGCCGGGCGCCTTCAGCACCGTGTTCCACTTGATCCCTGTCGGGAATGCCGCGCCGCCGCGCCCGCGCAGGCCCGATGCCGTGACGCTGGCCACGATTTCCGACGGTGCCAGCAGCAGCGCCTTGCGCAGTCCGCGGTAGCCACCGTGGGCCTCGTAGTCGTTCAGCGACAGCGGGTCGGTGATGCCGATGCGTGCGAAGGTGAGGCGCTGCTGGCGCGCCAGGTAGGGGATCCGTTCCACCAGGCCCAGCGCGAGCGGATGGCCGGCGCCGAAGCCGGCGTCGAACAGCGCGGGCACGTCGCTGGCCTCCACCGGGCCGAAGCCGATGCGGCCGTCCGGCGTCTCGACTTCCAGCAGCGTCTCCAGCCACAGCAGGCCGCGCGTGCCGTTGCGCACGATGGCGACGTCCAGGCCGCGCAGGGCCGCCTCGCGCGCGACCGCGGCGGCGACCGCGTCCGCGCCGACGGCCAGCGCGGCCGAATCGCAAGGGATGTAGATGCGCGTGCTCATGCGGCCTCCGCGGCGGTGGTCTCGCACAGGGTGCCGAGCAGCGCATCGAAGCGCGCCGGCGTCACCCGCGCGAACACGGACGCGTCGATCATCATCGCGGGCGCGCTGGCGCACTGGCCCAGGCAGTACACGGGTTCGAGCGCGAACTGTCCGTCCGCGCTGCGCCCGTGCAGGCCGCAGCCGAGCGCCTGCTGCGCATGCGCCAGCAGGCGCTCGGCGCCCATGCTCTGGCAGGCTTCGGCACGGCACAGCTGCACCGTGCAGCGTGCCGGCGGCGCGCTGCGGAAGTGGTGGTAGAAGGTGATCACGCCATGCACCTCGGCGCGCGACAGGTTGACATGCTGCGCGATGACCGGCACCTGGCCGGGCGGGATGTAGCCGAGGCTGTCCTGCAGCGCGTGCAGCAGCGGCAGCAATTGATCCTGGCGCGGGGCGTGGCGGGCCAGGATCTCGGCCACGCGGGTGGCTTCCATGGCCGGGTCGGGCGGTGTGTGCATGGCGTCTCCATGTGCGCCCGCTGCTCTTCGCTTATGTTCGGCGCAGCATATGCGGGACCGGTTTGATGTTATAAATCCAGCCTAGCACCCGCAAAATTCTGAATCAATAGGAAATGATTTGCATATGCGCGCCTTGAAAAACCGTCGCGAGCGGCAGCCCGCGTGGTTGAGAAGCGCAACTGTACGAAAGTACAGTCGGTCCGCCGCAGCGGAGCATCGCAAACCATGCGGGCAACGCGCAGTAGGTTTTTCGAGGTATGCATATGCTGAAGGTCGAGATACGCCCTGACTGGATCCTGCGCGATGCCCGCGGCACGCCCACCCTGCTGCCCGCGCTGCTGTCGCTGCTGACCGCCGTGAGCCAGACCGGCAGCATCAGCAAGGCGGCGTCCGCATGCGGCATGTCCTACCGCCACGCCTGGGGTTTGCTGGAACAGTTCAGCGCACAGTTCGGCGCCCAGCTGGTGCACAAGGTGCGCGGGCAGGGCACGCTGCTGTCGCCGCTGGCGGAAAAGCTGATCTGGGCCGACCGCCGCATCAGCGCGCGCCTGACGCCCTTGCTGGACAGCCTGGCCTCCGAGCTGCAGCAGGAACTGGCGCGGGTGCTGGCGGCGGACGCCCAGGTGCTGCGCCTGACCGCCTCGCATGGCTTCGCCGTGGCGGCGCTGGTTGCGCGCCTGGGCGAGCAGGGCGTCACCGTGGACATCAACTACCGTGGCAGCACCGAGGCCGTGGCCGCCCTGGCGCGCGGCGAATGCGACCTGGCCGGTTTCCACCTCCCGCTCGGCAAATTCGAAGCGGCCGCCGCCGCCGCGCACCGCCAGTGGCTGGACCCCGCGCGCCACGCCTTCCTGCACCTGGCCTACCGCCAGCAGGGCCTGTTCGTCGCCAGGGGCAACCCGAAGCGGGTGACCGGCCTGGACGACCTGGCGCGCCCCGGCCTGCGCTTCGTGAACCGCCAGCACGGATCCGGCACGCGCGTGCTGCTGGAGCTGCTGCTGGCCGACCGCGCGCTCGACCCGTCCCGCATCGCCGGCTTCGACAGCGCCGAATTCACCCATGCGGCGGTGGCCGCCTACGTGGCCAGCGGCATGGCCGACGTCAGCTTCGGCGTCGAGACGGCGGCGCGGCGCTTCGACCTCGATTTCATCCCGGTCTGCCGCGAGCGCTACTTCCTGGCCTGCGACCGGGCGGCCCTGGACACGCCGCTGCTGCGGGCGGCGCGCGAGGCCATGGCCAGCCCAGCCTTCCGCGACGTGCTGAGCGGCCTGCCGGGCTACGACGGCAGCGCTTCGGGCACCTTGGAAACGCAGTTCTGAGCGTGTTTTGCGAATCTTGACCCGGGTCAAGTTCAACCGTGTGCAATCGGGCCCACGATTGCTGCTGGGCCAGCATAAAGCGTGTGGCGGGAGTCTCGTATCGATGCCAGTGGTGCGCGTGCCGGGCTGGTGGCGTATCCGCTATAGTGCTGCCAACGTGATATCACTTGGCAGCCCCATGAACCAATACCGCAGCAACGACGATGCCGACACCAACCTGGGCGACGACGACGCCTTCCTCGAACACGACCTGAAGCTGGCCGAGCAAGGCGCCGAGCTGGTCAAGATGGAAGGCCGGGTCTTCCTGCGCTTCCTGGGCGCGGTGCGCGTCGACGGCCTGCACGTCGAGTACCGCCTGGTGCCGGCGCGCGGCGTGCTCGCCAAGTCGAGCAAATGGCGCAAGATGGACCTCGGCGCACGGCGCGAACTGATCGAGGAACGCGCCACCCGCGACGCCATGGACGACCTGAACCAGGAAGTCGAGGAATTCGTGCGCGAGGTCGCCGACCAGTGCGAGGACGCCGGCTTCGATCCGATGCTGTTCCTGCACGTGCTGGAAGAGCTGGAGACGTCCGAGCCGGCCGAGTACGTGTTCGAGCGCATCCGGCAGCGCCTGGAACACGCAGTCGAGCGCGACCAGGAAGAGCGCCACGCCGCGCGCACCAAGGAAAGCATCAACCTGGCCGAGTACCCGCAATCCTTCGAGGTCGCCAGCAAGATGGCGCGCCGCTTCATCGCGCTGCTCGGTCCCACCAATTCCGGCAAGACCCACCGCGCGATGGAACACCTGGCGCAAGCCGGGAGCGGCGTATATCTCGCGCCGCTGCGCCTGCTGGCGCTGGAAAACTACGAGCGCCTGCAGGGCGTGGTGAAGGAAGACGGCGAGCCGCTGGCGGTCAGCCTGGTCACCGGCGAAGAGCGCCGCCTGGCCGACAACGCGACCCACGTCGCCAGCACGGTCGAGATGCTGGACACCAGGACACGGGTCGAGGTCGCTGTCATCGACGAGATCCAGATGCTGGCCGACCGCGACCGTGGCGCCGCCTGGACCGCGGCCGTGTGCGGCGCACCGGCTTCCGTCGTCTACCTGGTTGGCGCGCCGGAAGCGCGGCGCGCGATCGAGGCCCTGGCCGAGCGCCTGGAATGCCCGCTCGAAGTGCATGTGCTGAAACGCAAGGCGCCGCTGTCGATGGAACCGACGGCGGTCCGTAAAATCCGCAACCTGCGGCGCGGCGATGCCGTCATCGCCTTTTCGCGGCGCAATGTGCTGATGTGGCGCGACATGATCACCGAGATGGGGCTGTCGGTGGCCACGGTGTACGGCAATTTATCTCCGGAAGTGCGCCGCGCCCAGGCCGAGCGTTTCCGCGAAGGACAGGCCGACATCGTGGTCGGCACCGACGCCATCGCCATGGGCTTGAACATGCCGATCCAGCGCATCGTGATGACGACGGCGGTCAAGTACAACGGCTACGAGGAAGAAGAGATATCGGCGGCGCTGGCCAAGCAGATCGCCGGGCGGGCAGGGCGCTACGGCGTGCATGAAGAGGGTTTCGTGGCCGGCTACGACGACGATACCCACGAGATCATGCGTGCCCTGATGAAGGAAAAGATTCCGCCCGTGAAAGCCAGCGGCTTCGCGGTGGCGCCATCCGTCGAGCAATTGCACAGGATCTCGTCGGTGACCGGCGAGACCTCGCTGGTGAAACTGCTGAAGCGTTTTGTCCACAACATCGACGTGCCGGACGGCTTTTTCTATCCGCGCATTACCGAGGAGCAGAACGAGCGCGCCGAGTGGCTCGATACGCTCGACCTGAGCGTGGCCGAGAAGTTCACGATGTCGCTGGTGCCGATCTCGACCAAGGTGCCGACGCTGGAAAGCGCGTGGTCGCATTGGGCGCAATCGCTGGCCAAGAAACGCGTCTGCAAGCTCCAGCCTCACCCGCAGGAAATGTTCTGGCAGAACCTGCAGGAAGTCGAAGACACGTGCCGCATGTACTCGGCCTATGCCTGGCTCGGCTACCGCATGCCGGATTACTTCCCCAGCATCGAGGAAGCCCAGCAACTGGCGCGGGAAGCGTCGGAACGCGTGGATGCCCTGCTGCAGCAGCAGAATGCGGCGGCGCGCAAGCGCCAGTCGAAGAAAGAGAAGGGGCGCTGGTAAGTCCACCACCGGGCGCAGGCCGCTGGTCAATCCAGCGGTCGAGCGGCGCCGGTAGTCAGCGCGCGCGCCGTTCGAGCCCGCTTTTCACGTCCAGCTTGAGCACGCCGGGAATGCGGTGCAATTCCTCCAGCAAGGAATGGAATTCGTTTTCCGACATGCGCGAAAAGGCAATGGTGACGTCGTCGGTCATCGACCCTTCGCCCGCATGCTGGAGGATGAAGGTGCTGATGCGGCCCGTGACCGGACCCAGTTCCTTTTCCAGCACGGGCAAGGTGAGGCTGCCGCGTTCGGCGGACACGATCACTTCACGCTTTTGCCGGGTCGCGAAATAGCGGCGTTCCAGCGGTTTCAAGCCGGCCAGGATGATCAGGATCAGGATCGTGGCCGAGACGGCGGCCACGTACAGGCCGCCGCCGGCCGCGAGGCCGACCGCCGCCACCGTCCACAGGCTGGCGGCGGTGGTCAGGCCGCGCACGATTTCGCCGCGTAACAGGATCGAGCCGGCGCCGAGGAAGCCGATGCCGGACACGACCTGGGCGGCGACGCGCGACGGATCCAGGCCGACGTGCTCGTGCGCCAGCACATCCATGAAGCCATAGGCCGAAACGATCATGAACAGGCAGGAACCGACGCACACCAGCATGTGGGTGCGCAAGCCGGCGGCCCAGGACAGGCGCTCGCGCTCGAAGCCGATGGCGCCGCCCAGCAGCGCCGCCAGGCCCAGCCGCATGATGAGTTCGAGGTGGGGCAGCACGCTCAAGCCGCCTTGCCGCCGCCCACGACCTTGCCGACCGCTTCCAGCCAGCCATGCCACACCGCAGGGTCCACCGGCTGGCCGTCGGCGCCGAGCCGGTATTCGCTCACCAGGTCGGCCAGGTCGCTCGATTCGGTCAGTTCCACTTCGCGCTGCAGGAAGGCCAGCATGGCCTGGTAGCCCTGTTCCGCCGTCATCCTGTTGTCCGCTGCATCCATGCTTGCCTCCATTGTTCGGATCGATGGCAATAGCTTAGCGCCAAGTGCGGGTATGGGGCGCCCGGCCAGGGGCACCCGGCGAGGGGCGCCCGGCGAGGGGCGAGGGGCGTCCGCCTCAAGGAAAACAGTGCGACGCAATACCGAGGCCGCCCAGACCGGCCACCGGGATGTCGGAAGGCGGATAACCATTGCCCAACACCATGGTCTGGCCGCCTTCATAGCGTAGGGTCAATTGATCTCCAGAATAATCGGGCAGGCCGCGCGGCAAGTAGATCGCGAAGCGGTAATCGAGCTGCGGATAATAGCCGTGCCGGAATACCTGGCTCGACGGGCCGGCCTGGATCTCGCCGGCGATGACTTGCGCGACGGCGAGCGTCTCGTGGCGGTTGTTGAGGTCGGCGGTATCGTCGAGGCGCAGCGTGTAGGGGCGCAGCGGGCCGATGCGCTGCTTGCCGTAGCGCACGTGGAAGCGGTCGACGTCGAAATAGAAGCTGGGCACGTTGGCGCCGGTCGCGTCCAGGCTGCACAGGACGAACACGGCCCAGAAACCCTGCGATTCCAGCGGCAGCACCGTGTGTACCGGCAGGGCGCGCCGAGGCAGTTCGAGGGGCGCGCTGAAGACGATCTGGTGCACGTTGGCGACGTGCTGGTAGTGCAGGACCACGGTGTTGCGCAGGCCGGTATCGACACTGGTACAGCCCGCCGCCAGCAGGCAGGCGAGCCCGGAAACATGGGTGGTCAGCTTGCGCATTCGGATCTCCTTGTAGCGAGCGCGTCAAGCTTGGAGCAATCGAGCGTGGCAGGCTTGCGGGAGGTCAGGCGTGCGCCGGATGCCGCGGCAGGTTCAGGTGGTGCCGAGGGATTTCTGCAGCAGGGCGTGCAGGGACGCGAAATCCGGTTCGCCCAGGTAGCGCTTGAGGATCTTGCCGTCCTTGCCGATGACAAAGGTGGTCGGCGTCATGGAGACGTCGCCGAACTGCTTGGCCAGATCGCCGCCGGAATCGAGCGCGACCTTGAACGGCAGCTTGCGCGTCTCGGCGTAGTTCAGCACGTAGTCCGGGCGGTCGTAGCTCATCGCCACGGCGACGAATTCCAGGCCCTGGCCCTTGAACTTGTTGTAGGTGTCGACCATCTGCGGCATTTCCTTCACGCAGGTGGCGCAGGAGGTGGCCCAGAAGTTGATCATGACGATCTTGCCGCGCAAGTCCTGCGAGCTGATCTTCTGGCCGTCGATGCCGATGAACGTGACGTCCGGCGCCTGCTGCTGGTGGCTGAAGGTGGCGAAGCCGATGCCGGCGATGGCGAGCACGACCGCGCCGATGGCGGCCGGTTTGATCCAGGAACGGTAAGGGGAAGCCGAAGTGGTCATTGGTCTGATCCCTGTGAGCGACAGGCCATTATAGGTCCGCCGCTTCGTCCTTGCTGTGCAGTCGGATTACTGCGCCTGCTGCGGCTGCATCGAGCGCACGTCGTCTTCGCTGATGTATTCGAACATCTTGACGACACTCATCACGCCGGACACGCCTTGCGCGACCTGGGCCGCGACATTGCCTTCGCGCTGGGTCACCAGGCCCATCAAGTAGACGTTGCCGCGTTCGGTCACGACCTTGAACGAGGTCGCCTTGATCGTGTTCTTGTCGGCCAGGCTGAGTTTCACCTTGCTGGTGATCAGGGTATCGCTCGAGCGCGAGGTGTAGCTCGACGGGCCGGCGATGGCCAGTTCGTTGAACACGTTGTCGACGTTGGCGATGCTGCGCACCTCGTTCTCGACCGCGCGCTTCATCGCCTCGTCGCGCACCTCGCCGGTCAGCAGCACCTTGCGGTTGTAGCTGTTGACGTTGACGTGGCCGGCGTCGCCGACGATGCTGCCCAGGCGGGTATCGGCCTTCACGGCGATTGCCTTGTCCTCGGTCTGGGCGCCCAGCGAGCGGCGGTCGGCCGTCGCCATGGCGCCGCCGACGGCGCCGGCGGCCACCACGGCCACGCAGCCTTGCAGCGACGCCAGCAGGGCCGCGCACAGCACGGCTTGAGACAAGGGACGCAGCAGGGCGCCGGGTTTAACTTGCATCTTCTTCTCCGAACAGGGCGACGTCCAGGCCGTCGCAGATACTGTGGATCGCGACCAGATGCACTTCCTGGATGCGGGCGGTGCGTGCGTGCGGCACGTTGATGTGGACGTCGGCGTCGGTCAGCAGCTGGCCCAGCTTGCCGCCGTCCTTGCCGGTCAGGGCAACCACGCGCATCTCGCGTTCCAGCGCGGCTTCGGCCGCGGCCAGCACGTTGGCCGAATTGCCCGAGGTCGAGATCGCCAGCAGGATGTCGCCGGCCTGGCCGAGCGCCTGCACCTGCTTGCTGAAGATCTGGTTGAAGTTGTAGTCGTTGCCGACCGCCGTGATGATCGAGGTGTCGGTGCTCAGCGAAATCGCCGGCAGCGGGAAACGCTCGCGCTCGAAACGGCCGACCAGTTCGGCAGCGAAGTGCTGCGAGTCGCCGGCCGAGCCGCCGTTGCCGCAGGCAAGGATCTTGTTGCCGTTGGAAAGCGCATTGAACATCAGTTCGATGGCTTGGGAGATAGGTTGTGCCAGCAGGGCGCCTGCCTTCAGCTTGAGGTCGGCGCTTTCCTGGAAGTGAGCGAGGATGCGTTGAGTATTCATGGTCGAAGATTATAGTGCAGTGGCAACGGCGGACGATCAAGTGCTGCAAAAATTGCTTACACTTGAAAGCCTGTCAAGAGGAATGCGAGACGCTGGCAGCTGGTGGGCCCTCAGTATGCTTCGATGGCGTTTTTCAGCCACTCGACGCGCCCGCCGTCGATCGCCACCACGTCGATGCGGCAGGGCGGGGTGCGCGGCAGGCCTTGCAGGTAGACCTGGGCGGCGCGCACCACGCGGCGGATCTTGGCCGGGCCGATGCTGGCGGCGGCCGAGACTTGGGCACCGGCGGCGCGCTGGCGCACCTCGACGAACACGAGGGTCGCGCCTTCGCGCATGATCAAGTCGATCTCGCCCAGCTTACATCGGAAATTTGCTTCGACCAGCGCCAAACCGTGACGTTGAAGATACACACACGCCATTTCTTCCCACTGCCGACCCTGTTCCTGCTTTTGCGAGAGGCGGGTCGGCCACATGTCAGGGCCCCGTGTCCGCCGGCGTGAAGCCGCCGTCGCGGTAGACCGCCTGGGCTTCGCGGCGGCGCAGCTGGCCGCCGGCGTCCAGCGTCAGGCGGCCGCTGACGCCATCGATGCGGAAGGGCGCGCCCGGGCGCATGGCCAGTTCGCGCGCGACCAGGAAGGCGTCGATGCCGAGCGCGTACAGGCGGTGCATGTAGAGCGGCAGTTCGGGATCGGCCAGGCGCGGGTAGACCATCACGGCCGGGTGGTCGGGCTGCACCAGCCAGGGCACGTCGACCACCTGGATGCCGTCCAGTTCGGGCACCGTCAAGCCCGGCGCGCGGCCCGGATTGATGGTGGCGCCGCCATACACGGGCAGCGCCGTGCCGGCCAGCGTGCGCACCTGGCGCAGCTCGGCCACGTCGAGCGCGGCGAACAGCAGCGCGGGCGGATCGATGTCCAGGCGGCCCTTCAATTCCTGGAGCAGGGCCGGATCGACCCGGCCGTCCGCGGAAGGCAGGGCGAAACGCTGGCCGGTGTGGCCGAGTTCATTCCAGCGCGCATCGAAGGCATCGGCGGCGCGCTGGGCCCAGACCGGGCTGCCGGTCAGGATCAGCACGCGGCCGTTCGGATGCTCGCGCGCCGCCCATTCGGCCACTTGCCGCGCCTCGTCCTCGATGGAGAGGCCGGCCACCCACATGCCGCGCGGCAGGGCGCCGCGCGTTTCCGGGTGGTTCAGGGCGATGGTCGACTTGGGCACGCTGCCGCGGCTGGCCAGCGCGCTGACGGCGGGGCGGGCCAGCGGGCCGACCACCAGGTCGTGCGAGGCGCTGGCAGCGTCGTAGGCGGCCAGGGTCTGGGCGACATCGTCGCCGGTGGCGACCAGGTCGACCTGGAAGCCGGCGCCGTCGCGCGCGGCACCGGCCATGAAGCCGGCGCGCACCGATTCGGCGGCGCCGGCCAGGGATGCGGAATTCATCGGCAGCAGCAGGGCGACGCGCACCGTGTTCGCGGGCGCCGCTTCCTGGCGGGGCAGGGTGATCGGGGCGGTGCGCACGGCGTCCGTGGGATCGGGCCGCGGTGCCGGCGCGGACGCGGCTTCGGGCGCCGCCGCGGGCGCAGGCAGCGCGCTGCGTTCGATCACGCGCGGATGCAGGCTTGTGTTTGCGCCCTTGGACGCGCACAATTCTTCCGGCTCGAGGCATACCGTGGTGCAGCCGGACAGCAGCAGCAGCGACAGCAGCGCGAATACCAGGCCGAGGCAGCTCTCCTTGTGCCAGGCCTTGAGACTTTTTATCAGCATCCCATCCCCAAATGACAGAAACCCAGTCCAGTTCATCCTTCCAGATCGCCCAGCTGCCCGTCATGGGCGAGGCCGCCCAGCAGTCCTATCCTACCGCAACGCTGTACGTGGTGGCCACACCCATCGGCAACGTCACCGACATCACGCTGCGCGCGCTGCACGTGTTGATGCTGGCCGACGTCGTGGCCTGCGAGGACACGCGCAAGACCGGGGCCCTGCTCACCCGCTTCGGCCTGAACAAACAGATGGTGGCCGCGCACCAGCACAACGAACGCGAAGTGGCCGACAAGCTGGTCGCTCGCCTGCGCGCCGGCGAGCGCGTGGCGCTGGTGTCGGACGCCGGCACGCCGGCCGTGTCCGATCCGGGCGCGCGCATCGTCGACGCCGTACGCGCGGCCGGGCTGCAGGTGGTGCCGATCCCGGGCGCGTCGGCGGCGATCGCGGCGCTGTCGGCCAGCGGCCTGGTGAACGACCGCTTCCATTTTGTCGGCTTCCTGCCGGCGCGGCCCAAGCAGCGCGAAGCGGAACTGAGTACGCTCAAGCAGATGACCGCGACCCTCGTGATCTATGAGGCACCGCATCGCATCAATGACTGTGTCGAGGCATTGGCGGCCGTGTTCGAACCCGGGCGCCAGGTCGTGTTCGCGCGCGAACTCTCCAAGCTGTTCGAAGAGATCCACCGCTGCGAACTGAAAGACGCGCTGGCCTGGGTCAAGGCCGACGCCAACCGCGAGCGCGGCGAATTCGTGGTGCTGGTCGAAGGCGCGGCCGTGCAGGACGACGCCCAGGATGCCGAGGCCGAACGGATCCTGAACATCCTGCTGGCCGAGTGCTCGGTGAAGCAGGCCGCCAGCCTGACGGCCCAGATCACGGGCAGGAAGAAAAATGCGCTGTACGAGCGCGCGCTGCAGATCAAGGGCAACGGCCAGGACGACGGCCAGGACGATTGAGCGGACGACCGAGCGTCAGCGTTTCGCGGGCACGAAGGCGTCGAAGCCCGCGAACTCCTCGTCGGTGAACGCCGGGTTCGCGCAGGCGCGCAGGAACACATCCTCGACGTTGCGGCGCTTGAGCGAAGCGAGGTCCTCGTCCAGCAGCGCGAGCGTGCGCTGGACGAAGGGATGCGCCAGGATCTGCGCTTCGGCGGCCGACGTGGACGGCACCTCGCCCCGCAAGCGGATGGCGGCCTGGTCCGCCGCCTCGTACACGACGCGCGCCGCCCATGCGGCTTCCTGCGGATCGGGATCGAGCAGGCAGCGGATCGCGTAGGCCACGGTAACGAGCGCGTCCTCGGCCAGGAAGTCGAAGGGGCGCCAATCCCGGGTGTCCTTTTCCAGCACCGTCATCAGCTTGTCCAGGGTCGCTTGCCAGCTTTCCGGCGCCAGCTCGCCGGCCCGGATCTTTTTCCAGAGCGCCGTCAGCAGCGCTTCCGGATCCAGTTGCGCCTGCAGCAGGCGCGGCGGCGCAAACCGCGTATAGCACGGCAGTTGCCGGGTTGCCGCAGCCGTCGCGAAGGCCAGGCGCAACCTGGGCGGCAGGGTGGCCAATTCCTGTTTCAGCCGGTTTTCGTCGTAGGTGAACATCGTCGATGCGATCGTGGTCTTGACGTAAACTTTACCATTTGCAGCCGTGGTCCTTCTTTTCCATCATCAGGTAAAGCGGGGCCAGCAAGCCGCCCGGGATGCCGTCCTTGCAATTGCCGCGCTTGGCGGCCACGATCGCACGCGACAGTTTGCTTTCGGTCTCCAGCGGTTTCGGCGGCAGGCGCTCGAGCGCGGTGCCGGCCTTGGCCGGGTCGGGCGCGTTGGCCTGGGCGCGCGCCATCGCACGGGCGGCGTTCAGGTCGAACGTCGGCGCCGCATCGAGCGCGGGCGCGGCGTCGTCGGGTGGCGGGCTGGCCGGTGCCGGCGCCACCTTGAAGCTGTCCTCATCCTTCGCTGCGCGCGTTTCCGGCGCAACCGAGATCACCGGACGGGCAGGGCGTGCGCGTTTGGCGGGCGCCGGCTTGGCGGGCTCCGGCCGGGGCATGGTGCGCGGCACCGGCACCGGCGGCGCGGCGGGTTCCACGGGACGCAGGCGCACCGTCAGCCTGTCGGGCGCCGCGGGTGCGGGCGCGGTGTGCGGCTGGCGGTAGATCGACAGCAGCAGCGCGTGCAGGGCGATCGAGAGGGCGATGCCGGCGCCCACGCGTTTCAGCTGGCGCGGGTCGGGCCCGAAGCCGGCGGGCGCCAGGGAAGGGGTGATGGCGTTCATGTTCGACTCCAGTTTGTGCCGGAAAACCGCAGCCGCGCAAAAAACGCGGACGCTTTCCTTGACCGGGACATCCTCCGACGGTTATGATTGCTGTCTTCGGAGTGTAGCGCAGCCCGGTAGCGCATCTGGTTTGGGACCAGAGGGTCCAAGGTTCGAATCCTTGTACTCCGACCAGTATATAGTGAGAAGGCCGACGAGCGATCGTCGGCCTTTTTCATTTCCGCACGGTCAAATCAACCGGCGCGTTTGGCCAGCAGCGCATTCCCGACCCGGCTCGCCCCCTTGCGCCCCAGCTGCTGCGAGATGAAGGCCCCCGCATCCACCACCTGGTCGAGGTCGACCCCGGTCTCGATCCCGAGCCCGTTCAGCATGTAGATCACGTCCTCGGTCGCCACGTTGCCGGTCGCGCCCTTGGCATACGGGCAACCGCCCAGGCCCGACACCGAGGAGTGAAAGATCGCCACGCCCACTTCCAGGCTGGCGTAGATGTTCGCCAGCGCCTGGCCATAAGTGTCGTGGAAGTGGCCGGAGATGCGCTCCAGGCGGAAAGCGCGCGCCGCGGTCTCCATCACCGCCTGGGTCTTGCGCGGGGTCGAGACGCCGATGGTGTCGGCGATGTCGATCTCGTCGCAGCCCAGGTCGCGCATGCGCCCCACCACGTCGGCCACGGCGGTCAAAGGCACCTCGCCCTGGTAGGGGCAGCCGAACGAGCAGCTGATGCTGCCGCGCAGGCGCAGGCCGTGTTCCTTCGCGGCGCGCGCCACCGGTTCGAAGCGCGCGATCGATTCGGCGATCGAGCAGTTGATGTTCTTCTGCGAGAAGGCTTCCGAGGCCGAGCCGAAGATCACGACTTCGTCCGCCCTGGCGGCCAGCGCGGCCTCGAAACCCTGCATGTTCGGCGTCAGCGCCGAATACAGCGTGCCCGGCCGGCGTTCGATGCCGGCCATGACATCCAGGCTCGTCGCCATCTGCGGCACCCATTTCGGCGAAACGAAGGAGGCCGCCTCGATGTTGGGAAAGCCCGCGCGCGAAAGGCGGTCGACCAGTTCGACCTTCACCGCCGCGGACACGGCTTCCTTTTCGTTCTGCAGCCCGTCGCGCGGGCCGACCTCGACGATTTTCACTCTGGTTGGCAAGTTCATGTCAATATCCTCTCTGGAGGTCGACCACGTCGGCGACCGTCTCGCCCTGCTCGAGCAGCTTGATCTTGACGGCGATCTGGCGCACCGCTTCCTCGCGCAGCGTCAGCGCCGAGACGTGCGGCGTGATGGTGATGCGCGGCTCGCCCCAGAACGGATGCGGGGCCGGCAATGGCTCGTTGCGGAACACGTCCAGCGTGGCGCCGGCGATGTGGCCAGCGCGGATCAGGGCCAGCAGGTCCGGCTCGGCCACCTGGGCGCCGCGCGCGACGTTGATCAGGTAGGCGCCTTCCGGCAGCCTGGACAGGCGCGCACGGTCGAGCAGGTTGGTGGTCTCCGGCGTCAGCGGCAGCATGCAGATCAGGACCCGGGTGCCGGCCAGGAAATCGTCGAGCGCGTCCATGCCGGCGAAGCACTCGACGCCAGGGAGGTCCTTGGGCGTGCGGCTCCAGCCGCGCACCGGGAAGCCGAGCTGGCGCAGGGTGCGCACCACCGGCACGCCGAGCTTGCCGAGGCCGAGCACGCCGACCGTGAAGGTCTTCTTGTCCTGCAGCGCCAGCGGACGCCACACGCCTTCGCGCGCCTGGCGCTCGTAATCGTCGAAGCGGCGGAAGTAGCGCAGCACCGCGTGCGCGACGTAATCCGCCATCTGCTCGGCCATGCCGGCGTCGCCCAGTCGCACGATCGGCACCGGCGGCAGCGCATCGCCGAATTTCAGCAGGGCGTCGACGCCGGCGCCCATCAGGAAGATGGCTCGCAGTCGCCCCGCATCGTTTGCCAACTGGTCGAGCAGGGCCGGTGCCGGCGCCCACAGCACGGCATAGTCGCAGGGGGCGACCGTGTCGCCTTCCTGCCAGACGATTGTCTCGGCATGCGGCAGTGCGCCGGCAAAATCTCTTGCCCAGGGTTCGATCACCCCGTCGCCGCGGTACAGCAAGATGCGCATGGTCTCCTCCATCGTTATGGTTTTTATGCCGCGGCCTTGAACGCCAGCAGCGGCGCGCCATCGGCCACCTGGTCGCCGACCTGGTACAGCACTTCCTCGACCAGGCCATCGCTCGGTGCCGAAATCGTGTGCTCCATCTTCATCGCTTCCATGATGACCAGCGGCTCACCCTTCCTGACCGTCTGGCCGCTGGCGGCGATCACCGCCACCACCTTGCCCGGCATCGGCGCGGTCAGGCGCCCGCCGGCGGCTTCGTGTTCGCCCGCGTGGGCCAGCGGATCTTCCCAGGCCAGCACGTGGTGGGTGCCGCCGCTGAACACGTGCAGGGACTCGCCCTCGCGCCGCACCGTGCCCTGCACGGCGTTGCCGTCGAGGCGGATCGCGAGCCGGTCCTGGTCGCGCGCAACCAGCGCCAGCGCGTGTTTGTTGCCGCCGAAGTCGAGGGTCCAGCCCTTTGGATGATAAGTCACCCCGAGTGCATAAGCCTTGGCCTCGGTCGTGGCGGCGTAGTCGTCCGCAAACGATAACTGGCGCCGGTAATGGCCGTTCATGCGCCAGCCCCGGGTGCTGGTCCACGGGTCGGCCGGATTGGCGGACGGCCTGATGCCCTGCTCGCCGTCGAGCAGGCTGGCCGCGGCCAGCGCCAGCACGCCCAGCGGCGCCGGGCCGGCTTGCGGGAACAGGGCGTCGTGGTTGCGTTCGATCAGGCCGGTGTCCAGGTCGGCCGTCGCAAAGGCCTGGCCCTCGACCAGGCGCTTTAGGAAGGCGATGTTGGTGGCCAGGCCGACGATGTGGAATTCGGACAGCGCCTGCGCCATGCGCGCCAGCGCCTGCGCGCGGTCCGCGCCCCAGACGATCAGCTTGGCGATCATCGGATCGTAGAACGGAGAGATCGCATCGCCCTGGCGCACGCCGGAATCGATGCGCACGGCGGCCGGAGTGCTGTCCTGACCACCCAGTTCGAAGGCGACGTGCGCCGGGGTGTCCATGTAGTGCAGGGTGCCGATCGAAGGCAGGAAACCCTTCTCGGGATTTTCCGCATACACGCGCGCCTCGATCGCGTGGCCGTGGATCGCGAGTTCATGCTGCTTCTTCGGCAGCGGCTGGCCGGCCGCCACGCGCAGCTGCCATTCGACCAGGTCGGTGCCGGTGATCATTTCCGTCACCGGGTGTTCGACCTGCAGGCGCGTGTTCATCTCCATGAAGTAGAACGAGCCGTCCTGGTTGGCGATGAATTCGACGGTGCCGGCGCCGACGTAGCCGACCGCGCGCGCGGCCGCCACCGCCGCTTCGCCCATCGCGGCGCGGCGGTCTTGCGGCATGCCGGGCGCCGGCGCTTCCTCCAGCACCTTCTGGTGGCGGCGCTGCACCGAGCAATCGCGCTCGTGCAGGTAGACGCAGTTGCCGAGCGTATCGGCGAACACCTGGATCTCGATGTGGCGCGGCCGCTGCAGGTACTTCTCGACCAGCACCTTGTCGTCGCCGAAGGAACTGATCGCTTCGCGCTTGCACGAGGCCAGCGCGGACTGCAAATCCTCGCTGCGCTCCACCACGCGCATGCCCTTGCCGCCACCGCCGGCGCTCGCCTTGAGCAGCACCGGATAGCCGATGCGGTCGGCTTCCCGCTGCAGCAGTTGCGGATCCTGGTCGTCGCCGTGGTAGCCGGGCACCAGCGGCACGCCGGCTCCTTCCATCAGCTGCTTGGCGGCCGACTTCGAGCCCATCGCGCGCATCGAGCTGCCCGGCGGGCCGATGAAGACCAGGCCGGCTCGCGCGCAGGCTTCCGCGAATTCCGCGTTCTCGGAGAGAAAACCGTAGCCCGGATGGATCGCCTGCGCGCCATGGGCCTTGGCCGCCTCGATGATCCTGTCGCCGCGCAGGTAGCTGTCCTTGGCGGCGGCGGGGCCGATCAGCACGGCCTCGTCGCACACGGCGACGTGCTTGGCACCGGCATCGGCTTCCGAATAGACGGCAACGGTCTTGGTGCCCATGCGGCGCGCGGTGGCTGCGACCCGGCAGGCGATTTCGCCACGGTTGGCGATCAGGATCTTGGTGAACATGTGGTGTCTCGTTTGTTTAGTTTTAAGTGTTGGCCCAAGTCCGTCGTTCCCGCGGAGGCGGGAACCCAAGTTTTTCGAGTGAGCCACGAACTTGGGCCCCCGCCTTCGCGGGGGCGACGTGCTTGTGTACGTGGGCCGTCGTGACGGCAGCGTTCAGCAGCCGCAACGCTCCTTCGGCGCCGACTCCAGCGTCGCCGAGCGGGTTTTGAGGCCCAGCTTCTCCAGCAGCGCGCGGTCGTCGTTCGCTTCCGGGTTATCGGTGGTGAGCAGCTTGTCACCGTAGAAGATCGAGTTCGCGCCGGCCATGAAGCACATCGCCTGCACCGCTTCGCCCAGCTCGCGGCGGCCGGCCGACAGGCGCACGCGCGCCTTCGGCATGGTGATGCGGGCCACGGCGATGGTGCGCACGAATTCGATCGGGTCCAGCGGCGGCAGGCCGTGCAGCGGGGTGCCTTCGACCTGCACCAGGTGGTTGACCGGCACCGATTCCGGATACGGGTTCATGTTGGCCAGCTGGGCGATCAGCCCGGCGCGCTGGGCGCGGGTCTCGCCCATGCCGACGATGCCGCCGCAGCAGATTTTAAGGCCGGCATTGCGCACGCGGCCCAGCGTGTCCAGGCGGTCCTGGTAGTCGCGGGTCGAGATCACGTCGCCATAAAAATCGGGCGCGGTGTCGATGTTGTGGTTGTAGTAGTCCAGGCCGGCCTGGGCCAGCTGCTCGGCCTGTCCCTCTTCCAGCATGCCCAGCGTGGCGCAGGTTTCCATGCCCAGCGCTTTCACGCCGCGCACCATGGCTTCGACCTTCTCCATGTCGCGCTCCTTCGGGCTGCGCCAGGCGGCGCCCATGCAGAAGCGGGTCGCGCCCTTGGCCTTGGCTTCGCTCGCGGCGGCCAGCACCACGTCGAGGTCGAGGATTTTCTTGGCTTCGACGCCGGTGTCGTAGCGCGACGCCTGCGGGCAGTAGCCGCAGTCTTCCTCGCAGCCGCCGGTCTTGATCGACAGCAGGGTGGCCAGTTCGACGTCGCCGTCGGGGAAATGGGTGCGGTGGGCTTGGCTGGCGCGGAACATCAGTTCCGGCAGCGGCAGCTCGAACAGGGCCTGCACCTCGGCCAGCGGCCAGGTGGCGTCCTTCGGCAGGGTGACCGGCGTGACCGGCGGGTGGAGGGTGACGACTTGGGACATGGTGTTTCCTTGTTTTGGCTGACTGATGTGGAACTCAGGCGCGCGTGGCCGGCCATCCCGGCAGGCCCGCGAGCTCGATGAATGTGGCTGCTTGCGCAGCCGAAGCCTGGTCGAGGCGCGGCACGCGTCCCAGCAGGGGCGCGGGCATGCGCTGTTCGAGCGCGGCGATGTTTTCGTCGACGAAGCGCATGTCGGGATCGACCTGGTTGGCGACCCAGCCCGCCAGCACCAGGCCGCGCGAGATGATCGCTTCGGCGGTGAGCAGTGCGTGGCTGATGCAGCCCAGGCGCATGCCGACCACCAGGATCACCGGCAGGTTCAGCTGCACGGCCAGGCCAGCGCTGTCGAAATCGTCGGAAAACGGCACGCAGAAGCCGCCCACGCCTTCGACCACGGTGGCGTCGGACGCGCCCAGGATCTCGGCATAGGCGGTCATGATCGCGACCGGTTCGATGGTCACGCCTTCCAGGCTGGCCGCGATGTGCGGCGCGCAGGGTTCGCGCAGCATGAAGGGCGTGGTGATGTGCTGCGGCAGGTTCACGTTGCCGGCTTCGCGCAGCATGGCGGCATCCTCGTTGTGCAGCACGCCGTCGCGTTCCTCGGCCCCGGCGGCGATCGGCTTCATGCCGCAGGCGCGCACGCCTTGCTGCACCAGCTTGTGCAGGATGGCGCTTGACACCAGGGTCTTGCCGATCTCGGTGTCGGTGCCGGTGACGAAGCAGGCGAAGCGGGTCGGTATGCCTTCGGCCGCCAGTGCGGCGGGGACGGTGGGGCTGGCCGGTGCGGTGGCGGCCGTTACCGGTTCGGCAAAGCCGACTTCGGGCTGTTCCGGCATGCCGCCGGTTTGTTCGGGATCGTTGAGCATCATGCTGACGGCCTTTCCATTTCCAACTGGTTGAGCGCAGCGGCCAGCTGCGCGACGTCTTGTTCGGTATGCGCGGCGCACAAGGTCACGCGCAGGCGCGCCGTGC
The DNA here is from genome assembly GCA_913777025.1 of uncultured Massilia sp. Classification (GTDB taxonomy): domain Bacteria; phylum Pseudomonadota; class Gammaproteobacteria; order Burkholderiales; family Burkholderiaceae_D; genus Telluria. The sequence goes on along the minus strand of CAJYQM010000321.1, from coordinate 27,586 downwards.
CCGGCGCCACGGTCGGCGGGCGGATCGCCGGTACCCACAGGCCCTGCTCGTGCAGGCTTGCCGCCACGCGCAGCGCTTCGTCGTTGGCGCCGATGACGATGGGCTGGATCGCGGTCGGCGAGAACGGGCGCTGCCAGCGCACCAGGCGCAGTGCCTCATCCAGTCGAGCGATCAGGGCGCTCAAATGAGCACGGCGGCGCAGGCCTTCCTCGCCGGCGATGATGTCCAGGCTGGCCAGCAGCGCATGCGCCAGCGCCGGCGGCGCGGCCGTCGTGTAGATATAGGGGCGGGCGCGCTGCACCAGCAGTTCGATGACGGCCCGGTGCGCCGCGACGAAGGCGCCGCCGACGCCGGCGGCCTTGCCCAGCGTGCCGACATACACCAGGTTGGGCGAACGCAGATCGAAATGTTCCAGCGCGCCGCGGCCGTGCCGGCCCAGCACGCCGAAACCATGCGCATCGTCGACCACCAGCCAGGCGCCGTGGCGTTCGCAGGCGGCCAGCAGCTCGGGCAGCGGCGCAAAAACGCCATCCATGCTGAACACGCTGTCGGTGACGACGATCTTGCTGCTGGCGGTGCTCGCGGCCAGCTTCGCTTCCAGCGCCGCCACGTCGCCGTGCGGATAGACGGTGACGCCGGCTTTCGCCAGGCGCGCGCCGTCGATCAGCGAGGCATGGTTCAGCGCTTCCGAGAAGATCATCGCGTCTGCATCCGCACCGAGGGCGGTGAGCGTGGCCAGGTTCGCCATGTAGCCGGTGCAGAAATACAGCGCCTTCGCGTCAAACAGGTGCGGCGCCTCGAAGGCGGCCAGGCGCTCTTCCAGCAGCGCATGCGCGCGGCTGTGGCCGGACACCAGGTGCGAGGCGCCGCTGCCGGCGCCGTACAACTCGGCCCCTTCGCGCAGCGCCGCCACGACGGCAGGGTGCGCGGCCAGGCCCAGGTAATCGTTGCTGCAGAAGGCCAGCATCGGACGGCCGTCGACCACCTGGCGCGGCGCGCAGGGGCTGTCGGCGCTGCGCCGGCGCCGCGTCAGGCTTTGCGCCGCCAGCGCGTCCAGCTTGCCCTGCACTTGTGCGATCAGGTCCATGGGCTCAACTCGCGATCACGGATTCGAAGACTTTACGCGTGCGCGCGGCCAGGCCGACGATCTCTTCCTCGTCCAGCACGTAGGGTGGCATCAGGTACACCGTGCGGCCGATCGGGCGCAGCAGCAGTTCGTTCTCGACCGCCGTGCTGAAGAAGCGGCGCGCGAAGGTCGAGGCGCGTTTGCTGTCCGGCTCGACCGCATCGAAGGCCAGGATCATGCCGCGCTGGCGGAAGTGGGTGACGCGCTCGTGCTCGAGCAGCGGCGCCATTTCCAGCATCAGGCGGGTGGCAGTCTCGCGGTTCTTGTTGATGACGTCGTCTTCCTGGAAGATCTGCAGCGTCGCCAGCGCGGCGCGGCAGGCCAGCGCGTTGCCGGTGTAGGAGTGCGAGTGCAGGAAGCCGCGCGTGATGTCTTCGCTGTAGAAGGCTTCGTAGACTTTATCGGTGCACAGCACCAGCGACAGCGGCAGGTAGCCGCCGCTGATGCCTTTCGACAGGCACAGGAAATCCGGCCAGATGGCGGCCTGTTCGCAGGCGAAGAAGGTGCCGGTGCGGCCGCAACCGACCGCGATCTCGTCGGCGATCAGGTGCACGTGGTAACGGTCGCACAGTTCGCGCAGGCGCTGCAGGTACAGCGGATCGTGCATCGCCATGCCGGTCGCGCACTGCACCAGCGGTTCGACGATGATGGCGGCGATGGTGTCCGCGCTTTCCGCGAACAGCTTTTCCACGTCCTGGATCGCGCGCAGCGCCACGTCCTGGGCCGACTCGCCGTCCACGGCGCCCCGTGCATCGGGCGAGGCCACCGTGCGCGCGGCGCGCAGCAGCGGGCCGTAGGCATCCTTGAACAGGGCGACGTCGGTCACGGCCAGCGCGCCGATGGTCTCGCCGTGGTAGGACCCCTGCAGGCAGACGAATTCCTGCTTCTTGCTGTAGCCGGCGTTGCGCCAGTAGTGGAAACTCATCTTGAGCGCGATCTCGACCGCCGAGGCCCCGTCGGACGCGTAGAAGGCGTGGCCCAGCGCATGCTTGGTCAGCGCCGCCAGTTGCTCGGAAAGCTCGACCACCGGCTCGTGCGTGAAGCCGGCCAGCATCGCGTGTTCCAGCCGGTCCAGCTGGTCCTTCAGGGCGCCGTTGATGCGCGGGTTGGCGTGGCCGAACAAATTGACCCACCACGAGCTGATGCCGTCCAGGTAGCGCCGGCCTTCATGGTCGTACAGCCACGCCCCCTTGGCATGGCTGACGGCGATCAGCGGCACCTCTTCATGGTGCTGCATCTGCGTGCAGGGGTGCCAGACGCTGCGCAGGCTGCGCGCGATCCAGTCGGATGAGCTCTGTGGTGTGGATGGGTGCTTCAAGATGATTCCTAACGAACTAAACTAACTATACTGAATAAACCAATTTACAGGCTAACTGAGCCACGAAGGCTTTCTCTTTTCGAGGAAGGCGGCAACGCCTTCGCGGCCCTCTTCCGAAGCGCGGATCGTCGCGATGCGGCCGGCGGTATCGGCCAGCAGCACGTCGTCGATCGGCACGCCCGCGATGTCGCGCACCAGCTTCTTGGCTTCGCGCACGGCATTCGGGCTGTTGCCGGCCAGGGACTTGACGATGCCGGCGACCGTGGCGTCCAGCTGCTCGCTTGGTACCACCTCGTGCGCCAGGCCCAGGCGCAGCGCCTGGGTGGCGTCGAAGCGCTCGGCGGTGAGGAAGTAGCGGCGCGCCGCCTGCTCGCCCATCGCCTTGATCACGTAGGGCGAGATCGTGGCCGGGATCAGGCCCAGTTTGACTTCCGACAGGCAGAAGTTCGCGCCCTGGGCGGCCACCACGATGTCGCAGGCCGCCACCAGGCCCATGCCGCCGGCGTAGCAGTCGCCTTGCACTTTCGCCACCACCGGCTTGGGGCTGAAGTAGATGGTGCGCAGCATGTCGGCCAGGCGCAGGGCGTCGGCTTCGTTCTCTTCGAACGAGTAGCCGGCCATCTTCTTCATCCAGTTCAGGTCCGCGCCGGCGCAGAAGGCGGCGCCGTTCGCCGCCAGGACGATGGCGCGTACGCCGGCGTCCTGGCTGGCTTCGTCGAAGGCCATGGTGAGATCCGCGATCGCGTTCTCGTTGAAGGCGTTGCGCACCTCCGGGCGGTCGAGCGTGATGGTCGCGATGCTGTCGGCGACGGAAATATCGAGGGTGTCGTAGGTGTCCATGTCGGGGTTCCTGTTTACATCCTGAATACGCCAAACTTCGTGTCTTCGATCGGGGCGTTGAGCGCGGCCGACAGACCGAGTCCCAATACCATGCGCGTGTCGGCCGGATCGATCACCCCGTCGTCCCACAGGCGCGCGGTGGCGTAGTAGGGGTGGCCCTGGTGCTCGTACTGGTCCTTGATCGGCTGCTTGAACGCCGCTTCTTCTTCTGGCGACCACTGGCCTCCCTTGGCTTCGATGCCGTCGCGTTTCACCGTCGCCAGCACCGAGGCGGCCTGGTCGCCGCCCATCACCGAGATGCGCGCGTTCGGCCACATCCACAGGAAGCGCGGCGAGAAGGCGCGGCCGCACATGCCGTAGTTGCCGGCGCCAAACGAGCCGCCGATGATCACGGTGAACTTCGGCACCGAGGCCGTCGCCACGGCAGTCACCATCTTGGCGCCGTTGCGCGCGATGCCTTCGTTCTCGTACTTGCGGCCGACCATGAAGCCGGTGATATTTTGCAGGAAGACCAGCGGGATCTTGCGCTGGCAGCACAGTTCGATGAAGTGGCTGCCCTTCAGCGCCGATTCCGAGAACAGGATGCCGTTGTTGGCGATGATGCCGACCTTCATGCCGAAAATGTGGGCAAAGCCGCACACCAGGGTCGTGCCGTAGCGCGCCTTGAACTCGTCGAAGCAGCTGGAGTCGACGATGCGGGCGATCACCTCGCGCACGTCGAAGGGCTTGCGGGTGTCGACCGGAATCACGCCATACAGTTCTTCGGCCGCGTACTTCGGTTCCTCGGCTTCACGCAGCGCCCCTTGCACCGGTTTTACCCTGTTCAGGTTCGACACGATCGTGCGCGCCAGCGACAGCGCATGGGTATCGTTCTGCGCCAGGTGGTCGGCCACGCCGGACAGTCGCGTGTGGACGTCGCCGCCACCCAGGTCTTCGGCGGTCACGACCTCGCCGGTAGCCGCCTTGACCAGCGGCGGGCCGCCCAGGAAGATCGTGCCTTGCTCCTTGACGATGATGGATTCGTCGCTCATCGCCGGCACGTAGGCGCCGCCGGCGGTGCACGAGCCCATCACGACGGCGATCTGCGGGATGCCTTGCGCGGACAGGTTCGCCTGGTTATAGAAGATGCGGCCGAAGTGGTCGCGGTCCGGGAACACCTCATCCTGGTTCGGCAGGTTGGCGCCGCCGGAGTCGACCAGGTAGATGCAGGGCAGCTTGTTCTGCTCGGCGATCTCCTGGGCGCGCAGGTGTTTTTTCACGGTCATCGGGTAATACGTCCCGCCCTTGACGGTGGCGTCGTTGCAGACGATGACGCATTCCTGGCCGGCCACGCGGCCGATGCCGGTGATGATGCCGGCGGCAGGCGCGGCGCCGTCGTACATCTCGTAGGCGGCCAGCTGGGACAGCTCGAGGAAGGGCGTGCCGGGATCGAGCAGCATCTGCACGCGGTCGCGCGGCAGCAGCTTGCCGCGGGCGACGTGTTTCGCGCTTGCGGCCTCGCCGCCGCCCTGGGCGACCAGCGCGACCTTGGCGCGCAAGTCGTCGACGATGGCGTGCATGGCCGCGGCGTTGGCCTTGAAGTCCTCGCCGCGCGGGTTGAGTTTGCTTTCGATCTGGGGCATCGCGTCTCCTGCTTTTTTCTAGTCGGGGAAGCTGCCGTCCAGGTAGAACCAGCGCATCTTGCCACCCACGGCGGGATCCGGCTCGCGCACGAAGCGGCTGATTTCGTGCAGGCGCTGGGCCCGGCCGCCACCGCTCGCTGACTTGAAGCGGGCGACGAATTCGACGGTGTCCTGGTCTGGATTGTCCGGCAGGTCTACTTTACGTTGACGTAAACGTAAAGCAGATTTTATCTCAAGTCCGAGCCATTGAATCTTTTCATTCTTGTCGATGATCGGTTCGTGTGGCCGGGTGCTCGGATGCCAGGTGGCTTGCAGGTAGTCTTCCACCTGCATCGTGTAGGCGGTGTACCTGGAACGCATCAGCGCCTCGGCCGTCGGCGGCAGTTCGGCGCCCGCGATATAAGGGCCGCAGCAGCGCAGGATCGGCAGGCTGCTGCCGCACGGGCAGGATGGGGTGGGAGCGCGGGTAGACATGGCGGCAATTATCCGCCATTTCATGTGCCTGAGTCAGGCACATGAATTTTCAAAACATGAAAGATGAAGAGATTTTACATGGAGATGTCGCAACTTCGGCTAAAGATTGCTGAACATAAATAAAACCGCCGACAAATAAAATCAGAATTTTCTTAAATAAGTTAGCGTATACCTTCTAGGCCAGCGTCAGCCCGTCGAGGGAGAACGGGGTTGCCTCTCCGCGCATCAGGCTGGTGAGCAAACTCGCCGTCCCGCAGGCAAACGTGAAGCCCAGCGGCCCATGCCCCACGTTCAGCCACAGATTCGGATACCGGGTCGCGCCGATGATCGGCGCACTGTTCGGCGTTGCAGGCCGCAGCCCGGCCCAGGGCGTGATGTGGGTGTAGTCGGCGGCGCGCGGCATGGTCTCGCGCACCTGGCGCGTCAGGCTGGCCAGGCGGCGTGGGTCCAGGCGCAGGTCTTCGCCCACCATGTCGACCATGGCCGCCACCCGCAGTGTGTCGCCGATGCGGGCGTACAGCACCTTGCGCTCGAAGTCGGTGACGCTGATTTCCGGCGCGACGTCGTCGAGACGGATCGGCGCGCTCAGGCTGTAGCCCTTCAACGGATAGATCGGCAGCGAGATGCCGGCGCCGAGGGCCAGCGTGCGGCTCTGCATGCCGGCGGCGAGCACGTAGGCGTCGGCGGCGAGCGGTCCCGCCGTGGTTTCCAGGCCGGCGATACGGCCGGCAGCGGTGTGCAAGCGCGTCGCTTCGCCCTGCACGAAACCCTGGAAGCGCGGATGGGCGCGGATGCGCTCGGCCAGCGCGACGCAAAAGGCGTAGCAGTCGGCCACCGCTTCGCCGCTGTTGTAGATGCCGCCGGCCAGGCGGTCTTCGATGGCGGCCAGCGCCGGTTCGCGCGCCACGCACTCGGCCGCGCTCCAGACCTGGCCGGTGCCGGCGCTGTCCGCCGATGCCAATTTTGTGGTGGCGGCCTCGAAGGCCTTGCGGCTGCGGTAGACCACCAGCTTGCCGGCGTCGCGCCACTGGAAGGATGCCGGCGGCACCGTCATCTCGAGTTCGGTCATGCCGCGCCGCGACAGTTCGCCCAGCTGCAGCAGTTTATTGGTGGTCTTGCGGTTGGCATCGGCGCGGCAGTTGGCCAGGAAGGCGGCCAGCCAGCGCCACTGGTGCGGGTCCAGCTGCGGCTTGAAGCGCAGCGGGCCGTGTTCCTGGAACAGCCATTTCAGCGCCTTCAGCGGCACGCCGGCATCCGCGAGTGGCGAGACGTAACGGTAACTGAGCTGCCCGCCGTTGCTGTAGCTGGTACCGGTGCCCACTTGTGGTGCGCGTTCGAGCAGCGTGACCCGGTAACCTGCCTCGAGCAGCCACCAGGCCGAAGCCAGGCCGACGACACCACCGCCGATCACGATTACTTGTTGCATCAGGGCACGCTATTGATCATTGACATGACTTCGCAGCTTAAGGGGAGGGCGCCGGGCTCGGCCAATGAATGTAGCGACGCCAGGCATAACCGTGATTCATGTTTGCACTGTTACGATGCGCCCGGGCGCACCAGGATCGCGCGCCGGTACAGCGCCGCCAGGATGCGTTCCTGGAAGCGCGGCATGGCCGACTGCGCGCCGCGGTTGTCTGGCGTGAACGGATCGGTCGAGGTGCCGCCCACCAGCATCACCATGCCGCTGCGCCTGGCGCGGTCCATCAGGAAGGCCGAGACCAGGCCATAGGCATCGCCCTGGTGCCCGGCCAGGTCGCCGCCCGTGAGCGGATCATGGGGGAATTGCTGGTTGCCCAGGCCCCAGGCCCGGTAGAAGCCGTCCAGGGTATCGCCGTTGGCGCCATCATGGGTCCACTGGCGGCTGAACATCCGGTCGAGCGTGGCCGGTGTCAAGAGCCGGCTGCCTGCATGCACGCCGCCCTGCAACAGCATGCGCATGACGACCCCCAGGCCGCGCGCGGAAATGCGCAGGCCGCCGGTCGGGCTGAATGGCGTGGCGTTGCTGCCGATGAGGTAGCGGTCGATGCCGGGCGGCGGCGCGGGCCGTTTGTGCAGCACATCGTCGGCCTGGGCGATCCAGGGTCCGGATGGGTCCCAGACTTCGGTATCGACCGTGCGCTTGCGGTACAGCGTGGCCAGGTTCGCCAGCTCGCCGGGGGTGAAGGCGGACGGGTCGTAGCCGCCCTGCAGGCCGAGCGGATCGAGCAGCAGGCGCCGCATCAGGCGGTCGAAGCGCTCGCCGGTCACGGCTTCCATCACGGTGCCGATCACGCCCCAGCCGAGGTTACAGTAGCTGAAGTAGTCGCCCGGCGCGGCATTCGCCGCCCACATCTTGCCGTCGCCGTGTGTCAGCACATCCTTCAGTGCGACCTCGATGCCGAAGGCATAACCGGCATCGTCGCGCAGCGAGGACGTGTGGGTGAGCAGGCTGCGCAGCGTGATGACCCGGTCCGGGAAGTGCGGATTGCGCAGCCTGAAACCGAGGCGGCGCGAGACGTCGCCGTCGAGGTCGACCTTGCCGGCTTCCAGCAGGCGCATCAGGCCGAGCGTGGTCATCATCTTGGAAACCGAGGCGATGCGGAACAAGGTATGGGCGTCGGCCGGGCGGTCGGGACCGATGCTGCGGCGCCCGAACTGGCCTTCGTAGCTGACCTGCCCGTCGCGGATCGCCAGCACCGACAGGCTGGCCAGTTCGCAGGCCGGGTCCTGCGCGATGGTTGCCAGTTCCCGGTCCAGTGCCGCGCGCGCCGTACCGCCGCGCGCCGCGCCCGGCAACGGCTGCACCGCCCCCAGCAGGACCAGGCCCAGCATGCTGCGTCTGCCTTGGTTCATCGTGTCTCCGCAATCGTCAGTATGATGCAAGCGAGGATACGGACTGCGCCTTGCCGCGGCAAATGCCGGCCCTTGCCGGATGCATAACTTTACGGCATGGCTGCGGACGATCCTTTCATGACAGTCTCTTCTGCATTGGTATTAAACTGGTCATCATGCTGAATACCGAAACGCCTGCCTCGCAACACGCCGCCCTCGACCAATACCCGACCGCCGAACTGGTGAATGTGCTGGTCGACGACCAGTTCAAGGCCGTCGAAGCCGTGCGCGCCGCCATGCCGCGCATCGCCGCCGCCGTCACCGCCGCGCTGCCGCGCATGGAAGCGGGCGGGCGCCTGGTCTACGTGGGAGCCGGCACCTCGGGCCGCCTGGGCGTGCTGGACAGCGTGGAGCTGTACCCGACCTTTTCCTGGCCGCACGGGCGCGCGGTGGCGCTGCTGGCCGGCGGCAAGGATGCCATGTTCGTCGCGGTGGAAGGCGCGGAAGACGACATCGAGCAGGGCGCGCAGGATGTACGCGACGTGAACGTCGGCCCGGACGACGTGGTGTTGTGCATCGCCGCCTCGGGCGCCACACCCTACGTGCTGGGCGCGCTGCGCGCCGCGCGCGCGGCAGGGGCGCTGACCATCGGCTTCGCCAACAACCCGGATGCCCCGGTCGCGGGCGAGGCCGAAATCGGCATCACCCTGGACACCGGCCCGGAAGCGATCTCCGGCAGCACCCGCCTGAAAGCAGGCACCTCGCAAAAGATCGCCTTGAACACCTTTTCGAGTGCCTTGATGGTGCGTTTGAACAAGGTTTATGGCAACCTGATGGTAGACTTGAAGGCGACCAACGCCAAGCTGGTGCGCCGCGCGATCCGCCTGACGACCTTCGCCACCGGCGCCGACGAGGCGCAGGCGCGCACGGTGCTGGAACAGTGCGGCTACCACGTCAAGGTCGCGATCGTGGCCTTGTCCAAGAACATCCCGGTCGAGCAGGCGCAGGCGCTGCTGGAGACGACGCGCGGCAGCGTGCGCGCGGCATTGGCCGTGTAAATCGCCCCGGCGCGGTGCCTGCCGACCACGAAAGAGTTATGCAAACATCGCAAGCAAAGAACCCGTGGCTGTGGGTGCCCTCGCTCTATTTCGGCCAGGCGATCCCGTACATCGTCGCCAATTACCTGTCGGTGGTCATGTACAAGGACATGGGCGTGTCCAACACCGACATCGCCTTCTACACCAGCCTGTTGTATCTGCCCTGGGTGATCAAGCCCCTGTGGTCGCCGCTGGTCGATTTGTTCGGCACCAAGCGCGGCTGGACCGTGTCCCTGCAGCTGGTGCTGGCCGCCAGCCTCGGCGCGGTCGGGGCGACGCTGCACCTGCCCGCCTATTTCGTCGTCAGCCTGGGCGTCATGTGGATCATGGCCTTCGCCTCGGCCACGCATGACATCTCGGCCGACGGCTTTTATATGCTCGGCCTGCGCCAGCAGCAGCAGGCGGCCTTCGTCGGCGTGCGCTCCACCTTCTACCGCCTGGCCACGCTGGCGGGGCAGGGGCCGCTGGTGATGCTGGCCGGTTATCTCGCCACCAGCCTCGGCGACGTGCGGCAAGCCTGGGCCATCGTGTTCTTCGTGCTGGCCGGCTTGTTCTTCGGCTTCTTCGCCTGGCACCAGGCCATCCTGCCGCGTCCGGATGCGGATCGCAAGGCGGTCGAAGGCGGCAACCTGGTGGCCGGCTTCGGCCAGACCTTCGCCACCTTCTTCGCCAAGCGCGACATCTGGCTGATCCTCGGTTTCATACTGACCTTCCGCCTGGGCGAATCGCAGCTCCTGAAACTGGTCGCGCCCTTCCTGAAGGACCCGGTCGAGAAGGGCGGGCTGGGCCTGTCCACCGTGCAGTACGGCCTGGCCTACGGCACCATCGGCATCATCGCCCTGACGGTCGGCGGCCTGTTCGGCGGTTACCTGATCTCGCGCTGGGGCCTGAAGCGCTGCCTGTGGCTGATGGTGTTCGCCGTGCACCTGCCCGACCTGGTGTTCGTCTACCTGTCCTCGGCCCAGCCGCAGGACATGCGCGTGATCTCGGCCTTCCTCGCCATCGAGCAGTTCGGCTACGGCTTCGGCTTCACCGCGATGATGATGTACATGATCATGATTGCCGACGGCCCCTACAAGACCGCGCACTACGCGATCTGCACCGGCCTGATGGCGCTGGGGATGATGGTGCCCGGCATGTGGAGCGGCAAGCTGCAGGAAATGATCGGCTACCAGCACTTCTTCGTGTGGGTCTGCCTGGCGACCATTCCCGCCTTCATCATGGCGGCGCTGGTCAGGATCGATCCCGAGTTCGGGAAGAAATAAGCGATGCGCGACGCCCCGGCACGGCTGGTCTCGCTCGACGCCTTCCGGGGTTTCACCATCGCCGCCATGGTGCTGGTGAATAACCCGGGCGACTGGAGCCACCTCTACGGTCCGCTCGAACACGCCAAGTGGCATGGCTGGACCTTCACCGACTGCATCTTCCCCTTCTTCCTGTTCATCGGCGGCGTGGCGATGGCGCTGTCGCTGGGCCGCCTGGCGGCCGGCGGCGCCGACAAGCCCGCGCTGCTGCTGAAGCTGGCCAGGCGGGCGGCGCTGATCTTCCTGATCGGCTTCTTGCTGAACCTGATTCCCTATTTCAATTTCGACAAGGTGCGCATTCCCGGCGTCCTGCAGCGCATCGCCCTGTGCACGCTGCTGGCCGCGCCCATCGTCGTCTATTGCGGCTGGCGCGCCCAGCTGGCGATCATCGCCGCCCTGCTCACCTTGTACAGCGTATTGATGCTGTGGGTGCCGGTGCCGGGCATCGGTGCCGGCGTGCTGGAGCCGGGCCGGGACTTCGGCGCCTGGGTCGACCGCACGCTGCTCGGCAAGCATCTGTGGGTGCAGGCCAAGACCTGGGATCCCGAAGGGCTGGTGTCGACCCTGCCCGCGCTGTGCAGCCAGCTGTTCGGCGTGCTGGCGGGACAATGGCTGATGTCCGCGGTCGAACGCAGGGTGCAAGCCCTGTGGCTGCTGCTGGCCGGCCTGGCGTGCCTGGGTGTCGGCGCGATTTTGGATACCATGCTCATGCCCATCAATAAAAGCCTGTGGACGCCGTCGTTCTGCGTGTGGATGACGGGCTGGGCGGCGATCGTGTTCTCGGGCTTCTACTGGCTGCTGGACGCGAACCCGAGCGCGGGCTTGCGCACGGCCGCGGCGCGCTGGATGCGGCCTTTCGTCATCTACGGGATGAATGCGCTGTTCATCTTTGCGGTGTCCGGTTTCGTCGCCAAGATGCTGGGCTATGTAAAATTCGCCCGGCCGGACGGCAGCCTGCATTCGCTCGGCAGCATGTTGTACGCGCCGATCGCCGCCTTGCCGATCGGCGCCGTCAATACGTCGCTGCTGCATGCGCTGCTGTTCGACGCCTGCATGTTCGCGCTGGCCTGGGCCATGTGGCGCAAAAAATGGTTCGTCAAGGTCTGAGACCTTGTCGACGCAAGATAACGGAGTAGTGAATTGCAACCTGATCAAAAACGGCGCGCATTCGCGCTTGCCGGCGTCGCCGGTGCGATGGCGATGAGTGGCCTGTTCTCGGCCTGTACGACGACGCAGCCGGGCGTGGTGGCCACCACCGGCGGCGGCAAGGGCGGCGACCTGCCGCCGCCGGCGCCGCGCGAATTCCGCGCCGCCTGGGTCTCGACGGTGGCCAACATCGACTGGCCCAGCAAACCGAACCTGAGCGCCGACAAGCAGCAGGCCGAGGCCATCGCCATCCTCGATCGCGCCCGCGCCCTGAACCTGAATGCGATCGTGCTGCAGGTGCGCCCCTCGGCCGACGCCATCTACGCGTCGAAGATCGAGCCTTGGTCGGAATACCTGACCGGGCTGCAGGGCCAGGCGCCGCAACCCTGGTACGACCCGCTGAAATTCTGGATCACGCAGGCCCACGCGCGCGGGCTCGAGCTGCACGCCTGGTTCAACCCCTACCGCGCCCGCAACGCCGGCGCCCGCTCGCCGGCCGCGCCAAACCACATCACGCGCACCAATCCGGCGGCCGTCAAGACTTACGGTAAATACCAGTGGATGGACCCGGGCGAGGAAAGCGCGGTCAAGCAGACGCTGGACGTGGTACTGGACGTGGTGCGCCGCTACGACATCGACGGCGTCCACATCGACGATTATTTTTATCCCTATCCGATCGAGGCCGCCGGCGCCACCGGCGCGGAAGGCGCGGCGCTGGAGGGCAAGACCGGAAAGGGCGAGCTGGAGTTTCCGGACGACCCATCCTGGCAGCGCTACCTGGCCGGTGGCGGCAAGCTGGACCGCGCGGGCTGGCGCCGCCAGAACGTCAACCGCCTGATCGAGGCGCTGTACGAAGAGATCCACCGCGAAAAGAGCTGGGTGCGCTTCGGCATCAGTCCCTTCGGCCTGGGCCGCCCGGACCGCCGCCCGCGCGGCATCAACGGTTTTTCGCAATACGACAAGCTGTACGCCGACGCCGAGACCTGGCTGCAGAACGGCTGGCTCGACTACTTCACGCCGCAGCTGTACTGGTCGATCCGCCAGCCGGGCCAGGCCTACGACGTGCTGCTCGACTACTGGATCGCGCAGAACAGCCGCGGCCGCCACTTGTGGCCGGGCCTGTACACCAGCCGCATCGGCGCGCCGGTCAAGGATTACCAGCCGCAGGAAATCATCGAGCAGATCGGCGTCACGCGCTCGCGTCCGAATGCCGGCGGTCACGTGCACTTCAGCATGGCCGCGCTGATGCAGAACCGCAAGGGCATCTTCGACCAGCTGCGCAGCAGCTGTTATTCGTCGCCGGCCCTGGTCCCGGCCACGCCCTGGCTCGGCAACACGGCCCCGGGCGCGCCTTCGGTCGCGGCCACCCGCAAGGGCAATGCCGTGCTGCTGAAACTGGCGGCGGGCAAGGCCAACGCCACCTATGCGATCTGGTCGCGCTACGGCGGCGAATGGCGCTTCGCGACGGCGCCGGCCTCGCGCGTGGACTGGGCGGTCACGGACGACGCCAGGCTGGGCAGCCCGGATGCCGTGTTCGTCAGCGCGGTCGACCGCCTCGGCAACGAGAGCGCGCGGGTGCAGGCCTGGAGAAAAGCCGCGGCATGATGGAAACCATAACATCCGGTCATGCACATACGGTGAGCATTCATGTGCGCACAGCGGGGCGAAGGGCGTACACTTCGCTTCGATCATGATTCCCTCACAACCCGAACACATGGCCGGGTCCGGTGCCGGCCTCGGCCTGGGCATCGACGCCGGCGGCACCCAGACCCGCTGGGCGCTGGCCGCACCCGGCGGGGCCATCGTGGCCGAAGGCACGGTCGCCGGCCTGTCCGCGCTGCAGATGGGTAACGCATCGGGCCGCGATACCGTGCGCGCCACCTTCACCGAACTGGCGGCGCAGGTACTGCCGCACGGGATGCCCGGACGCGTCCAGGCCGGCCTCACCGGCTTCGGCGGCGACAGCGAATTGCTGCAGCGCTGGCTGGCCGAACTGCTGCACCTGGACCCGCAAGCAGTCCACTTCTGCAGCGACATGGTAATCGCCTACCGCGCCAGCTTCGCGCCCGGCGAGGGCTACCTGGTCTATGCCGGCACCGGTTCGATCGGTGCCTTCATCGATGCCGATGGCGTGTTCCACCGCGCCGGCGGCCGCGGCGTGGTGCTGGACGATGGCGGCGGCGGCTTCTGGATCGCGAAGGAAGCGCTGCGCCACATCTGGCGCCGCGAGGATGAACAACCCGGCAGCTGGCATGGCTCGCCCATGGCGCAGGCCGTGTTCGACTACGTCGGCGGCGACGACTGGGCATACTCTCGCCAGTTCATCTACGGCCAGGAACGCGGCGCCGTCGGCAAGCTGGCGCTGGCCGTGGCCGCCAGCGCCGAACGCGATCCTGTCGCCGCCGCCATCCTGCAGGGCGCCGGCCGCGAACTGGCGCGCCTGGCGCAAGCCCTGCTCACGCGCTTCGGCCCGCGCCCGGTGGCGCTGTCCGGGCGCGCCAGCGAACTGCATCCGATGATCATGGCGGCGATGCGGGCCGCGCTGCCGCCCGCCACGCCGCTGACCCAGACCGCCGGCGGTGCGCACCATGCCGCCGCCCGCATGGCCTCCCAACCCGAACCCAAGAATAAAACATGAAAATCCTCGCCGCCACCCTGATGCTGGCCCTGCTGGCCGGCTGCGCCACCGGCCCGACCGGTCCGCAATACGACCACACCTATACCGCCAAGGGCCAGAGCAGCCGCGCGCGCTTCCTGGTGCTGCACTACACCGTGGGCGACAAGCCGTCGTCGCTGGCGACGCTGACCCAGCAGGAGGTCAGCGCCCATTACCTGGTCACCGACGACCCGCGTCCCGTCATCTACAACCTGGTCGACGAAAAGAACGCCGCCTGGCATGCCGGTAACTCGAGCTGGAAGAATTTCACCCAGCTGAACAACAGCTCGATCGGCATCGAGATCGTCAACCCGGGCTGGAAGGACACGCCGAACGGCCGCGTCTACGCACCCTTCCCGCAATCGCAGATCGACGCCCTGATCCCGCTGGTGCGCGACATCGTCACGCGCCACCACATCGCGCCGGAAAACGTGCTCGGCCACAGCGACATCGCGCCCCAGCGCAAGCAAGACCCGGGCCCGATGTTCCCGTGGCGGCAACTGGCCGCCGCCGGCCTGGTGACCTGGCCGGACGCCAACCGCGTGGTCGCGCTCTACCCGATCTTCCAGACCCAGCTGCCGGACGTCGCCTGGTTCCAGAAGAAGCTGCACACCTGGGGCTACGGCCTGGTCGAGTCCGGCGTGCTGGACGAGCAGACCCGCACCGTCCTGTCGGCCTTCCAGATGAAATACCGGCCGGCCAACATCGACGGCATGCCGGACGTCCAGACCGCCGCGCTGCTGGAAGCGCTGACCAATCCGCGCGGCCCGCTGCCGCCGGTACCGGCCGCGCCGGTGATGACCGCGCCGGTCCTGCCGCCGCCGGCCCAGCCGGCGCCGCCTGTGGAACCTGCCCAGCCGACGCCGCCCGCACAGCCGACGCCGCTGCCGACCACGCCGCCGGACAGCCCGACTGTCATTCCCGCAACACCGCCGGTGCCGGTGCAGCAGTGATGCTTTTGCGCAGCGCCGCTTTTCCGATATGCTTGACGGTTCAAGCTTAGGAATCAATGCGATGCGTCTGCGCCATATCGAAGTCTTCCATGCCATCATGCAGGTGGGTACCATCAGCGGCGCCGCCCAGGTGCTCCACATCTCCCAGCCGGCCGTGACCAAGGTGCTGCAGCACGCCGAATTGCAACTGGGCATGCCGCTGTTCGAGCGCGTGCGCGGCAAGCTGTACCCCAAACCCGAGGCGCACCGCCTGTTCGCCGAGACCGAAAAGCTGAACCGCGACCTGCAGGGCATCCGCCGCCTGGCCGCCAGCCTGAAAAGCCGCGCCGGCGAGACCGTGCGCCTGGTCTCCACGCCGACCATCGCGATCAGCGTCCTGCCCGCCGCCCTGAACGACTGGCGCCGCGGCTTCGCCCAGACCCGCTGCGAACTGGCGACCTTCCACACCACCGAGATCGTCAACGCGCTGCGCCTGGGCGAAGCGGATCTCGCCCTGTCGCTGCAGGACCCGCGCCACCCCGGCATCGAGGCCGAGGCGATCGCCCAGGGCACGCTCACGGTGATGGCGCCGGCCGGCACCTGGAACGATGAGGAATGCCGCGAACCGATCACGCCCAGCGCGCTGTCCGGCGAACTGATCGGCCTGGCCGACCGTGATCCGCTGGGCGAGATGGTGGTGGCCGCCTGCGAAGCCCAGGACGTGCATCCGGTGTTCCACACCGTGGTGCAGACCTACCAGATCGCGCGTTCGCTGGTCGAGGCGGGTGCCGGCAGCGCCGTGCTCGATCCGTTCACGGCGGCATCGGCCGCGCGCGACAAGGTGCAATGCCGCCCGTGGGCGCCGGCGATCCCGGTCCAGCTGTACCTGCTGACGGCCAGCCACGCGCCGCTGTCGCACGCCGCGCGCGAACTGGCCAACTGCATCGGCGCCACCGCGCGCGCCCTGATCGAAAAAGGATGTCGATGAGCTTGTCCGGTCCACGAAAAGGCGGCCCACGAGAGGGCGGCCCACGAGAGGGCGGCCCGCGAGAGGGCATAGCCAGCGAGGAGATCGCCGGCGACCCGGAATTCCGCCACCTGTCCACCATCGCCGGCATCGCCGTCGACCTGCGCTATGCGACGGCGAACAATTTCGTCGGCCGCGACCTGTATTCTCCCTACGACTGCGCCTGGCTGCACCGCGACGCGGCAAGCGCGCTGGAACGGGCGGTGGCCTGGCTGGCGCGCGCGCGGCCCGGTTATACGGCATTGGTGCTGGACGCCCTGCGCCCGCAGCGCGTCCAGCAGCAATTGTGGGATGCGCTCGACGGCACCGGTCTGCGCCTCTACCTCGCCGATCCGGCGCGCGGCTCCATCCACTCCTACGGCATGGCGCTGGACATCACGCTGCTCGACGAGCAGGGCCGCGAGCTCGACATGGGCACCGGCTTCGACGACATGACGGAGTTGTCGCATCCGGCGCTGGAAGAGGGTTTTTTGCGCACCGGCGCGCTGAGCGACGTCCAGGTGGCCAACCGCCAGCTGCTGCGCGACACCATGTTCCAGGCAGGCTTCGTCGGCATCAAGACCGAGTGGTGGCACTTCGATTGCGGCGATCGCGAGCTGGTACGTAAAACCTTCCGCCGCGTACTCTGAAGCCAGTCCACGCCGCTGTCGCGCCACGCTGACGCTTGCATCACACGCTTGAGCAAACGCAGTCTCCACCGCATCCGCAACCGGAAAATCGCACCATCGATGCAGGACGGGTAACAGTCCAAACTCAGGGAGGTGCGCATGAAACGCTCGATGATGGCTTGCGCCGCATTGTCCATTCCTATGGTTACCGCCATGGCCACGCTGGCAGGATGTACCAGCACCGGCGGCAACGATACCTTTGCCGCGCGCGACACGACGGTGGAGTACTACCGCGTATTCGACATCAAGACCACGGCCCCTGCCGAGACGGTCGCCAAGGCCGCCAGCAACGGCATCAACCGCAACCTCAAGGAGGCGCAGGTGGCCACCCAGGCCGGCGCCCAGGTCACCGACCTGCCGGGTCACTTCAAGATCGCCGATCCGACGGGCGCGCCTCCGGGCACCGCGGTGGAAAAGGGATCGAGCTGCGACGGCGCGTCCTGGACCGCCAAGGCGGCGCCCAAGGTGCGCGGCAGCGACAACATGAACCTGGTCGCCTGCCTGTTCCCGTACAAGAGCGGCTACCACCTCGACATGTATGCCGTCTTCACCAAGCCGGAAGGCGGCTGGCTGGCCTGGCCGCGCCGCGTCGGCGGCATGATGCTGGGCACACCCGAGAAGTTCACCGAGGCGACGATGATGGACCTGGTGCGCGCCATCCGTGAAGGCACGGGCGCCAACGTGTCGCTGGTCGAGGCCAAGCCGAACCTGGCCGGCACGCCGTGGCTGGAGCCCGGCAAGAACGGCAGCGCCCAGGCCAGCACGGCGGCACCGCCGACCACGCCGGCCGCGAGCGCCGCCGCCACGACGGGGCAGGCGGCGCCGACAGCCTCCTCAAGCGCGCCCGGCGATACGGCGGTGACCACCCATCCGGTCACATTGCCGGGGGAGGCACGCTAATGTCATCGTGAAAGAAGATTTCAAATAGCCTGACTGAGTGAAATCCGATTTCACGTCGTGGGTACGGGCTGGGAAGGCGCCGGCTGCGGTGCCATTGGCTGCGGGGGCATGGGCTGGGCCGCGGGCGCCGTCATCGGCATCCCCGGTGCCGGCGTCGGCCCCAGCGCCGGCATGCCTTCCATGCGCGCGACCCAGTCGACCAGGGTATCGAGCACCTGCCGTCCGCGCCCGTTGCTGACCAGGTCGCTATTGATCATGGCGACGACGATGCACTGCTTGCCGCTCGCATCCGGCACGTAGCCGGCCAGTGCGACCACGTTGCGCAGCGTGCCGGTCTTCATGCGCGCGCGGCTCGCGGCCGGGCTGTTCTGCAGGCGGCGGCGCAGGGTGCCGTCGACGCCGGCGATCGGCAGGCTGGCCTGGAATTCCGGCGCCCAGTTGCTGCGCTGGCCGGCCAGCAGCACGCCGGCCAGCTGCACCGGCGTCACGCGTTCGATGCGCGACAGGCCGGAACCGTTTTCGAGGACCAGGCCGGTGTCGTCGATGCCGTGGGCGCGCAGCCAGGTGCGCACCACGGTGGCGGAACGGGCCAGGGTCGGCTCGCTCCCGCCGGGCAGCGGACGGCTGCCCAGCACCGGGTCGGCTTCGAGTGCGCCCAGGCTCAGGAAGAGGATGCGCGCCAGCAGGTTGTCCGAGGGTTTGTTGGTGTCGCGGACGACTTCCGGCAGCGCGCGCGCGACGTGTGCGGCCAGCAGCTTCGCGTCCGGCGGGGTCGCGCCTTCGATGGTGTCGGCGTCGATGCTGCCGCCCAGCTGGTGCCAAGTGGTGCGCAGCAGGTGGTCGACATAGGCCTGGCGGTCGATCACGTTGATCGAGGTACTGGCAATGCAGTTTTTCGGGAAGGTTCCGTGCAGCACGACCTTGATCCGGCCATCGGCCTGGCCTTGGGTCCGGACTTCCGGCGCCTGCCAGCCGTTGTCCCAGTTGGCGCAGTCACCGCCCACCAGCTTCATCTCGGACGTGACGCTCACGTCCCGCAGTTCCGGCTGCACCGCGATCTTCAAACCGGCGCCGGTCGAGCGCAGGTCCAGCTGCAGCATGTTCTTGTTGATCAGGGCGGCATCGGGGATGACGTTGTAATAGGAATCGGGCGATTCGTCGAAGGGCGGCACGCCCAGGTCGGCGCGCGCCGGGTTGAACAGCTGGCGGTCGATCACGAGGTGGCCCTGGATCTTGCGGATGCCCTGGTTGCGCAGGCTGCGCAGCATGGTGGTCAGCGCTTCGGTGTCCAGGTCGGCGTCGGCGCCGCCGCGCAGGATCAGGTCGCCCTTGAGGGTGTCGCCCTGGATCTCGCCGGTACCGCGCAGCTCGGTGCGGCCGCGGAAGACCGGGCCCAGCGTCTCCAGGGCGACCAGCGTCGTCACCAGTTTCATGGTCGAGGCCGGATGCGTGGGGCGGTCCGCCAGGTGCGACAGGACGGTCTGGTTGTCGCGCAACACCACCACGCTCAGCGCGCTTTCCGGGATCGTCGTGCTGCGCAGGGCGCCAAGCACCGGTTCGGGCAGCTGGGCGTGGGCCGGCAGCCAGGCGGCCAGCAGGAAGGAGAGGGTGGCAAGGCGACGTTGGAACATGCTCATCCTTAAAAACATTTAACCAAAGAATACGTAGGCGACCGAGATCGCCGCGATGATGCCGGCCAGGTCCGCGATCAAGCCGCAGGAAATGGCGTAGCGGGTCTTGCGCACGCCCACCGAGCCGAAGTACAGCGCGACGATATAGAAGGTGGTATCGGCCGAGCCCTGGAAGATGCAGGCCAGGCGCCCGACGAAGGAATCGACGCCGTATGTCTTCATGGTGTCGATCATCAGCGCGCGCGAACCGCTGCCCGACAGCGGCTTCATCAGCGCGGTCGGCAGCGCCGGCGTGAAGGCGGTGTCCAGGCCCATCATGCGGATCACCCATTCCAGGCCCTGCACCACGTAGCCGAGCACGCCCGAATTGCGGATCACGGAAATCGCCACCAGCATGCCGACGAGGTAGGGAATGATGGTCAGCGAGGTCTGGATGCCGCCCTTGGCGCCCTCGATAAAGGCTTCGTACACGTTCACGCCCTTGCGCAGCGCGCCGACGATGAACACGACGATGATACTGAACAGGATCAAATTGCTCGCGACCTTGGACACGGTCTCGATTTCCGGCTTGCTCAAGTAGTTCGTGAAATAAAAGATCATCAGGCCGATCAAGGCCGTGATCCCGCCCAGCCAGCCCAGCACCACGCCATTGATCAGGTTGATGCGCTGGCGGATCGAGACCGCGATGATGCCGGCCACGGTGGCGACATAGGTCGCGACCATGCAGGGAATGAAGATGTCGGACGGGTCTTTCGCGCCCAGGATGGCGCGCTGGGCCATGATCGCCAGCGGGATCAGGGTCAGGCCCGAGGTGTGCAGCACCAGGAACATGATCTGGGCATTGCTGGCCGTGTCTTTTTGCGGGTTCAGCGTCTGCAAACTTTCCATCGCCTTCAGGCCGAAGGGCGTGGCGGCATTGTCCAGGCCCAGCAGGTTGGCCGAGAAATTCATCACCATGTGGCCGGTGGCCGGGTGGTCCTTCGGCACGTCCGGGAAGATGCGCGAAAAGAAGGGCGAGATGATCTTCGCCAGCCAGCCGATGGCGCCGGCCTTTTCGCCGACGTTCATCAAGCCCAGCCACAAGGTCATCACGCCGGCCAGCGGCAGGGCGATGTCCATCACGGCCGACTTGGACGAGTCGAAGGTGCCGTCGATGATGCGCTTGAAGATTTCAGTGTCGCCCAGAAAGATCCACTGGGCCAAAGCCGCAATAAAACCAACCAGGAAGAAGCCGATCCAGATGTAATTCAGTGCCATGTGATGTGTCGTCGCGCTCGATTGTGCAGAGTATAGGCGCACAGCAAGCTGCCACGATGAAAGAATGCGGCGCAGCTATATTAAAAAGTTATGCGTCCCAGGCGGCGCCCGTGAACGGCCGGCGCGTCGCGGGCGATCGCTTATTGCCTGCGTATAAGCCTCGGCCTATGATACGCAACGCCTTCAGGACCTTGCCATGCCGACTCGCCGCACCTTCGCCGCCCTGCTGTTCACCCTGTGTCAACTACCCGCCCTGGCCGCCGCGCCGGCCGGGGAGGGCAAGGTCCTGCACATGTTCCTGTCCACCAGCGAAGCCGGGCTGGACCCCGCGGTCGGGTCCGACCTGGCCACCTTGTCGCTGCTGGAAAACCTGTTCGACCCGCTGCTGCGCTACGACTACCTGGCGCGGCCACTCAAGCTGCAGGGCAATAGCGCAACTGAATTACCCACCATCGAGGATGGCGGGCGCAGCTACACCTTTCACATCCGCCCGGGCATTTATTTCACGCCCGATCCCGCATTCAAGGGCAAGCGGCGCGAAGTCACAGCCCGGGATTACGTCTACAGCATCACCCGCCTGTACGACCCGGCCTTGAAATCGCCCTGGTCCTTTTTGTTCGACGGCAAGCTGCTGGGCGATGGCGCGCTCAAGGACAAATACAGCGTCGACACGGCGATCCCCGGCCTGCAGGCACTCGACCGCTACACGCTGCGGATCCGCCTGGCCGAGCCCGACAACAATTTCCTGTTCTACCTGGCGACCCCGGCCACTGGCGTGGTGGCGCGCGAGGTGATCGAGGCCTATCCGGGCCAGGCCGGCAACCACCCGGTCGGCACCGGGCCCTTCATGCTGGGTGACTGGAAGCGCAGCGACCGCATCGTGTTGCTGAAGAACCCGGCCTCGACCGCCGTGTTCCACGGTACGCCGGGCGGCAACCCCCAAGATAAAGCGATCGGCGCCGCGCTGGAAGGGCAGCCGCTGCCGCGCGTGGACCGCGTCGAAGTCAAGATCGCCGAAGAATTCCAGGGCCGCATGCTGGGTTTCCTCAACGGCGAATACGATTACCTCGAGCAGGTGCCGGAATCGATGACGGACATGGTCATCAAGAACGGCAAGCTGAAGCCGGAACTGGCCGCGCGCGGCATGGAACTCTACCGCTTCCCGGTGCTGCAGACTTATTACATGTGGATGAACATGCAGGACCCGGTCGTCGGCGGTTACGGCAAGGAGAAAATTGCCCTGCGCCGCGCGATCTCGATGAGCTACAACAGTCTTGAAGACATCGCGCTGCTGAAGAAGGGCTTCGCCATCAAGGCCGAGTCGCCGTTGCCGCCCAACGTGCTTGGCTACGACCCCAACTACCGCAGCCCCGTACCCTACGATCCGGCGCTGGCGAATGCCCTGCTCGACCGCCACGGTTACGGCAAGCGCGACGCGGATGGGTTTCGCCGGCAGCCGGACGGCAGTCAGTTGACCCTAGTGATGAGCAGCGAAGCGACGGTCAGCGGACGCCTGCGCGACGAATTGTGGCGCAAGTGCCTGAATGCGATTGGTCTGCGCGTGGTGTTCAAGTCGGACAAGAAGACGGAGATCATCAAGGCGTCGCGCCTTGGCAAGGTGCAGATGTTCGAAAGTAACTGGGTCGCCGATTTCCCCGATGGCGAGAATTTCTACCAGCTGCTGTACGGCCCGAACGCGGGCCGCGCCAACTATGCGCGCTTCGACCTGCCGGCTTACAACACACGTTACGAACAGGCGCGCCAGCTGCCGGACGGTCCGGCACGCCAGAAGCTGTACTTCGAAATGAACCAGCTGATCCACGCCTATAACCCCTGGGTGCCGCTGACCCAGGTGCAATCGGCCGATATCCGCCAACCGTGGCTGAAAAACTACAAGCGCCACCCGGTCGAACTCACGCAATGGCGTTACCTGGATGTCGATGTTGCGCAAAGAGCACGCGCCTCCAAGGGCAGGTGATAGTTTTGGCGAGTTTTTCCTCAGCTAAATATTCCCTGTAGTTATACTCAGCGCCGGAATTTTCATTGGATGGTGCAAAGCCACTGCGCTTACCTTTGAAAATATAAATATCGTAATGCAAAGACATTACTTGACTATTAAACCCCAGGCGCCAGCCCACCCCGCTGCCAGTACCCAAGGAGAGACGCGTGAAGTTAAAGAAGTTAGCACACATGATTGCCCTGATCGGCGCCGTCAGTCCGGCGATCGCGCAGGAGGTGCAGCAACAAGCGCAATCGCAGCAACAACCCATGCAGCGCGTCGAAATCACGGGTAGCAGCATCCGGCGCATCAACCTGGAAGGCGCGTTGCCGGTCCAGACCATCACGCTCGACCAACTCGACAAGCAGGGCATCACCACCGCCGAACAGTTACTGACCCTGATCTCGGCCAACGGCACCGGGGCCGACAACCAGACCTCCGGCAACAACGTGTTCGGCGCCGACGCCGACCGCGTCAGCGGCGGCGGTTCCTTCGCCTCGCTGCGCGGCCTCGGCCCGTCCGGCACGCTGGTGCTGTTGAACGGCCGCCGCATCGCCGGCTATGGCATGTCGGGCAAGGCGGTCGACCTGAACAGCATCCCGCTGGCGGCCATCGCACGCATCGAAGTGCTGAAGGACGGCGCGTCGGCCATCTACGGTACCGACGCGGTCGGCGGCGTGATCAACTTCATCCTGAAGACCGATTACCAGGGCTTCGACGGCACCGCCAGCGGCAATTTCACCCAGCACGGCGGCGGTGCCACCCGTCGCCTGTCGCTGAGCGCCGGCACTGGCAACCTGGACACGGACCGCTGGAACGTGATGGGTTCGCTGACCCATGACAAGAACGACATGCTCAGCTCGCGCCAGCGCGACTTCGCCAACGGCTACCAGCCGGCGCGTGGCCTGTCGCCGGACACCACCGGCACCCCGGCCGCCAACCAGCTGACCGGCGCCGGCTCCGCGCTGGGCACCGGCTTCAAGATGCCCGGCGACCCGAACACCTACCTGCAGGCCGGCCTGCTGAGCCTGCAAGGCAAGTGCGACAGCGTCGAAGGCATGTCGCAGTACGCCACCTCGCTGTGGAAGAACGTCACCTCGCCGCTGCGCTCGACCTATTCCTGCGCCTATGACTACGGCGGCGACTACGTGATCCAGCTGCCGGCCGAGCGCACCAATGCCATCGGCCGCGCGACCTTCCAGGTCAACCCGGACAATCGCATCTACGCCGAGGCCCTGCTGGCGCACAACCGCAGCCTGTCGATCCTGACCCCGGCCCAGATCTCGACCACGCTGGCCAACGGCAATGCCTACCCGGCCGGCGGCCCGTATTACCAGGATCTGTCGGCCTACATCCCGAGCTTCGACAGGACCAAGCCGATCCTGTACAAATGGCGCGCCTGGCCGCTGGGTAACCGTACCCAGCAGAACAACAACGACACCGTGCGCTTGCTGCTGGCCGCCGACGGCACTATCGCGAGCAAGTGGGACTACAAGCTTGGCCTGTCGCACTCCGCCAGCCGCGCCACGACCGACCTGGTCGACGGCTACGCCAACACCAAGGCCCTGTACTCGGTGCTGGGCAGCGGTATCGTGAATCCGTTCGTGGGACCGGAGGCCGGCCAGACCCAGGCTGCCATGAACGCGCTGGAAGCGGCCAAGTTCTACGGCCGCCTGCAGCACGGCAAGACGACCCAGACCCAGCTGGACGGCTCGATCTCCGGCCAGATCTACGATCTGCCGGGCGGCGCCGTCTCGGGCGCGGTCGGCTTCGATCTGCGCCGTGAAAGCTATGCGTTCGCCCAGGATACCGATGCGACCCAGATCCTGCTGGCGCCAGGCAATGCCAACCAGCCGCGCGTGACCCGCAACATCAAGGCGGCCTATGCCGAGCTGGTGATTCCGGTGCTGAAGAGCCTGGAAGTGCAGCTGGCGATCCGCCGCGACGACTACACCCTGATCGGCGCCACCACCAATCCAAAAGCCGCGTTCAGCTACCGTCCGACCAATTGGCTGATGTTCCGCGGTTCGGCCAGCAAGGGCTTCCTGGCGCCGAGCTTCGTCCAGCTGTACTCGGGCCGCCTGGACCAGGAGCTGCCGAACGGCATCTCCGATCCGGTCGGCTGCGGCCAGCATCCGGGTGATCCGCGCTACTGCGCGATCGAGCGCCTCGATTACAAGAGCGGCGGCAATCCGAACCTGCGTCCGGAAACGTCGCAGCAAGGTACGCTGGGCGTGATCATCGAGCCGGTGCGCAATTTCTCGGTGTCGCTCGACTACTGGGCGATCAACATCAAGGACCGCATCCTGAACCGCACGCCGCAGGTGGTCCTGGCGAATGCCGCAGCGCTGAGCGAGTACATCCATCGCAACGCCGACGGCACCATCGATTACGTCGACGCCGGCTGGATCAACGCGGCCGGCCTGAAAACCCGCGGCGCCGACCTCGGCCTGCGCGGCCGCGGCGACCTGCCGGGTGGTTTCCGCTGGAATGCGACCCTGGACGGCACCTGGACCCAGAGCTACCAGTTCGCCGAGATCCCGGGCCAGGACTACAAGGAATACGTCGGCAACTTCTACACCCGAGACCTCTACCTGCGCTGGAAGCACAGCGCCACCTTCAGCGTGAGCAAGGGTGACTGGAGTGTCCTGCTGAGCAACCTGTACCGCAACGGCTACAAGGACCAGTTGCCGGACGCCGGCAAGTCGGCACCGCCGCCGGGCTTCGATCCGACCGTGCCGAGCTATACCACCTTCGGCCTGTCGACCACCTACACGGGCTTCAGGAACACAACGATCACCGTCGGCATCCAGAACCTGTTCGACCGCGATCCGCCGTTCACCGCGCACAACGTCGACGAAGTCGTGGGCGCCGGCTGGGACCCGCGCGTGGCCGACCCGCGTGGCCGTTCGCTGAACTTCAACGTGCGTTATAAATTCTTCTGATCGCGCGCACTATCCACTACGTCGTCCCCGCCAAGGCGGGGACCCAGGTTGCACGTGTAGCGTCGACGCGTGCAGAACTTGGGCGCCTGCCTGCGCAGGAGCGACGGTAATGGATCGAACACGCATGGCGATCGCGCACCTTATGAGCAGGCGGCGCTTCGGCGCCTTGCTCGCGTCAAGCCTGGCGCTGCCGGCGCTGGCGGCACCATCTTCACGCTCTTCCATGACACCCCTGATCAAACCCCCGCGCCTGCGCAAGGGCGACGTCATCGGCCTGGTCGCCCCCGGCGGCTACACCAGTGACGCATCCATCGACAAAGCCGTCAGGCACATCGAGTCCCTCGGCTTCCGTGTGAAGCAGGGCGCCTGGTTGCGCGAAGTCTGGGGCAACTACGGTGGCACCGTGGCCACCCGCATCGCCGACCTGCACGCCATGTTCCGCGACCCGGAGGTAAAAGCCATCTGGGCGATCCGCGGCGGCTCCGGCTGCATCTCGCTGCTCAAGCACCTCGATTACCGGCTGATCCGCAGCCACCCGAAGATCCTGCTCGGCTACTCCGACATCACGGCCCTGCACCTGGCGATCGCGCGCCATGCCGGCCTGGTGACCTTCCACGGGCCGGTCGCCACGAGCACGCCCTCGCCCTATTCGGACGAGCATATGCTGGCGGTGCTGACGGACCCGCGCCCGCGCTACACGATCCCGATGGCGCCGGAGAACGCGCAGCGCGCGCTGCAGGAGCCGCAGTACGCGGTGCGCACCGTGCACGGCGGCGTCGCCACCGGGCCGCTCGTCGGCGGCAATTTGTCCCTGATCAGCGCGCTGGCCGGCACGCCCTACGCCGCCGACTATCGCGGCGCCATCCTGTTCATCGAAGAGGTGAACGAAGAACCCTACCGCATCGACCGCTGGATGACCCAGCTCGACCTTGCCCTCGGGCTGGAGCGGGCGGCCGCGCTGATGATCGGCATCTGCGAGAATTGCGGGCCGCAGGGCGACGGCCCCTCGCTGACGCTGGACGAGACCCTGGACGTGCACCTGCAGCCGCTGCGGGTGCCGGCGGTGACCGGCTATTCCTTCGGCCACATCCGCAACCAGTTCACCATGCCGCTGGGCGTGCGCGCCACGCTCGACACCGGGGCGCAGACGCTCACGCTGCTGGAGCCGGCGGTCAGCTGATCCGGTTCAATCGATCGCGCTTCAGTCGCGGGCGCTGAACACCATGCAGGTCGTGGTCGCGTGCGCGTACAGCTTGCCCTGGGCATCGACGATGCGGCCCTCGGCGGTCGCCATCTGGCGGCCGCAATGCAGCACCTTGCCGATCGCGCGCAGCGGGCCGCCGTCCAGGCGCGCGCCGCGCACCAGGTTCACGCTCAGCTCGGCCGTCGTATAGCCCTGGCCCGGCTCCAGCATGGTCTGCACCGCGCAGCCGACCGCCGAATCGAGCAGGGTCGCGTACCAGCCGCCGTGCACCGTGCCCATCGGGTTCAGGTGGCCGGGCAGGGGCGTGCCCTGGAAGGTGGCCTGGCCCTTGTCGACTTCGACCAGGAAGAAGTCCAGCGTCTCGGCGATCGGCGCGTACGGGAAGCGTCCCGCCAGCAGCGCCTGCATGATCGCAAGGCCGCTCATGCCGCGCGCTTCCCCGGCCGGCACCACGCCCGGCTTGCCGCCCGCCTGCGCCACGCGCTCGCGCACCGCGCGCAGTTCGCGCTCCCATTGTTCCGCCGTCGATTCCATCCGTTCCTCCTGTCGATTGTGTACGCTGGTATCACGATGATACCCAGCTTTACGGCTACGCTCCCGTCATCGCCTGGAAACGCCCTACCAGGAAT
>CAJYQM010000320.1 GCA_913777025.1 uncultured Massilia sp. | reverse complement strand
ACCATGCCAAGCTGGAACGTGAGATGGCGGCAAAAGGCGCCAACTGAAACGGGCTGTTGCGTCAATCTTGAGTTCGTTTCAAGACATGGTGCAGTTCTGCGCAAAGCGGATACGTCGCGATGCGCAGAATCACGGCTGGACCGGCCAGCACGCCGGCCCATACCAGGCGCGCGAATAAGGCCAGCATGCAAGGCGCTGGATCCCGGGCAAGTCTGTTAGCATCGCCCGATGAAAACAATTCTCCTTGTCGACGACCTCGGCATCGACCTCATGCTGACCCGGATGGCGCTGGAAGGCTATCAAAAGGCGTATCGGATCCTCATCGCCCATGACGGCGAAGAGGCCCATCGGCTGCTCCAGGCGTCCGACGTCGACCTGCTCCTCCTCGATATCAAGATGCCGCGGGTCGACGGCTTCGAACTGCTGGAACGCTTGCGTGCCGACGGTGGCAAACCCATCCCCACGATCATCCTGTCGGGCTCGGGACTGGCCGCCGATCGCGCACGTGCGCAAGCCCTGGGGGTGACCGACTATATCCAGAAGGCTGTCGACTACAGCACCTTCAAGGACGAGCTCAAGGCAAGCCTCGAACGTCACTGCCTGGCCTGACGGGTGCCGGCGTAGCACCCTGCGTGGCAATGGGTGTTAAAATAATTTTATGCATATTTGTATAAATTTATTTTATATTAGCAACAACAAGACTGGGGGATCGGCGACACAGTCGGCGCCATGCGTCCAGGATACCCCGACATGACACTCGAATTGATACTGGCTGCCGCCAAGAGCTTCCTGTTCGTGTTCGTGACGATGCTGCCCATCCTCAATCCGGCCGCCACCGCGCCGATCTTCCTGAGCATGACCGAACGCGCCTCTCCCGCGACCCGTACGATGCTCGCGCGCCGTATCGCGGGCAACATGTTCTGGCTGATGACGGGGTCGATGCTGATCGGCTCCTACGTGCTCGATTTCTTCGGCATCTCCCTGCCCATCGTCCGCATTGGCGGCGGCCTG
Source organism: uncultured Massilia sp. (assembly GCA_913777025.1). Lineage (GTDB taxonomy): Bacteria > Pseudomonadota > Gammaproteobacteria > Burkholderiales > Burkholderiaceae_D > Telluria. The sequence continues at coordinate 9,548 of CAJYQM010000320.1, read as the reverse complement.
ATCCTTGCATCGGTGGCCTGGCGCCTGCTCGGGGCGACACCCGACACGCCGGACAGCCGGGAAGCCCTGGCCGAGGCATTTACGCCGGACCGGGCGCAACGACAGGCTTTTTATCCGCTGACTTTTCCGATCAGCTGCGGCCCCGCATCGATCTCCGTCGCCATCACCGTGGGGGTGAGCCTGCACGACGTGAACCTGGCCATGTCGCTGGCGCGCATGGGCGCGGCACTGGCTGCCCTGGCGGTCATCGGTGTGCTGCTTTATCTTGCTTTTCGCTACGGGGAGCGTCTCCTGCACCTGATCGGCGAAGCCGGGACGGCCGTCTTCCTGCGCCTGACCGCCTTCATCCTGCTGTGCCTCGGCGTGCAGATCGTGTGGGATGGCGTGCACGAACTGATGCTCGAGCTGATGTCCACCCGTCTCGCCGCGCTTTGACCGTGGATCAGTGCGCCACCAGCGCCCCGTAACGCGGCGTTGCTGACGGTGCGTCCGGCTCTGTCACCGGCGTTTGCGGCATCGCCCCCGCCTCCTCCGCCCCGCCATCGAACCGATACGAGGCCGCATCCTGCAGCTCCCAGGCCCCCCCCCCCATCAGGTGCAGCACATGGGTATGGTGGCGCAGCACGGCCGGCCGGTGCGCAATGCTGATCAGGGTGGTCCCGCTCTCGCGCAGCCGGCTGTAGAGCGACGCCTCGTTGGCACTGTCGAGCGCACTGGTCGCTTCATCGAGGATCACGATCTCCGGCGCATGCACCAGCACGCGTCCGAAGGCCAGGCGCTGCTGCTCGCCGACCGACAGCAGCTTGTCCCAGTCGCGCACGGCGTCCAGGCCGCCGACGCGCTCGGCCAGGCGCGACAGGTGCACCTGCTCCAGGATGGCCAGCAGTTCCTCGTCGCCCAGGCTCGAGTGCGCGCTGGGGTAGATCAGCTGGCTGCGCAGCGTGCCCGCCTGCAGGTAGGGCTGCTGCGGCAGGAAGAAGAAGGATTCCTGCGGCGGATGGTGGATGGTGCCGCTGCCCCGCTGCCACAAGCCCGCGATGGCACGCAGCAGCGAACTCTTGCCGCAGCCGCTGTCGCCGGTGATGAGCAGCGCGTCGCCCGGCTTTAAGACCAGGTTCAGGTCCTTGATCAGCACCCGCCCGGATTGCGGCGGATGCAAGGTCAGCGCGTGCAGCGCCAGGTGTTCGCCAGGCTGGCGCTCGATGCGCGGGTGCGCGCCGCCGGCGGCAGTCGCACCGGCAGCAGCGGCAGGCAGCGCATCGTCCAGCACCAGCCGTGACAAGCCGTGCAGGCGGTCGATGCCGGCAATGAAGCGGGAGAGACTCTCGAAATTGTCGACGATGACGCCGACGGCGCCGAGCACCGCGGTGAAGGCCCCGGCCGCCTGGATCGCGCGGCCCACTTCCAGCTCGCCCGACAGCACGCCGCCGGCCAGGATCACGCCCGGCAGCACCAGCGTCAATTGGCTGAAGGTGCGCTGGAACAGGTTCAGGTCGCGCTGCTTCCTGATCAGCTTCGAGAAGTTGTGGATGGCCTTGTCGAGCCTGGCGTCGATGCGCGCCCGCTCCTGCGCTTCGCCGCGGTAGAAGGCGATCGATTCGGCGTTTTCGCGCAGGCGGATCAGGCTGAAGCGGAAGTCGGCCTCGCGCCGCAGCTGCCAGAAATTCAGGTGGATCAGCGGGTTGCCGAAGACGTAGAGGGCGACCACGGTGCCGACCGACGCGTACAGCGCCAGCACGCCGACCAGCAGGTGCGAGATCGACCACAGCACGGCGCTGAACGCGACCAGCTGCATGATCGAGCCGATGAAGATCAGCAGGAAGTGGATCGACCGGCCGGTGAAGGTATTGATGTCCTCGCTGATGCGCTGGTCGGGATTGTCGAGGTCCTTGTCGGCGCCGAGTTCATAGTATTTTCGCCCTGTCAGGTAACCGTCCAGGAACCGGCCCGTGAGCCAGCGCCGCCACTGGTTGGCGAACACGTCGCGCATGTAGTAATAGAAGGCGTAGGTCGGTACCGCGAAGGCCAGCGTGAAGAGACAGGCGCGCACCGCGGTCCAGAAGCGGTCGCCGTTCTTCGCGGCCAGCGCCGACGTCATCTCGCCGGCCTGGTCGTTCAGCATGACGGCCACCTTGGTCTCGACCAGCATCAGGACGATCAGGAGCAGCAGCAGCCCCCAGGCCTTCTTCTTTTCCTCGCCCTGCCAGTAGGGTCTCGCCACATCGATGAATTGCTTCCATGCGGCGACGGAGAGGAGCGCGGTCCGGCGTCGTTTCCTGGGCGCGGACGGCTCCCCGTTATGTTCGGTAGTGCGGGAGGCGGAGGTCGGCGCGGTCATGGTTATGCAGTCAAGCGTGAATCACAGCCTGAGCATAGGACCGGGCGCTAAATCGTTCGGTGCGGAAACATACATAGCGACAAGCCCGCCATGGGCTTGCCGCCATCAGTTGGGACGACGATCGAAGGGCTCAGCCCTGGTTCATCGGGTTCGGCGCGATGTAGACGCGCACTTTCGGGGTCGCTACGCCTTCCGGTGCGAGCACGGACAGGTCGACCACATCCTTGTTCGGCCAGTTGTTGAAGGCAAAAGCGAAGCGCTGGCCATTGACGTCGAACTGCACGGTTTCGCCGTTGGTGACGTTCACGTGGCGGGTCTTGTCGTTGACGACGATGGTGCGGTGCGCATGCACGGCATGCACGCCGTAATCCGCGTGGGCCGGCTTGACCGCTGCCTTGTCGGAGGCATTGGCGGCACCGCCTGCAAACAGGGCGCTGGCGAACAGCGAAAACATCAGGGCACGAGTCGAGCGGTTCATGGAGTATCTCCTTTTCGGTTGGAATGACTGCAGTCTAGAATCCGGCCCCTGACGCGAGCATGACCCGAATATGACAATTGGATGACAGATTCGGGTCGGATTTGTCACCCCCAATCCTGCGAGACTCCGGCACAATGGCGAGGATGGAGAAGAAATGCGAATACTGATTGTCGAAGACGACCCCCGGACCGGCGACTACCTGCACAAGGGTTTGCGCGAATCCGGTTTCAACGCCGACCTGGCACGCTCGGGCCCGGACGGCCTCTACCTCGCGCTCGAACACGATTACGACCTGATCGTGCTGGACGTGATGCTGCCGAAGATGGACGGCTGGACCGTATTGGGCGAGCTGCGCCAGCGCAAGGACACCCCGGTGCTGTTCCTGACCGCGCGCGACGAGATTGCCGACCGCGTGCGCGGCCTGGAACTCGGCGCCGACGATTACCTGGTCAAGCCCTTCGCCTTTGCCGAACTGCTGGCCCGCATCCGGACCCTGCTGCGCCGTGCGCCGGCGCGCGAGCCCGACGTCATCAAGGTGAGCGACCTCGAGGTCGACCTGCTGCGCCACCGCGTGTCCCGCAGCGGCACGCGCATCGACCTGACGCCCAGGGAATTCGCCCTGCTGAAGCTCCTGGTGCGGCGCCAGGGCGAGGTCCTGTCGCGCTCCCTGATCGCCTCGCAGGTGTGGGACATGAATTTCGATTCGGACACCAACGTCGTCGACGTCGCCGTCAAGCGCCTGCGCGCCAAGGTCGACGACCCGCATCCGAACAAGCTGATCCACACTGTGCGCGGCATGGGCTACCTGCTGGAAGAACGCGCGTGAGGCGCTCGCCGCTGTCGATCTCGCTGCGTCTCGGCCTGCTGTTCGCGGCCATCGCCGCGGGGGTGTTCGGGGTCGTCGATGCCTACCTGTACCAGACGCTGGCCACGCAGATGGCGCAGCACGACGACGCCGACCTCCTGAACAAGGGCACGCTGGTGCGCCAGCTGCTGCGTACCCTGCCGGCCGGCGGGCGCATGCCGGAAGAGCAGCTGCAGGCCGTGCTGGCGCCGGTGATCGGCCAGGAAGGGGTGCAGCTGCACGTGGCGCTGCCGGATGGGCAAGTGCTGGTGTCGACCATGCAGGACGAACACCATGCGGCGGCGCGCGCGCCGGTACCGCTGGCGCGTGAGCCCGGGCCGGCGGACATCGTGGAAGTGGGCGGCGCGTCCACCTCGGCACACGTGCTCGACATGCTCGCCAATTACGGCGGACAAGGCGCGCGGACCGAGGTGCGCGTGCAGCTGCTGCGGGTACGCTCGGACCGCCTGGACATCCTGGAGCGCTACCGCATCGACCTGCTCACCGCGCTGGGCGCCGGCATCCTGCTGGCCAGCGCGCTCGGCTTCTGGGCCGTGCGCAGCGGCCTGCGCCCCTTGCGCGGCATGGCCGCCAAGGCCAACGACATCCATACGCACCACCTGAAGACGCGGCTGGACCCCGCCAGCATGCCGGCCGAACTGCGCGAACTGGCCACCGCCTTCAACGAGATGCTCGACCGCCTGGAAGAAGGCGTGGAACGCCTGTCGGGCTTTGCCGCCGACCTGGCCCACGACCTGCGCACGCCCGTCAACGCCTTGATGATGCAGACCCAGGTGGCGCTGGCGCAGGAACGCAGCGCCGACGAATACCAGTTCCTGCTGGCGTCCAACCAGGAAGAGTACGAGCGGCTGTCGCGCCTGATCGAGAACACGCTGTTCCTGGCGCGCGCCGAGAATGCCCAGCTCGCGCTGTCGCGCGAGCGGCTCGACATCGGCCACGAGCTGGCCTTGATCGCCGACTATTTCGAGTTGCTGGCCGAGGAAAAAGGCGTGCAGATGACGCTCGGCGCCATGCCGGCGGAACCCCTGTTCGCCGATCCGGTGCTGCTGCGCCGGGCCGTCAACAACCTGATGTCGAACGCGATCATCTACACGCCGCCGGGCGGCCGCGTTCGGCTGGACGCGCGCACGGAAGGTCCGTGGATCACGATCGCGGTGGCCAACAGCGGCGACGGCGTCCCCTCCTTCGACATGGAACGCGTGTTCGACCGCTATTACCAGGCCGATCCCGCGCGCGCCACCGGCAGCTCGGTCGGGCTGGGCCTGCCCATCGTGCGCGTCATCATGCACCTGCACGGCGGCAGCGCCCACGCCGAGATCCGCCCGGGGGCCGACACCGTGTTCAGCCTGCGCTTCCCGCGCCACCTGCCGGCCTGACGCCGGCGGCTTCAGGCCGGGAAGCTGACCTTGGCTTCGAGGCCCTTCAGGCGTGCCGACTCGCCCAGCGTCAGCGTGGCGCCATGGCGTTCGGCGATCGCCTTGATGATCGCGAGCCCCAGGCCGCTGCCCGCGGCCTCGCTGCCGGCCACGCGATAGAAGCGGTCGAACACGCGTTCGCGTTCGGCCGCCGGGATGCCGGGACCGCTGTCCTCCACCACCACCGTCACCGCCCCGGCTTCCTTCGTCACCGAGACGTCGACCGTGCCGCCGCCGGGCGTGTACTTGATGGCGTTGTCGACCAGGTTACGCAGCAGGATCATCAAGGCGTCCGGCTGGCCCTGCACTTCGGCGGCGTCGGCGTGATCGAGGCCGAGGTCGATGTTTTTCGCCTGCGCCACGGCGGCCAGGTCGGCCACCGCGCGCTTGGCGACGCCGGCCATGTCGACCGGCTGGTGCGGCGCCTCGTTGGCTTCCTGGCGCGCCAGCACCAGCAGCTGCTCGACCAGGCGCGTGGCGCGCTCGATGCCGGCGCTGAGCCGGTTCACCGCCACCTTGCGCGCTTCCAGCGTGTCGGCGCGCTCCAGGCTCTGCACCTGCAGTTTCAGTGCCGCCAGCGGCGTGCGCAGCTCGTGGGCGGCATCGGCCACGAAATTCTGCTGGGCGTCGAAGGCGGTGCGCACGCGCCCGAACAGCAGGTTCAGCTCCTGCACGAGCGGGCGCACCTCGTCCGGCAGGCCGGTCTCGGACACCGGCGACAGGTCGTCGGCCTGGCGCGAGGCCACCTGCCGGCGCACGCGCGAGACCGGGTCGAGCGAACCGCTGACCACCCACCACACGACGATCATCAGGATCGGCATCATGACCGCGATCGGCCCCAGCGTGCGCAGCGCCAGGTTGCCGGCCATGCTGCGCCGCACGGCCAGGTCCTGGGCGATCTGCACGGTCTGGTTGTCGGTCTGGATCGAGAAGATGCGGTAGGTCGTGCCGTTGGCGCGCACATTGGAAAAACCGAGCACGGCGCGCTGCGGCAGGCGCGCGTGCGACGCGCTCTTGAACACCTGCACGCCGTCCGGGGACCACATCTGCACCACCATGTCGTCGTTGCCGCCGGCCAGGGGCGTGTCGACGCCGTCCGCCTGGCCATTGCTGGTCAGCGGCACGCGCGAGCGCAGCGACAGCGCCATCTGCTGCATGTGGTAGTCGAAGATCTGGTCGGCGTCGTTGAGTGCCGTGCGGTAGGCGATCGTGGCCTGGGCGACGGCGGCGAGCGTGATCGCCGCCAGCAGGTACCACAACAGCCTTCCGCGCAACGAGTGGGTGATCTTCCTGCGTTTGCTGCTCATGCCTTTGGAACCATGTAGCCGACGCCGCGCACGTTTTGAATGAGGTCGCTGCCGAGCTTCTTGCGCAGGCCGTGGATGTAGACCTCGACCGCGTTGCTGCTGACTTCATCGCGCCAGCTGTACAGCTTTTCCTCGAGCTGGGCACGCGACAGCACCGCGCCCGGACGCGCCACCAGCGCTTCCAGCACGGCCCATTCGCGCGCCGACAGCACGACGGGATTGCCGTCGACCAGCACTTCGCGCGTGGCGGGATTGATGGAGATGTTCTTGTATTCGAAGACGGGTTCGGCACGCCCGGCGGCGCGCCGCAGCAGCGCGCGGATGCGCGCCAGCAGTTCGTCGAGGTCGTAGGGTTTGAGGACGTAGTCGTCGGCGCCGGCATCGAGCCCGGCGATGCGCTGGGACACGGCGTCGCGCGCGGTGGCGACCAGCACCGGGGTGCGGTCCTTGCGCGCACGCATGCTGCGCAGCACTTCCAGGCCGTCCTTGCGCGGCAGGCCGAGGTCGAGGACGACCAGGTCGTAGTTCTGGTTCTGCATCAGGGCCGTGTCAGCCATCTCGCCGTCCTTGACCCAGTCGACGGCGTAGTGCTCTGCCCTGAGCAGGTCGAGCACCACTTCGCCGATCATCGTATCGTCTTCCACCAGCAGCAAGCGCATCCAATCCTCCGATTTCATGAAACCTGTGCGGATGGAAGACTCGACGATTCTTTACCCGATACGCACCGGAATAAAGATTTTGTCATCCCCTCGCTGGATCAGCAAGGCCACGGACTTGCTGGACTTGCCCACCACGTCGCGCACCTGGGCCACCGAGTTGACCGCCTTGCCGTTCACCGACAGCAGGACGTCGCCCGGCTGCACGCCGGCCATCTGGGCCGCGCCGCCCGCATCCTCGATCACCAGGCCCGACGGGATGCCTGACTGGCGCTTCTCCATCGGGTCCAGCGGACGCAGGGCCAGGCCAAGCTTGGCGCCATTGTCGGTGCCGGCCAGGTTGTCGCGCTCCGATGGCGCGGCCTTGTCGCTGGCGCTCGCCAGCGTCGCGTTCACCTGGATGACCTTGCCGTCGCGCCAGACGTCCAGCGCCAGGCGGTCGCCCGGCTTGGCGATCGACACGATGGCGCTCAGGTCGCCGCCCGACACGATCGTCTGGCCGTTGGCCTTGCGGATCACGTCGCCCGACTTCAGGCCGGCCTTGTCGGCCGCGCTGCCGCGCTCCACGTTCGAGACCAGCGCGCCGTCCGGCGTGTCCAGCTTGAACGAGTCGGCGAAGTCCTGGCTGACGTCCTGCATCCCGACGCCCAGCTTGGCATGCTGCACCTTGCCGGTGGCGACGATCTGGTCCTTGATGCGCACCGCCACGTCGATCGGGATCGCGAACGACAGGCCCTGGTAGCCGCCGGTCTGGCTGTAGATCTGCGAGTTGATGCCGACCACCTCGCCGCGCGTGTTGAACAGCGGACCGCCCGAGTTGCCCGGATTGACCGCCACGTCGGTCTGGATGAACTGCACACCGTTGGTGTCGATGCTGCGGCCCTTGGCGCTGACCACGCCGGCGGTGACGGTGGACTCCAGGCCGAACGGCGAGCCGATCGCCAGCACCCATTCGCCAACCTGCAGGTTACGCGTGTTCCCCATCGGGACCACCGGCAGGTTTTTCGCATCGATCTTCAGCACGGCGACGTCGGTCTTGGGATCCGAGCCCAGGACTTTCGCGCGGTATTCGCGGCGGTCCTGCAGCTTGACCGTGACTTCGTCGGCATCGCGCACCACGTGGGCGTTGGTAAGGATGACGCCGTCCGGGCTTACAATAAAGCCCGATCCAGCGCCGTAAACGAGTTCCGAGCGTCCACCGCCGCGTGGCTGTTGTTGCGGCTGTTGGAACCTGCGGAAGAATTCGAAGAAAGGATCGTCCTCGTCGAACTGCGGCATCTGGCGCTGGCTGACCTTGTGGCTGCCGACGACGCGGATGTTCACGACGGCCGGGCCGTTGTGCGAGACGATCTTGGTAAAGTCAGGCAATCCCACCGCATTGGCGTTGCCGGCCACGGGCGCGGGCGTCGCCGGAACAGGCACAGGCGCGGGCGCAGGCGTGGCGGCGGCCGCGGCTTCGGCGGCGGCAGTTGCGTTGTTGTGATTGACTGCGATCGCGCCAACCGCTCCGCCAACCACACCGGCCGCGCACAGGGCCAGCGTGAGACGTTTTGCGGTGATGGCGACGGCACCATGGGTTTGCATATACGTGCTCCTGGATTTGGAAAAGAGGTTATTCGAGGACTGCTGTTTTGATGGGAGTATCTTCTCGCACCCGGCTTAAACCACTCTTAAGCTAGAGCTTGCGTAAGCTTAGGGTTGGCTTAAAGCATAGATATACAGTGAAACTCCGCAACGGGTCTTCGCTCCTCTTTATTCCTATATGCTCAACTGAGAAATCGGAAAGCACCGAGGAGTGGTCCGCCCTGAAACCCGATCCGAGGCTTTCTGGTTCTGAACCCGGGAGAATCTACCTGTTAGTCAAACCTACCGTATCGCACACGCCCGACCATCGCATGTCCAGATCCAGACCCTAGCTATCGCCAACAAGCTGATTTCAGATCAAGCAACACGAGATCACCGACCACACAAAAGTGGTCCCTAAAAGCACTCCCCACACAACATTACGGCTGGACACGAAACGTCGTCCTCGCAGTGCCAGTGCCACGGCAAATCCTGCTGTAAGAGAGCCCCGGGCTGCGGCAGCGTTCCTAGAGCGCTGCCGTTCCGCTTCCACGAGTCGTCCACGACCGCCCGTAGCGAACAGCAACCTGATCTCCAGTCGCCTGCGCAAGACGCTCGATCTCAGCGTTGCAACGCCGTCCCGTCGGAATCCACCAGGTCAGCTAGGTGGGCCACTGCCTATTCAACGGTTACCGTCACGAGCGCCGACGAGCACACGGAAAGACATGGACCCGTGCTACCAAGAAGCCGGATCCGCCCTTAGGCAAGCTTCATCACGGCGATCCGCGCTTCCGCGCTGGCGAACAGTCTGACTGCGGCCACAGCGTCGTCGCTGCTACTTCGCGCGCGAAAGTACGCCTTGAACCGCCCCGGCTTTCGTGGAGGCCGGTTAGTGTGAGTCAGGCCGGGAGGGCCTGACTGCTCAA
>CAJYQM010000319.1 GCA_913777025.1 uncultured Massilia sp. | reverse complement strand
CTACTGGATGGTCAACTGGTTCAAGGAGCAGTTCGGCCACCCCGAACAGCAGCGCGCGCTGATGGAGGACGTGGCCCCCGAGGCGCTGTTCGACCGGATGGCGCGGGACGTGCCGCCCGGGTCGATGGGCCTGATGCTGCAGCCCTACTGGACGCCCGGCATCCGCGTGCCGGGACGCGAAGCCAAGGGCGCCATCATCGGTTTCGGCGACGTCCATACCCGTGCCCACGTCTACCGCGCGATCCTGGAGGGCCTGGCCTACGCGCTGCGCGATGGGAGGGAGCGCATCGAGAAACGCAGCGGCGTGCCCATCACCGAGCTGCGCGTCGCGGGCGGCGGCTCCCGGAGCGATTGCGCGATGCAGCTCACCGCCGACATCTTCGGCCTGCCGACGGCGCGGCCGCACGTGTACGAGACCTCAAGCCTGGGCGCGGCGATCGACGCGGCGGTGGGCCTGGGCCTGCATGCAGGCTTTCCCGAGGCGGTGGCGGCGATGACCCGGGTGGGCAGGGTGTTCGAACCGCTGGCCGCGAACCGGGCGATGTATGAGGGCTTGTACACGCAAGTGTACAAGCGGATGTACCGGCGGCTGCAGCCGCTGTATGAGGAGATTGCGGCAATCACCGGCTATCCGGCGGCCCGGAATTGACTTGACGACAAGTAGGGCGGAGGCGATGATTGCCGGGCGGTACGGCACGGCGCCGCTACCACCGACCCTGGAGACGACACAATGAAACGATTCATCCTGGCCGCGACCCTGCTGGCGGGCGGCCTGGCCGGCCTGGCGCAGGCCGCCGACAAGGCCGAAGATGCCCAGCTGCGCGCGGCCATCGCGGGCAGCCATCGGAGCAGCACCAATGTAGCGCGCGACACCTGGCGCCATCCGTATGAAACCCTGACCTTCTTCGGCATCAAGCCGAACATGACCGTGGTCGAGCTGACGCCGGGTGGCGGCTGGTACACCGAGATCCTGGCCCCCTACCTGCGCGACAACGGCAAGCTGATCGCCGCGGGCGCACCCATCGACCCGGCCAAGCCCAGCGCGTTCAAGAAGAAACTCGACGCCAACCCGGCGGTCTTCGGCAAGGTCGTGCCGGGCGTGTTCGATGCGCCGACGACCTACGACTTCGCCGCCCCCGGCAGCGTCGACATGGTGGTCACCTTCCGCAACCTGCACAACTGGATCAGCAAAGGAGGCGACGAAGCGCTCAAGGGCGTGTTCAAGGCCGCCTACACCAGCCTGAAGCCCGGCGGCGTGCTGGGCATCGAGGAACACCGCCTGCCGGAAGCGACGCCGCAGGACGCGAAGACCTCGAGCGGCTATGTGCACGAGTCCTACGTGATCAGGATGGCGGAAAGCGTCGGCTTCAAGCTGGCCGCGAAATCCGAGATCAACGCCAATCCGAAGGACAAGGCCGATCACAAGGGCGGCGTGTGGGCACTGCCGCCGACCCTGGCCAACCGCGACCAGGACCGCGAGAAATACCAGGCGATCGGCGAGAGCGACCGCATGACGCTCAAGTTCGTGAAGCCGTAATCCCTACCGTGCCGGCTGCGGCGGATGTCGTGCCGCAGCACACGGTCGCAACCGGGCATGGCTGAAGCCATGGCAGTCTATGCCGAAGCTAGGCTGTAGGCTGATCCTGCTGGAACTGCTTGCGCTGCATGTCGACTTCCTGCATGAATCCTTCGAATTCAGAGGCATTTTCGATGCGTCGAACAACCTGATCATCACTGTCTTCGACGGTGAATGTACCGTTTTGCTCCAGCACGCTCATGATGGCGGTCCGGACCGTGGCAAGCGAAACATCGCTGCCTGTCGTCACTAATGCAACCCATGTGTCCTCAGCAATAGAGACCTTGTGTTCCAAAAAACTCAGGTCGAAATTCATGGTTGACTCCATCTGAATAAAACGAACAATACTTGAGCCGACAAGCACCGGGCTGCGCCCGATGTGTCGCATGTGGCCGAGGTCCGGCGCGATGCTCATCACTGCCGGGCGATGTCCGGCGCCGGCCAGTGCAACAAGGCCGCGACGCGCCGGACGACCCAGCGCAATAAAGGCGGCTCGCCCCACCCGAGCGCCTCGATGAGACAATATGATTTCAGCAGGATATCGATCGGTCTGACCGACCGGTCGGCCTCTGCGTGGACTTGCGCGCACTCCGTGGCGAGGTGCAGCGCCAGTTCCTCGCAAACATTCCAGTCCAGGCAGCGGTTCGAGGCGATGCCGTCGGCATCCGGCGGAAAATCGAGCGGAACATGGGTGTAAGAAGTCCTAGCGTCGCACTGTGAAGTCATGCTGCTTCTCATTAATAACCAGACACGACCCAGTATACTGTATAAATATACAGTGGTGGTGCACGCCAGCGTATCGGCCAGCACTGCTCTGGTTTATTGGAGAGTCAGCGCAAACTTTGAAAAACGCGCTTGATGCCGCAGGTCAAAGCGCCGGCGCCTGCACCGCCGGTCCATCCTTCGCCACCGCCGCATCCTTGACGGCCTCCCAGGCCACCCCGGCCAGCGTCGCCTGCACCCTGTTCCGTCCACCGGCCTTGGCCGCATACATGGCCCGGTCGGCGCACACGAACAGGTTCTCGATCTCGTCCAGCTGGGTCGGCACGATGGTCGCCACGCCCACCGAGACCGTGATCCAGGGCGAAGTCGGCGAGCGCGGATTCGGCACCTGCAGGGCTTCGACCGCGGCGCGGATCATGCCGGCCAGGCGGGTCGCGGCGTCGAAAGGCGTTGCGGCGAACAGCAGCACGAATTCCTCGCCGCCGTAGCGCGCGGCCAGGTCGGTGGGACGGGCGGCGTGGTCCTGCAGGGC
>CAJYQM010000318.1 GCA_913777025.1 uncultured Massilia sp. | reverse complement strand
CCCAGGTCGAGACCCATGGCGGTGTTACGTTTGAAGTCCAGGTTCTGGGTCATAACAAAGCGGTTCCGTTAGCGAGGGGTTTGACGCCGAGGTGCTTGGCCAGCGTGGCGCCGATGTCGGAGAAGGTGTCGGCGACCGGCAGTTCCCGGGCTGGCGCGGCCGGGCCGAAGAACAGCACCGGGATGTGTTCGCGCGTGTGGTCCGAGCCGGCCCAGGTCGGGTCGCAGCCGTGGTCGGCAGTGATCACGACCAGGTCGCCCTCCTTGAGCTTGGCCATGAACTCCGGCAGGCGCGCGTCCAGTTCGTGCAGCGCGTTCGAGTAGCCGGCAACGTCGCGGCGGTGGCCGAAGTGCATGTCGAAGTCGACGAAGTTGACGAAGGTGAGCGATTTTTCAGGCGCGGTATCGGCCACTTCCAGCAGGCGGTCGAACAGGGCCATGTTGTCGGCGCCCTTGATCAGCTGGGTCACGCCTTGGCCGGCAAAAATGTCGCTGATCTTGCCGAGGGCGATGACCTCGCCGCCGGCATCCTTGACGTGGTCCAGCAGCGTCGGCGCGACCGGCGGCACGGCGTAGTCGTGGCGGTTGCTGGTGCGCTTGTAGTTGCCGTTCTCGCCCGTGAACGGGCGCGCGATCACGCGGCCGATGTTGTAGGGCTTGACCAGTTCGTAGGCGGCTTCGCACACCTGGTACAGGCGTTCCAGGCCGAAGTGCTCTTCGTGCGCCGCGATCTGCATCACCGAGTCGGCCGAGGTATAGATGATGACCTTGCCGGTCTTGACGTGCTCGTCGCCCAGCTCGTTGATGATGGTGGTGCCCGAGGCGTGGCAGTTGCCGAGCCAGCCGGCGACGCCGGTGATCTCCTGCAGCTTGTCGGTCAGTTCCTTCGGGAACGAGGGCACGGTCTTCGGGAAGTAGCCCCAGTCGAACAGCACCGGCACGCCGGCGATTTCCCAGTGGCCGCTCTGCGTGTCCTTGCCGGTCGACTGCTCGCGCGCGACGCCCCAGGCGCCGCTGAAGCCGTCGCGCTTGTCGAAGCCTTGCGGCCATGCGCCGCTGGCTTGATGCGCGGCGGCGCCCAGGCCGATGGCTTCCAGGTTCGGCAAATCCATCGGCTTGCCACTGTCTGCGGCCCATTTGGCGATGTGGCCGAGGGTGTTGGCGCCTGCGTCGCCGTATTTGTCGGCGTCGGGCAGCGCGCCGAGGCCGAAGGAGTCAAGCAGGAGGATGAATGCGCGTGACATGAATTCTCACTTATATAACGCTACTTCGAGATCATTACACCGTCGTTCCCGCGAAGGCGGGAACCCAAGTTGCACGAGCAGTCGAGATGCAGGCAAACTTGGGCCCCCGCCTGCGCGGGGGCGACGACTCATCGTCAAGCGGTGGTCGCCGGGGCGGTAGTGCCCAGGCGCTCGACGAAACCGTAGATCAGCTCGACCAGGTCCTTGGCCGCGATCGCCGCATACTTCAGGGTCTGCTCGTGCGACAGCGGGAACGGGGTCAGGCCCTCGGCCAGGTTGGTGATGGCCGACACGCCCGCGACCTTCAGGCCGCAGTGGCGCGCGGCGATCACTTCCGGCACCACCGACATGCCGACCACGTCCGCGCCGAGCGTCTTGAAGGCGCGGATTTCGGCGGCGGTCTCGAAGTGCGGGCCCGGGGTCGCCAGGTATACGCCTTCGGCCACGGTGATGTTCTTTTCCACGGCGACGGCCTTGAGCAGTTCGCGCAGTTCGCTGTCGTAGGCATTGGCCATGCTGAAGAAGCGCGGGCCGAAGCGGTCGTCGTTCGGGCCGGCCATCGGGCTGCCCGGCAGCAGGTTGATGTGGTCGTTCAGTACGACGACGCTGCCGGCGTCCACTTCCGGACGCAACGAGCCGGCGGCATTCGTCACCAGGAGCAGTTCGCAGCCCAGCAGCTTGAAGGTGCGCACCGCGGAGGTCATCACGCTGGCGCCGTAGCCTTCATAGAAGTGGCCGCGCCCCTTCATGCAGACCACCGGCACGCCGGCCAGGGTGCCCAGCACCAGCTCGCCCGCGTGGCCGTGCACGGTGCTGATCGGGAAGCCCGGCAGGTCGGCATAGCTGATCGAAACGGCGTCCGTCATCTGCTCGGCGAGCACGCCGAGGCCGGAACCGAGGATCAGGGCAGCGCGTGGCGTGAATCCGGGTTTGCGGGCGCGGATGACGTCCGCGGCTTCGAATGGGGTATTGCTGGACATGGATGGACTTCCTGTTGGATGGTAAGGAGTGTTCGGCCGGATGCTTGCCATGGGCCGGGTGCCGCACGTTTACGGGACGGCTGCGCACCAAAATGTTCAAACTATGCATTATCCTGGATTGGTATGGCAAATACCATTTTTCTGGTCGATTTATATGACGAATGTATAAATCCGCGCTAGACTTTGGGGTGATGTAGATAGGCGGGAAATTGCCGCGTTGACGTCATTCAAACAAATGTCTAAGATGAAAAACAAATGTTTAGACCCTTTCACCGCCTGACTCGCCGTGCCTGATCATCCAAAAAAACAACAGTTGCTCGAGCTGATCCGCGCCAACCCCTTCATCTCGCAGCAAGACCTTGCCGCCCAGCTGGGGCTGTCGCGCTCGGCCGTGGCCGGTTACATCGCCGGCCTGATCCGCGAGCGCAAGCTGCTCGGGCGCGCCTATGTTCTGCCCGACAACCGGCCCGTCACCTGCGTCGGTGCCGCCAACCTGGACCGCAAGCTGCGTTCGCTGGCCCCGCTCGCCCTGCTCACCTCGAACCCCGCCAGCCAGGGCGAGTCCTTCGGCGGCGTGGCGCGCAATATCGCCGAGAACCTGGCCCGCCTCGGCACGACAGTTGCTTTATTGACTGCGATCGGCAACGACAGCTCGGGCGCCGCCCTGCTCTCCCACGCCGAGTCGCTCGGCATCGACACCCACGGCGCGCTGCGCCTGCCCGATGCGGCCAGCGGTACCTACACCGCGGTGCTGGATGCCGATGGCGAGATGGCGGTGGCGCTGGCGGACATGGCCTTGTACGACCGGATCACCCCGGGCTTCGTCGCGGCGCGCCAGGCGCAGCTGGCATCGAGCGCGCTGGTGGTGGCCGACCTGAACCTGCCGCTGGACACGGTCGAGGCCATCGTCGCCGAGGCGCGCCGCAACGAGGTGGCGCTGGTGCTGGTGGCGGTGTCGGGGCCGAAGATGGCGCGCCTGCCGCATGACCTGGCCGGCGTGCGCCTCCTGATCCTGAACGCGGGCGAGCTGGCGGCGCGGGTGGGAAGAACGCTCGGCGACGACGCGGCCCTGGAAGCCGCCATGCGCGAGGTGCAGGCACAGGGCGCGCGCGACCTGGTCGTCACGCGCGGCGCGGCCGGCGTGCTGCTCACGACGGCGGACGGCGCCATCGCGCAGCTGGCCGCGCCGGCCGCCGAGGTGGTCGACGTCACCGGCGCCGGCGACGCCTTTGCGGCGGCCGTCTGCTGGTCGCTGGCGCGCGGTGATGAAGATCTGCTGCTGGCCTGCCGCCGCGGCCTGCGCCTGTCCAGCCTGACGCTGGGGACGAAAGACACCGTGTACCCACGCCTTGGCCCGGACAGCCTGGCGGACGTGGAACAACCCGAAACGATTCATATGGAACCGAAGTGATCATGCAAGCCTTTCTCCAGTTTTCCCCCGAAGTGCAAGCGGCACGCGCCGCCGGCAAACCCATCGTCGCGCTCGAATCGACCATCATCTCGCACGGCATGCCCTACCCGCAGAACGTGCAGACCGCGCGCGAAGTCGAGCAGGTGATCCGCGACGCCGGCGCCGTGCCGGCCACCATCGCCATCATCGACGGCAGGATCTGCGTCGGCCTGTCCGACGAGCAGCTCGAGGTGCTGGGCAATTCGAAGGACGCGATCAAGGTCTCGCGCCGCGACCTGGCCTACGTGCTGGCGCAAAAGAAGCTGGGCGCGACCACCGTGGCCGCGACCATGATCTGCGCCCAGCTGGCCGGCATCGAAGTCTTCGTCACCGGGGGCATCGGCGGCGTGCACCGCGGCGCCGAGACCAGCTTCGACATCTCGGCCGACCTGCAGGAACTCGCGCAGACCAGCGTCGCCGTCGTGTGCGCGGGCGTGAAATCCATCCTCGACATCGGCCTGACCCTGGAATACCTGGAAACCCACGGCGTGCCGGTGCTGAGCGTCGGCCAGCCCGGCTTCCCGGCCTTCTTCACGCGCGACAGCGGCTTCAAGGCCGACTTCCAGATCGACAGCGCCGAGGACCAGGCGCGCTTCATCCGCACCAAGTGGCAGCTCGGCCTGCAGGGCGGCGTGGTGGTCAGCAATCCGGTGCCGGAGGCCTCGGCGATGCAGACCGCCGAGATCGACGCCATCATCGAACAGGCCTTGCGCGAAGCCGGCGAACAAGGCGTGAAGGGCAAGGCGGTGACGCCCTTCCTGCTGGCGCGCATCAAGGAACTGACGGGCGGGCGCAGCCTGGTCACCAATATCGCGCTGGTCAAGCACAACGCGCTGGTCGGCGCCCAGCTGGCCGTGGCGCTGAACGGCCTGGCACGCAACTAGGCAGCCCTGGCCGATTCCCCTTAGCGAGCACACATGTCGATCGACCTGAAGCAGCTGAAATACTTCCTGGCCGTGGCCGAAGAAAAGAGCTTCAGCCGCGCCGCCGAGCGCCTGCACATTTCGCAGCCGCCGCTGTCGCAGCAGATCATGAAGCTGGAGAGCGAGCTCGGGGTGCGCCTGTTCGCGCGCACCACGCGCAGCTTCGAGCTGACCGTGGCGGGCAAGGCGCTGATGCAGGAAGCGGCCGACCTGCTGGGCCGCATGCGCATGACGATCGACACCATCCGCCAGATCGACCGCGGCGAGGTCGGGCGCCTGCGGGTGGGCATCGTCGGCTCGGCGATGTGGGGCCCGATCCCGGGCCTGCTGGAACAGTTCCAGAACCAGTTCCCGCGCGTGACCTGGACCATCCACGAACTGGGACCGAACGACCAGTGGGAAGCGCTGCGCGCCAGGCAGATCGACGTCGGCTTCTGGCGCGAGCCGAAGATCGACGACGAGGCGCTCAGGCAGGCCAACCTGCGCCAGGAACTGGCCTTTCGCGAGAACGTGTGCGTGGCGATCAATGCGCGCCACCCGCTGGCCGAGCGCAGCAGCATCGACCTGATCGACATCGCCGACGAGCCGATGCTGACCCTGCACCTGGACCAGTCGGCCGAACCGCGCTACCTGATCCAGTGCTGCGTGAACGCCGGCTTCCAGCCCACCATCTTCCAGGAAGCGGCCGAGCCGCAGACCCTGCTGGCCATGGTGGGCGCGGGGCTGGGCGTGGCGCTGATGCCGGAGACCACCAGCCGCATCGGCTGGCCGGGGGTGCGCTTCCTGCCGATCAGGGAGAATGCGCCGTCGGCCAATCTGTACATCACCTACCCGTTGCAGGACGATGCGCCCGTGGTGCGGGCCTTCCTCAAGATCCTGCACCCGGACAGCGCGCCGGCCTGAATCCCGCCCGCTACCTATTGCAGGGCGCTGTAGTGCAAGGGTGCCCAGGCATAGGCCCGGCCGCTGCGCTCGACATGGCCCACGCCCGGGAAAGGGGTGTGCGCCGCCGCCACCACGTAACCCCGTGCCGCCGCATCGGCAAACAGGGTCTCGCGCTGGCGCCGCGCCGCGCCCGCATCCTCGTCGAAGCTGATCGTCACCTCCGGTTCCGCCATCTGCACATCCTTGGCATGCAACAGGTCGCCGATGAAACGCATGGTCTGGCCGCCGCCGCTGACCTCGTACACGGTATGGCCCGGCGTGTGACCGGGCGTGGGCACGCTGCGGATGCCCGGCATGACCTCGGCGCCGCCGCGGAAGGTTTTCAACTTGCCGGCGCGGCGATACGGCGCAAAGGCGGCCAGCGCCTCATCGACCGTATGGGCATGCCCCTTGGCGACCCTGTCGCGGCTGGCCGGGTCCAGCCACAGCGCGGCATCGTGCTCGTCGACATACACATCGGCATTCGGGAATACCGCCTTGCCGTCCACCGTCAGTCCGTTCGAATGGTCGCCATGGATATGCGTGAGCAGGACGGCGTCGATGTCTTCCGGACGGTAGCCGGCGGCCCGGATGCTGTCCGGCAGGCGTCCGCCCGCATGCGCGCCGAAACTGGTGCCGGCACCGGCGTCGATCAGGACCAGGCGCTCGCCGGTGTTGACCAGGAAGGCATTGATCGAGGTCTCGACGCGGGTGCCGAGACGGTGGCTTGCCAGCACCTCGGCAACATGGGCGGACGTGGTATGGGTCAGCAGCTGGTCGAGCGGAATGATCACCGTGCCGTCGGACAGCGCGGTCACCTCGACCGCGCCGAGCAGCATCCGGTAATAGCCCGGTGCCTGGGTGCGTACCTGCGGCGCCGCGGCGGTGGCCGGCATCATGACCGCGACGGCCATGGACAGCGGCGCGATGATGTTTCGGAAAATGGTGCTCATGTCGGATCTCCTGGTGTGATTGAAGAGGACATGATCCAATGAGCACACTTATCATTCAAATCGATTGAAAAGATGAACAACATCAGCGAAAACGATTTTCGGGGCGTCGACCTGAATCTGATGGTGGCCTTCCTGGTGCTGATGCGCGAGCGCAGCGTCTCGCGTGCGGCCGCAAAGCTGTTCCTCGGCCAGCCGGCCGTCAGCGGGGCCCTGGCCCGGCTGCGCCAGCTGTTCGCGGACGAGCTGCTGGTCCGGGGCGCGGACGGGATGACGCCGACCACGCGCGCACTGGCGCTGGAAGCCGCGATCGCGCCCGCCATCGATCAACTGCAGCGCGCCATCTTCACCCCGCCGGTATTCGATCCGGCGGCGTCGGAGCGCCTGTTCCTGGTCGGGATGCCCGACTGGATCGAGCAATGGCTGATGCCGGGCCTGGTGGCACGCCTGCGCGTGCTGGCGCCGCGGGTGCGGGTGGCTTTCAAGGAGACCAACCCGTTTTCGGGCAGCGACATGCTGGAACGCGACGAGATCGAACTGGCAGTCGGACGCCTGCCGACGGGGCCGCGCTGGCAGCGCGAGCGCGCCCTGCGCGACATGGCGTTCCGCTGCGTCTACAAGCCGGGCCGGGTGCAGGTCGAAGGCGAGATGTCGCTGGCCCAGTACACCGCGCTGCCCCACCTGCTGGTGAGCTACCGGGCTGCCTTCGAAAGCGCCATCGATACCGCGCTGGCCAGCCTCGGCCTGCACCGCAACGTCTGCTATACGACGCCGCGCTTTTCGCCGGTACCCGGCGTGCTGGGCGAAAGCGCGATGATCGCGACGGTGCCCGAGGTGCTGGCGCAGCGCTGGGAGGCGTCCGGCCAGCTGGCTTCGTGCCCGGTGCCGCTGACGCTGCCGCGCTTCACGGTCTCGATGGCATGGCATGCGCGCCGCGACAACGATCCGGCACTGCAGTGGTTGATGGGATTGATCGGCGAGATCGCGGCCCGGCCTTGACGCCGCGCCGCACGGCGTGGGAACTCAGTGCGTGGCGCCGCCCGCCTCCGCCACGTCCTTCTCCACGCCCACCGCCACTTCCACCGCGATCCGCAGGCAGTCGATGATGTCGCCCAGCGCCATCGACGGCGCCCCGTCCGTGCGCCCGGCCGCCTGCTCCGGCAGGAAAGGCACGTGGATGAAGCCGCCCTTCAGCGCCCGGCCCTGGGCATGGTGCATCAGGCCATAGAACACGTGGTTGCAGACGAAGGTGCCGGCGGTCTGGGAAACCCCGGCCGGAAAGCCGCGCAGGCGCAGCGACTGCACGATGGCCTTGATCGGCAGCGTGCCGAAATACGCGGCCGGGCCGCCGTCGACGATGGTGGCGTCCACCGGCTGCTGGCCGGCGTTGTCGGCGATCGAAGCGTCGTCGACGTTGATCGCGATGCGCTCGACCGAAATCTCGTTGCGCCCGCCGGCCTGGCCGACGGCGATCACGATGTCCGGCTGGAGCGCATCGATGGCGTCGAACAGGGCCAGGTTGGCGCGTCCGAACACGCAGGGCAGTTCGCGCGCGGCAACCTGGAAGCCGGGACCGCTCCAACCGTCGAGCGCGCGCACCGCCTCCCATGAGGGGTTCACGTCGGCGCCGTTGAAAGGTTCGAATCCGGTGAGCAGTACGGTCTTGGTCATTCTTTACCTCATTGAACCATCAAATAACTACATCAGGAAATACAACAGCACGATATTCACGCCCAGCAGCGGCAATGCGGTCGGCAGCTGGGCCTTGATCACGGCGTTCTTGTCCGGCAGCTCGAGCAGGGCCGCCGGCACCACGTTGAAATTCGCGGCCATCGGGGTCATCAGGGTGCCGCAATAGGCGCTGAACATGCCGATCGCCGCCATCACAGCGGGGTTCGCATGATACACGCCCACCAGCACCGGAATCCCGATCCCGCCCGCGATCACGGGAAAGGCCGCGAAACCGTTCCCCATCACGACCGTGAACAATGCCATGCCGATGCAAAACGCGGCGCATGCCACAAGCCGCGACGTCATCGGGATGTAAGTCGTCGTGATCTCGGCCACGGCCTTGCCCACGCCGGCCTCGGAAAACAGCAGGCCGAGCACGGCCAGCATGTGCGGCAGCGCCACCGCCCAGCCCATCGCGTCGATCAGGCGGCGCGCCTCGCGCACGCCCTGCAAGGGGCTGGCGCGGGTGACCCGGCAGGCCAGCGCCAGCGCGACGATGGCGCCGCAGCCCATGGCGGCCAGGGTCAGGTTCTTCGGATCGAGCAGCGGCAGCGCATCGATGCGCACGTCCTTCAGCAGGGTCGAACCGATCATCGTCACCACCGGGATCGCCAGCGCGGGCACCAGCAGCCGGTGCCCGAGCCGGGACGCGCTGGCGCGGCGTTCGGATTCCGGCAGCGCCTGCGCCTTGCCCGGCCCGACCAGGCCGATACCGGCGACCAGCGCCATCGCCACCATCAGCACGCCGGCCGCCAGCGGCGGCAGGCGCTCGCCAGCCAGGTAGACCAGCGCGTACAAGCCCCAGAACAGGGCGGTCGTGAAACGCCGCGGATTGCCGCGGTCGTGCAGGTTCATCACGGCGGTGGCGGCGAACAGCAGGCCGACCAGCAGGTAGAAAAAATCCATCGTGATCATCGCTTGCCGCCCGCCTCCTTCAGGATGCGCAGGTCGAGGCGGCGCAGGTTCCAGGCGTGGATGACGAAGGCCGACACCGCGGTCGGGATGCCCCACAACGCCATGTGCAGCGGATCGACTTCCAGCCCTTCCGCGCGCAGGATGGTCTGCATCAGCACGATCGCCCCGAAGGCCACGAACACGTCTTCCCCGAAGAACAGGCCGACGTTGTCGGTGGCCGCGCTCATCGCCCGGATGCGCTGGCGCAGGCGCTCGTCCAGGCGCCCGCCCGCCGCTTCGATCCTTGCCTCCGCCGCCGCTTCCGCCATCGGCGCGACCAGCGGCCGCACCATGTTCGGATGGCCGCCCAGGCTGGTCAGGCCGAAGGCGGCTGCCAGTTCGCGCACGAACAGGTAGACGGTCAGCAGGCGCCCGGTGGTGGCCGAGCGGATGGTCGCGATGCCGGCCTGCGCGTGCTCCTTCAGGCCCGCGCGCTCCAGCAGCCCGATCGCGGCCAGCGGCAGCAGCAGGATCAGCGGCAGGTTGCGGGTCTTGATGAAGGCGCTGCCGAGCGACTCCAGGATGTGTGCCGGCGGCATCGCGGCGGCCAGTCCCGTCACGCCGCAGGCGGCGATGACGACCAGTACCGGATGGGCGCGCAGCAGGAAGCCGGCCACGACGACGGCAATGCCGAGCAGGGGCCACAGGTTGACGGCGGTATGCATGATGCTCCAGTCCGGTTATTTTGCTTGCAAGATATTACCTCAGCATGAAACCGGCCCGCCTCGCCTTGCCGCTCGCGCTGAATCCGTCCGGCGCCGGTGTCGTTTTCGTGCGTAGCGACGCCGACCTGCACAATCGGCCGGGCGCGTTTTGAGCGCCCGCATGATGCTACCGGGTGCGCTCGCTAAGCTGCGTACGGACTCCCACGCGAGGTTTCCCCATGACCCCATCCATTTCACGGCATCGGCCGCTGGCTTCCCGGCTGCTGCGACTGCTGCTCGCCGCCGGCCTGGCCGGCGCCAGCCTGGCCGGCTGCAACGGCGACGTCGGCATCGGGCTCGGCTACACCTGGTATGACGGCCCGGACCACTGGCCGGACCATCCCGACTGGCCGAGCTGGCCGGACCGGCCGCAGGGCGCGACCGGCATGTTCCCGATCGCCGGCGACATTTGCGGCGTGTGCAGCACCACGCGCGACGGCACCGGTTCCCAGGCGCGCTTCAACGACCCGCAAGGCATCGCCGCCGACGGCGCCGGCAACCTGTACGTGGCCGAAGGCAGCAGCGCCACCATCCGCAAGATCACGCCGCAGGGCGCGGTGACCACGCTGGCGGGCACGGCCGGCAGCGCCGGCTATGCCGACGGCAGCGGCGCCGCGGCGCGCTTCAACGCGCCGAGCCGGCTGGAAACGGATGCGGACGGCAACGTCTACGTCACCGACACCGGCAACTCGGCGGTCCGGCGCATCACGGCGGCGGGCGCGGTGAGCACGCTGGCCGGCAGCGGCAGTTGCGGCAGCAGCGACGGTGGAGGAACGATCGCCCGGTTCTGCAATCCGAAAGGCATCGCGCTGGACCGCCACGGCAACCTGTGGGTGGCCGACAGCGGCAACCACACGGTGCGCCGCATCGACGCGGCCGGCAACGTGACCACGGTGGCGGGCGCCCCCGGGGTGTGCGGCAGCGTCGATGGCGAGCGGGAAAACCGCGGCAACCTGGCGCGCTTCTGCAACCCGCAGGATGTTGCCGTGGACGAGTGGGACAACGTGTACGTGGCCGACACCGGCAACTCGACGGTGCGCATGATTTCGCCCAACGGCACGGTCTCGACCCTGGCCGGCCTGGCCGGCCAGTGCGCGTCCCGGGACGGCAGCCCGGGCGTGTCGCGCCTGTGCTCGCTGTCCGGCATCGACCTCGAGGGCAACGACCTGTACGTGGCCGACACCGGCAATGCGACCATCCGCCGCATCAACCTGGACAACGTGACGTCCACCGTGGCCGGCGTGGCGGGCCGCCAGGGCATCGTGCTGGGCGCCCTGCCCGGCGGCCTGGACCGCCCGGTCGGCGTGACGCTGGCGCCCGACGGGTCGGTGGCGCTGACCACGCACAACCTGGTGGTCAAGCTGCTGGTGGCGAAGTGAGCGTGGTGGATGAGGTCAGTCGGGACGCACCGGGTTCCAGGCATCCTTGCCGACCACCGTGGTCCACTGGCGCACGCGCCAGCTCTTGACCAGGCCGTTGGTGACATAGGGGTCGGCCCGGGCGAAGCGTTCGGCGGCATCGGGCGAGTCGCCGGTGAACAGCAGGACCGCGGTGTCGGCCGGATCGGCCAGCGCACCGGCGATCACGATTTCGCCGCGCTGCTGGGCATCCCAGGCCAGTTGCAGGTGCGCGTTGCGGAATTCACCGCGGCGCTCCAGGTAATCGGGGGCCAGGTCGTAAATCAAGAGGTAATGCACAGTGTCTCCTCAGTGGAATAGGGCAAATCTATCTTACTTGATATGACAACAAGAGGTAATTGTTGCTTATGAGCCACTTTTCGCACCTGCACAGTGCGCTTCCCTCTCCATTTGCGAACCTGCGCACAGATTTATGCGAATTGCAGAGTTAAACTATGCCGCATGAGCACTCGAACCAAAATGGCGGCAGGAATGGCTGGCTTTGCCAGCATGTTGTGGCTGGGCCTGACGGCCGCAGTGGCGGCGAACCAGCGCCGCCTGGTCTTCAATCCGACCATCGAGCGCGAGGTCAAGAGTCCGCGCAGCAGCGGCCACCGCACCCGGCCCGTGGTGCTGCGCGCCAAGGATGGCACCCGCCTCTCCGGCTGGCTGATGACGCCCAAGCTGCCGGGCAAGCACCCGGCCGTGGTGTATTTCGGCGGCCGCTCCGAGGAAGTGTCCTGGGTGGTGCGCGATGCCGGCAAGCTGTTCCCCAACATGGCGGTGCTGGCGGTGAACTACCGCGGCTATGGCGAATCGCAGGGCGTGCCGGCCGAGATCCACATGATCGACGACGGCTGCATGCTGGTCGACTGGCTGGCGGCGCGCGCCCACGTCGATGCGTCCCGGATCGCCGTCGTCGGCCGCAGCCTGGGGTCGGGCGTGGCGGTACAGGTCGCCAAGGAGCGGCCGGTGCACTCGGTGGTGCTGATCACCCCCTACGATTCGATCCTGGCCCTGGCCAAGCGCAAGTTCCGCGTGATGCCGATCGAATACATGCTGCGCCACCGCTTCGAGTCGATCAAGTTCGCGCCCGCGCTCAAGGCGCCCACTTATGTCCTGCGCGCCGCCAGCGACGACGTGGTGCCGCACTCGCACACCGACCAGCTGGTCGCCAAGCTGGCCCGGCTCTGCGGCGACGACGTCGTGCCCGAGTCGGACCACATGAACATCCCCTACCTGGAAGGGACCCAGGAGCGCATCGCCAGCTTCCTGACCACCCAGTTCGCCAGGCCGATCGCCGTGGAGACCCTGGCCCAGTCCGCGGACACGGCCGTCGCCGCGGGTGCCGCGAGCACCGTGGTCGCGGCCGCGACCGCGGCTGCGGCTTCGGCCCCGGCTTCGGTCCCGAGCGTTCCTGAAAGCGCCGCAGCTTCGGCACTTTCCCCGGTGGCCCTGGCAGCCGCCCTTCCCCTCGCCGCCAAATAAACGCACCTGGCAAAACCTCCATGGCTGCGTTGCATCGTCTCCGCTTCGCCATCCCCCGGGTTGTGGTTTTCTGAGAGAAATTGCAAAAAGTTGTCGCTATTTATATTTCAAGTAAATAAATTGCGAAGTAAAATCATATTTGCCACGAATAAACAGGCTGATGCATAGTTGCCAAGTTGCGCTGCGAACGTCTCCGTCCAGGATCTGCAGCACGTGGTCGGCAAGCTTTCCTACGCCCGACCGCATTGTCATCGTTAGCAAGTTCGACAGGGTCTGACTCGATCCGCTGGCACCAGTGCCATGCCTAAACGGTCTTTTGCTCCCTCCCAGCACAGCCGTTAGGGCAGGTACAATTGAGGATTCAGAAGCAAGGGAAGAGATTCATGCGGAAATTCAAGCAACTCGGCATGGCGATTGCGGCGCTCTGCGTGTGCGCCAGCGCGTCGGCCGACATGGCCGGTGCCAAGCTCGCGATCGTCTACGATGCCGGCGGCAAGTTCGACAAGTCCTTCAACCAGTCGGCAGCCGAAGGCGTGACCCGCTTCATGAAGGAAACCGGCGTCAAGGTGTTTGAAGCCCAGGCCAACTACGATACCCAGGCCGAGCAGGTGCTGCGCGCGCTCGCGCGCAAGAAGCTCAAGCTGATCATCTCGATCGGCTTTTCCCAGTCCCAGCCGGTGCAGCGCATCGCCGCCGAATACCCGAACGTGCACTTCGTGATCGTCGACGGCAATGCCCAGGGCAAGAACGTCAACTCGATCCTGTTCAAGGAACAGGAAGGCTCCTACCTGGTCGGCGTCGCCGCCGCCATGGCCTCCAAGACCAAGACCATCGGCTTCGTGGGCGGCATGGACATCCCGCTGATCCGCGCCTTCGCCTGTGGCTATGCCCAGGGCGCGAAAGCGATCGTGCCGAAGATCCAGATCATGCAGAACATGGTCGGCACCACCAGCGCGGCCTGGAACGATCCGGCCAAGGGCGGCGAACTCGCGCGCGCCCAGTTCGACCGCGGCTCCGACGTCGTGTTCGCGGTGGCCGGCGGTTCCGGCATGGGCGCCCTGCAGATGGCGAAGGAAAAAGGCAAGCTGGCGATCGGCGTCGACTCCAACCAGAACTACCTGTACCCGGGCACCATGCTGAGCTCGATGGTCAAGCGCGTCGACAACGCCACCTACGACGCCCTGCTCAAGGCCAACCAGAACCAGTTCACGCCGGGCATCACCTACGAAGGCCTGAAGGAAGGCGGCGTCGACTGGGCGCTGGACAAGTACAACCGCAGTGTCGTCACTCCCGAAATCGAAAAGCGCGTGCTGGCCGCCCGGGAAGACATCGTCAGCGGCAAGATCAAGGTGGTGGACTATCGCACCGCCGGCTCCTGCCCGCAATAAAGCCCGCAGTAACGCCTTACCCGTATTTAGTTAGTGACCAAGCGCGCCGCGCCGGAACCCCACCGGCGCGGCGCGCTTTTGAATGAATGCTCTCCTTGATTACTCTGTCTACCGAAAACGGATCGCTATGCAGCCAGCCGTAGAATTCCGCAACATCAGCAAGGCCTTCGGGGCCGTGCAGGCGAACGCCGACGTCAGCTTCTCGATCGCCAAGGGCTCGATCCACGGCGTGATCGGCGAAAACGGCGCCGGCAAGTCTACCCTGATGAGCATCCTGTACGGCTATTACAACGCCGACAGCGGCCAGGTCCTGATCGACGGCCAGCCGCAGGACATCCGCACCAGTCACGAGGCGATCGCGCTCGGCATCGGCATGGTCCACCAGCACTTCATGCTGGTCGAGAACATGACCGTGCTCGACAACGTCATGCTCGGCAACGAGGGCGCCTTCAAGCTGGCCAGCCAGCGCGGCGCGGTCGAGGCGAAGCTGCGCGAGATCTGCGAGCGCTACCGCCTGGAAGTCGACCCACTGGCCACGGTGCACGACCTCTCGGTCGGCGCCCAGCAGCGCGTCGAGATCCTGAAGCAGATCTACCGCAGCGCCAACATCCTGATCCTGGACGAGCCCACGGCCGTCCTGACCGCCCAGGAAACGGCGTCGCTGTTCGAAATTCTTCGCCTGTTCAAGGAACAGGGCAAGACCATCATCCTGATCACCCACAAGCTGCAGGAGATCATGGAAATCACCGACGAGGTGACCGTGATGCGCGCCGGCCGCGTGGTCGGCGCCGTGCAGACGCGCGACACGTCCAAGGAACAGCTGGCCAACATGATGGTCGGCCGTCCGATCCAGAGCGAGCTGCCGCGCGCGCCCTACAAGCCGGGTGCCGAGGTGCTGAAGGTGTCCGGCCTGCAGCTCAAGGACGGCAACGGCGTCAGCCTGCTGTCCGACATCGACTTCACGCTGCGCGCGGGCGAAGTGGTGGCGATCGCCGGCGTGTCCGGCAACGGCCAGAGCGAACTGCTCGAGATCCTGTCCGGCATGCGCCTGCCCACGGCCGGCCGCGTCGAATTCCTCGGCCAGGACCTGCCCTATGCCGGCCGCGCCAATGCCGACGGCCTGCCTGCCGATTTCCGCGACCTGGGCATCGGCCACGTGCCGGAAGACCGCCTGCGCGACGGCGTGATCAAGGATTTCTCGGTCATGCACAACACCGTGTTCGGCTACCAGGACCACGTCAAGAACCGTTGGGGCCTGTTCGACTTCAAGCGCATCGCCCAGCGCTGCGCGGGACTCATGCAAGCCTTCGACGTGCGTCCGAACAATCCGGACCTGCGTATCGGCCTGCTCTCGGGCGGCAACCAGCAGAAGGTCGTGATCGCGCGCGAAGTCGCGGCCAAGCCCAAGCTGATGCTGATCGGCCAGCCGACCCGCGGCGTCGACATCGGCACCATCGAAAGCATCCACACCCAGCTGCTGCGCCTGCGCGACGAGGGCGTGGCGATCCTGCTGTCCTCGGTGGAGCTGGAAGAAGTGCGCGCCTTGGCCGACCGCATCGTCGTGATGTCGGGCGGCCGCATTACCGGCATCCTGCCGGTCGACGAATTCGACACCACCCGCATCGGCCTGTTGATGGGCGGCCTGCACAAGTCATGACGGACCCGAAACCATGAAAAAGACTGAACTCCCACGCTGGGCCACGGGTTTCGTCCTGCCCATCCTGAACCTGCTGTCGGCGCTGATCGTGGCCGGCCTGGTCATCCACCTGCTCGGCGAAAGCCCGATCGACTCGCTGCGCATCCTGGTCGACAGCGCCATCCTCGATCCGGAAGGCCTGGGCTACACGCTGTTCTACGCCAGCACCTTCATCTTCGCCGGCCTGGCCGTGTCGATCGCGATGCAGGCCGGCCTCTTCAACATCGGTGCCGAAGGCCAGATGTACGTCGGCGGCCTGGGCCTGACGCTGGCGGTGCTGGCTTTCGACGCCAGCCTGCCCGGCTGGCTGCTGATCCCGGCCGCGATGATCGGCGCCGCCATCTTCGGCGCACTGTGGTCCTTCATCCCGGGCTACCTGCAGGCCAAACGCGGCAGCCATGTGGTGGTCACGACCATCATGTTCAACTTCATCGCCGCCAGCCTGATGAACTATGCGATCCTGAAACTGATCCCGGAAGGCCAGCAGAACCCGGCCTCGCGCGTGTTCGCCGAGAGCGCCGCGCTGCCGCTGCTGAACAAGTGGCTGCCGGTGTTCGGCGACACCCCGCTGAACATCAGCCTGCTGCTGGCGATCGCCGCCCTCGTCATCTACGGCGTGGCCGTGTGGCGTTCGTCCTGGGGCTACAAGCTGCGCGCCACCGGCCTGAACGCGCACGCCGCGCACTACGCCGGCATCAAGATCAGCCGCACCATCATCGTGACCATGCTGGTCTCGGGCGCGCTGGCGGGCCTGGGCGCCGTGAACTCGGTGATGGGTTCGACGCACTACCTGTCGCTGAACTTCCCGGCCGGCGCGGGCTTCGTCGGCATCGCGATCGCGCTGATGGGCCGCCAGCATCCGGTCGGCATCTTCCTGTCCTCGGTGCTGTTCGGCGCGCTGATCCAGGGCGGTTTCGACCTCTCGCTCGAGAAGCCGAACATCCCGCAGGAGACCTTCGTCTTCATCCAGGGCCTCATCATCCTGTTCTGCGGCGCGATGGAGAATTTCTACGCACCGGTTGTCATGAAGCTGCTCAACCTCACTCGCAGCACCAAGGAAGCATAATGGAAGACTTTCACATCGCCAGCATCGTGGTCTCCACGATCCGCAATGCCCCGGTGCTGATGTTCGCCGCGATGGCGGGCCTGTTCGCGGAACGGTCCGGCGTCGTCGACATCGGCCTGGAAGGCAAGATTCTCGCGTCGGCCTTTGCCTCGGCCTCGGTGGCCTATGCCACGCAGAACCCGTGGCTGGGCATCCTGGCCGGCATCGCCGTGTCGGTCGCGCTGGTCATGGTCCAGGCCTTCGTCTCGATCACCCAGAAGGGCAACCAGCTGGTCTGCGGCATCGCGATCAACATCGCAATGAGCGGCCTGACCTTCGTGCTGGCCCAGTTCTTCTTCCATGAAGGCGGCCGTACGCCGGACCTGCGCGAAGCGCGCCTGTTCGACATCGTGTTGCCCGGTACCGCGGCGCTCGACAACATCCCCTTCATCGGCTGGCTGTACGGCCACGTGATCGGCGGCCAGTCGGCGCTGGTCTACCTCGCCTTCCTGTTGATTCCGGTCGTGCACTGGGTGATCTACCACAGCCGCTTCGGCCTGCGCCTGCGCGCCTGCGGCGAAAACCCGCATGCGGCCGACGCCGCCGGCGTGTCGGTGGAGCGCACCCGCTACCTGGCGATGCTGGTGGCCGGCGTGCTGTGCTCGTTCTCGGGCGCCTACCTCGCCATCGTCCAGAGCGGCTTCTTCCTGCGCGACATGTCGGCCGGCGCCGGCTACCTGGCCTTGACCACCCTGGTGTTCGGCAACTGGCGTCCGCTGCACACCGTGCTGGGCTGCCTGATGTTCGGCCTGTTCGGCGCGATCCAGATCCAGCTGGAAGGCGTCGATTTGCCGGTGGTCGGCCAGGTGTCCGGTTCGCTGATCCAGATGATCCCGTATGTGGTCACCGTGATCGTGCTGGCCGGTTTCATGGCCAAGTCGGTGGCGCCGAAGGCGGCGGGCAAGCCCTTCGTCAAGTCGCGCTGATCCGCTTTCGCCTTGCCCCCGGGGCTGGCCACGCCGCACATACGGCGTTGCCAGCCCCGTTGTCTTTTGGGGCCCTTCTCGTTGACTTGACGACAGGCAGGGGGACGATGATTGCCGGGCGGCTTCAAGCTGGTCACGAAATCGGACATCAACGCCAATCCGAAAGACAGGCTCACCACAAGGGCGGCGTATGGGCGCTGCCGCCGATGCTGGCCAAGCGGCCAGGACCGTGATAAATACCAGGCGATCGGCGAGAGCGACTGCATGGCGCTTAAGTTCGTGAAGCCGTAAGTTCGGACTGTGCTCGCTGCAGTACATGCAATGCTGCAGCGTGCCATGTTGAGTCGAACAGCCGGATTCGGCCAAAGCGGGAAATCGATGGCTGTAAAACTCTCTGTAAAATCCTACAACCTGACTTGGTGCAAGAGTCGCCCTTCAGCGCCTAAAGCTCGCTCGACGAAGTGCGTGGCGCTGCATCGACTGACGCTTTGTTAGGTATTCTTAGCTCGTACGCGTGGTTTCTGAGCAGAATAACTCGCTTTAGCTGCGACGAGTTTCGATTTGGCGGTGGCGTATTGGTCTTCAGTCATAAGCTTTGCGCCAGACGGCAAGAACCAAGCACGGACGCAGGCGTTTTCTCGCAGAGCAATTTGAATGTGCGAACTTCGTTTGAAAGCTGAAGACGGTGCGACTGCTTCGCCTTGCGGGAATGCTGATCGCACGGCTTGAAACATAGGTTGACCAGTATTCTCGCGAATTTCATGCATGAAGTTAAATACATCGCTATCCAACTGACGGACAATGATGTCTTCATCATCGTCATTAGCCTTCGAGTTTTTTGGTTCTGGAAGGTCGTTGGCAGTCAGATACGCAACCATTGCTTCATATGCAAGGCAATATTCTTCAATGCCCTCTTGCGAAGTCATGTCTAGAATGAAATCGAATTGTAGGATTGCACCAACGACCGCTGGCGTCGCGATTGGATGTTTCGTGAAACGCTTCGTAGGATTGGCTTGTGCAGCGCTCGCAAACATCAACGCGCGCTTGTAATCGTTCTCGAAAAAATAGGCGCCGCCGCCAAGCCAATCGTACTTGTTTGCACTCGGGTTGAGTTCAGTAACACATCCACTGACGAGATCGTCACGCAGAGTGATATCACAGCCGTGATAAGCTATTACGAGCTGCCCGGTCTTCACTTCAAGTGCGGGGCCAAATTACCGTAGCGGGTCAAAACGCCAGCGCCTTGCAAAGCTTTTTTAGTTACCGCATCGCTTGCACGGTAAGGGTTGACGGGCGAAGCGACCGGTGCCTCAGCAACTTTAACACCGTAATCTTTAGCCAGTCGGCGGACCAAAGCTGCGTAAGTCGTTTTTCGCGGAGGGGAAGCCTCTGCAGAAGCGACTGCCCTTGCGGAAACGGTGCGCCCCACGCGCGCCGGCGCCGCCGCTTTTGCGGTTGCCTTTTTAGCAGCCGGCTTCTTCGCCGCAACACTTGTGGTAGTCGTTTTAGCCATGTCTCATTGTCGCACAATCTAAAGTAGAAGGTTTGAGGTTCAAGGTATTCTGATGCCAAGGATGTTCGTATGCAACATTGGCGACAACCAGCGGCTCAGCTATATGAGATTTTTCTCGCTCACAGCAGCGACATGCGCCGTCGATGGGCGCGGCCGGATTATTCGTTGACGTAAGCCCGCGCCGCCGAGCGCGCGAAAGTCCACGCGAAGCCAAGGCCAGCCGACGTCCCCGTCGACTTCTTCATCAGCGGACTGTCCTGGTTCGCCGCCCCCGAATACGACTCGTAACGCACGAACCCGAACACGCGCACGTCCGGATTCATGCGCCAAGTCCCGAACAAGCCCGTACGCACCAGCAGCAGCCCGCCATCCGCGTGATAGGCAGGACGATCCGGGGTGGCGTACTGCGGCTCGACTTCATAGAAATAACGGTTGATGCGACGGTCGCCGAACACGGCGCCGAGCTGGCCTTCGAGGGTCCAGCGCGCACCTTCTCCGCGCTTTTCCCACACCAGCCGCGGCTCCATGGTCCAGCCCTGGCGCCGCAGGCCGCCGCGCGCTTCGATCACGGCGCGCAGCGGCAGCTCGAGACGCAGCCTGCCCTGCTCGCCCATGTCGGCGAACTTGTAGCGCACGCGCGGACCGAATTCGAGCAGCGTGCCCAGGTCCGGCATGCCGCGGCGCGCATCGACGTCGTCCGACGCGGCCGGCAGCGAGCCGGCGAAGCCGATGTCGAATTCGACCTTGTCCGTGTTCAGCAGGCGCGCGCCGACGCCGTTCTGGTCGGCGCGCAGCACCTTGCCGCGGTACAGCACGTAGGGCAGCACCAGGCCGCGGTTCGAACGGTCGTCGGCGCCCGGATAGGCCGGCGTGCTGAAGCCGGCGGCGCCGACGCCGACTTCCCACAGCGGCAAGTTGCGCTCCGCAGGCTGGGCGGTCTCGACGGGTTCGGCGGCGTGGGCGGCGAGAGGAAGCAGGAAGGC
Organism: uncultured Massilia sp.; assembly: GCA_913777025.1. Taxonomy (GTDB): domain Bacteria; phylum Pseudomonadota; class Gammaproteobacteria; order Burkholderiales; family Burkholderiaceae_D; genus Telluria. The sequence goes on along the minus strand of CAJYQM010000318.1, from coordinate 10,825 downwards.
GCCGGCAAGGGCGTGAAGCGGTCGAATGGGCATCGTAGGCGGATTGTGAAATGAACAAGCGCCATTCTAGCGATGCGCGTGCGCGCACAGTGCGCCGGCGATAAAAAAACCGCCGCACACCTTGCGGCATGCGGCGGCTGCTTGCCGCTTCAGGCAGGTCAGGACTTGGCGTCTGGCCAGATCGCCTGCAGCAGTTGCGCCAGGTGGTAGCCGCTCTTGATCAGCTGGGTCTTGGCGATCGCCGAGCTGGGCACCGGGTAGTCTTCCGGCACTTCCAGATTCCAGGTGTAATAGGTCTCGCCCTTCTTGCTGGTCTGCGGAGTCAGCTTGCCGATGGTGACGTCCTTGTACGCCTGCTTCGATACGACCAGCGCATCGTCGGCCCATTGATAGGGCCAGGTCGACAGCGCGCCGGTGTTCTTCAGCACGTTCGGCTGGCTCTCGATCGCGGCCTCGGCAAACTGGCGCGGGGTCTTGGTGCCGATGCGGCGGAAGGCGTAGTTGACGGTGGTGGTGTCCCAGTAGGAGTGGAAGGGCTTGGTCAGCGCCTTGGGTACGCCCGGCTTGATCACCGGCGGCTCGTCCGACGGCGGGATCAGCCTGCCGCTGATGCGCTCGAGCTTCTCGTCGTCCATCAGGAAGTTGTTGCCGCCGCGCGAATCGAAGATCGCCGCTTCGTCGACCTCGGCCTGGGTCTTCGGCACCACGAACTTGCCTTCTTTCGACACGAAGGCCGCGCCCACGTGCAGCGGCTGGTGGATGTCGCCGGTCAGGTGGGTGATCAGGATCAGCGCCTGGCGTTTCGTGAACTTGTGCGGGTTCGTCTCCGGCGTATCCTTGCCCTGCAGGACGGCGATCGCCTGTTTCAGCGTCTGCACGATGTCGTCGTCGGCCGTGCCCACGCCGTGGTCGTGGTAGTGGTCCAGCTGGTACGGCACGTCGGTGTAGTGGTACTCGCTGTGCTTCGGGTTGGCGTTCACGTACTCGATCATGTCCGGGGTCTGCGGGCCGCAGTAGGTGCCCTTCACGCAGTCCGGCCAGCTGGCGACCGATTCCAGGGTTTCGCCCGGCAGCAGGATGGCCTTGATCTGCTGTTCGGCCTTGCTGCCCTTGAGCAGCTTGTCGGCGATCGAGCCGACGGCGCGGTGGCCGTCGTTGCCCCAGGCGCCGGCGTCCATCGACACGAATGCGCTTGCCAGCGCGAGTACGAATGCGAGTTTTTTCATTGTCTTTCCTTGGATTGGACAGGGCATCATAGGTTTAGCGCAGCTTCTGGATACGCTTGTCGGCGGCCATCGAGGCAGCGCCAAGCTCGGTGTGTTGTTTCAGGAACGCGACCAGCGCATCGAGGTCGCGCAACTGCGTCTCGACGCGGTTCGTGCCCTTGGCGAACATCGGGAAATTGTCGCCGCCATCGGCCAGGAAGTTGTTGGCGACCACGCGGTAGGTCTTGCCGTCTTCGACCGGCTTGCCGTTCACCTTCAGGCTGGCTGGCAAGACGCGCTGGCCAGCCGGACGGGTGCTGTCCCACTGGTAGGACAGGCTGCTCGACGTCTGCAGCATGTAGCCGTTACCCTGGCGCTGCCACTGCTGTTCGAGCAGCGCGCGCAGCTGGGCGCCGGTCAGGTCCATTGCCACCAGCGTGTTCCCGAACGGGAGGACGGCCTGGGCCTGGCCGAAGCTGACCACCCCGCCCTCGCCCGCTTCCAGGTCCTTGCGGATGCCGCCCGGATTCATGAAGCCGACCTGCACGCCCTGCGCGCGCATGGCGGCCACCGCGGCGTCGGCGATCACGGTACCCAGCGGCGCCACGCCGTTGTCGTCTTCCTTGCGCGCCACCGACGGGGAAGCGATGCGCGCCACCGGCTTGGCCAGTTCGGCCGCGCTGCGCGCGCGCACGTCCGCCAGGTAGGCGCCGAGCTGGGCGTCCGGCGTGAACGCGCCCGGCTGCATCACCACGTTGCGCACGGTGATATCCTCGACCTTGCCGGAGACCGGGTCGACCGTCATCTTGATGCGCGACAGCAGGTGGCCCATGGCGTCGGCCTGGGTGACCACGCGGCCGTCGACCTTGCACAGGTAACCCTTGTGCGAGTGGCCGGTGATGACCAGGCGGATCGCCGGGTCGAGCTTCCTGACGATGTTCACGATCGGGCCTTCGAGGCCGTCGCACAACACCTTGTCGAAGGCTTCGCCGGTGTGGCCGCCTTCGTGGATCAGCACCACGAAGACTTGCGCACCCTGGGCGCGCATCTCCGGCAGCACCTTGTTGATCGATTCGGCTTCGTCCGGGAAGGCCAGGCCCTTGATGGCCGAGCCGACGGTGACCGAGGCCATGTCCTGCAGCACGGCGCCGATCAGGCCGACCTTGACGCCCTTGACGTCGACGATGCGCCAGCCCGGCACCAGGCTTTTACCGGTGGACTGGTCGATCACGTTGGTGGCGAGGTAGGTAAAGCCCGCGCCCTTGAAATCCTTGCTCAACTGGCACGCCTTGGCGGGCCGCGGCGAATCGCAGCCGCCGTGCTGCTGGCGCAGCAATTCCTTGCTGCCCTGGTCGAACTCGTGGTTGCCGAGCGAGCTGGCGACCAGGCCCATGCGGTTCATGGCGACGATGCTCGGTTCGTCGGCCCACATCGAGGACAACGCCGGGCTGGCGCCGACCAGGTCGCCCGCGGCGACGAACAGCAAATCCTTGTCTTCCTTGCGGAAAGCGTCCAGCGCGCCGCCCAGCACGTCGATGCCGCCCGCCTGGATGGTTTCCTTGTTGTCGCTGCCGTTGTTCTTCAGCGTGTACTTGCTGGCTTCGAGGTTGCCGTGGAAGTCGTTGATGGCGACCAGGTTGAGCTCGACGGGGCCACGGGTGGCGGGGGGTGAGGCGCAGCCGGCCAGCGCCAGGGCCGCGGCCAGCGCGGTCAGGCCGGTACGGACGGGACGGGAAACAATCATGGAGTGTCAAACCTTATCTTGTTGCGGGAAGGGGCGCGCGCAGGGCGACCCGAAGTGCGACCGGAATTATTGCATGCAAGCAGGCAGTCGCGGGTCTTTACGCGGCCCGAAAAACGGCCTTCCATATAAAGAAAAACGGCCGGTGTCGCCACCGGCCGTCTCGACCATCAACTTACGTGTTCAGGCAATCAGAACTCGTAGTTGAAGGTGACTTGCGCTGCCCACTGCGATTCGCCCTTGACCTGGCGGATGTTGTAGTCGTCCGCCTTGGAGCGCACGGCGTAGACATAGCGGCCCTGGCTATCCAGGCCGGCGTAGTCGACAAAGCCGCGGGTGTAGCCGCCTTGGGAAGCGAACGGCACCTCGTTGATGTGGCCCCACTTCTTGTTCAGCAGGTTGCCGACGTTGAAGATGTCCAGGGTCAGGCGTGCCTTGTTACGCGAGAACATGCCCGGCAGTTCCTGGCTGACGCGCACGTCGAAGCTGTTGGTCCACGGCGTGAAGTCACCGTTGCGGCTCACGACGCCACCGGCGGCATTGCGCAGGGTCTTGTTGCCGTTGACGATGTCCCAGAAACGCTGCTCGTTGGCGTGGTTGGTCGCGGTGTCGCCGGCGAACACGACTTCACCCGAACCGAAAGCTTTCGGGATGTACATCAGGTCGTTGTTGTTGGTGCCGTCGCCGTTCAGGTCGTTCTTGTAGGTCCAGCTGTACGGCTTGCCGGTACGGCCTTCGTAGAACAGGCCAAAGCGGGTCTTCAGGTTCGAGAAGAAGGCCTTCTCGAAGTTGACCATCGCATTGACGCGGTTCTTGACCAGGTAGGACGAGTTCGCTGCGATTTCTTCATTCGGGTTGAACGAAGCGCGCGCGCCGTAGTTCGAGCTCGAGGTCGACGAGCTCAGGTTCGAGACTTCGGTCGCGTAGGTGTGGGTGGCGGCGATCGACCAGCCCAGGCCGCGGGTCATCGGGTAGCTCAGCGACAGGGTTTCCAGGCGGCTTTCGCCCTTGTCCGTGTTGCTGGCCATCAGCACGTTGCCGAAGCCGACGTTGCTCAGTGCCTTGGCGGTGTTGGTGCAGCCGGACGTCTGGGTGACGGTGTCGGCACCCACGCTCCAGCAGCGCTGCGCCAGGCCGCCGGTCGGCAGGCCATTCGCGCCGATGGTCTGGGTATAGTACAGCGGACGGCCATCGGTGCCGATCTTGCCCGGCGTACCCAGGTTCAGGTTCTGGTAGTAGATGCCATCCTTGGTCTTGATGTACAGCGCTTCGGCGCCGGCCACCAGGCCGTACCACGGCAGTTCCATCTCGAAGGCCAGGTTGGCTTTCCAGTTCGACGGCTGGCGCAGGCTTGGATCCAGCAGGTCGACGCTGGCGGTCGACGAGGCGAGCGGTCGGCCGTTTACATCAACCGGCGTCTTCTGGGTATCCGGGTTCGGGCTGAACGTGCCATCGCTGGTCGGGCAGCGGCTGTTGCCCGTGCCCGAGCAGTTGATGCTGCTGGTGGCGATACCGGCATTCTGGTACGGGTTGGCCAGCCAGACAGCTGCCGCCGCGCCCTGGAACAGGCCGGCGCCACCGCGCAGCTGCATCATGCGCTTGCTGTCGAAGCGGTAGTTGAAGCCAAAGCGCGGCTGGAACAGCTTCTGGCCGTCCGGCGTGACGGTGTTGTCGCGGCCGAAACCGCCGCTGTTACGGACGTTGGTGGCGGCGTTGCCGGCGACCAGCGGCGTTGCCACGGCAGCGTTGCGGATCGGCGACTTGTTGGTACCCAGCTGGTCGACGCGGAAACCGTAGTTCAGGGTCAACTGCTTGTTGAAGCGCCAAGTGTCTTGCAGGAACAGGCCGGTGCTGCTCATCTCGAACTGGGCGACGGCGTCGTTCAACGTGTAGCCGGCATTAGCCTGCTGCAGCGTGTACGAAGTCGGACGGCCGCGGCGGAAGTTTTCCAGCACGGCAGCTTCGACCTGGGCCAGCGTTGCTGAGGTGCAGTTGATCGTGCCGTTACGGTTCGAGGCGCTGGTGAACGCTTGATAGCTGAAGTTGTTGTCGCAGGCAAAGGTGTAGTTGCCGTAGACGTTCTGCAGGAAGGCGTTGTAGATCTTGTTGTTCTGGTAGTCGGCGCCGAACTTGATCTCGTGGTCGCCGACGGTCCAGTTGGCGCCGCCGTAGTAGTCCTGGGTACGCGTACCCAGCACGTTCTGCTGGCGCGACATCTCGGTACCGGCATTGATGAAGCGGTTGCCGGTGCGGGTGCCACTCGGCGCGTCGGCCGGCAGCGGGCCGCTCAGCTGGAAGCCCAGGGTCGGCAGGCGCGAGTTATTCTTCGGTACCGAATCATAATCGCGCGAGGAAGCGCGGAACTCGGTCGAGAACGACTGGGTCCAGTCCGAGAACACCTGGCCGACCAGGGTCTCGATTTCCTTGTTCTGCTGGTACACGTAGGAACCCAGCGAGATGCCGGTGGCCGAGAAGCTCGGGAACTGCGGCTCGGACTGGGTGGTGCGCTGGTAGCGGATGTTGGCGCGGTGGTTGTCGCTGATGTTCCAGTCGGCCTTGATCATCTGCTCGCGCGAGGTCAGCTGGCCGCCGCCGCTGACGGGGGCGCCCAGGTCGATGCCGTACTGGCTCTTGGCCAGGTTCTGGAACTGGGTGATCTCGTTCTGGGTGATGCCGACGGTGGTGCCCTGGCCCTGGCCGACGTAGCCGAAGTCGGGAGCGCTGCGGGTCGACTTGGTCTCTTCGCTCAGGGCGTAGAAGAACAGCTTGTCCTGGATGATCGGACCGCTGGCCCAGACGCCGCGGGTCTTTTCCTTGAACTCGGGCGGTTCGCTGTATTGGCCACTGGCGACGTTGTAGCGCTTGCCCGACATGCGGTCGTCACGGTACACGCCATACACGCCACCGCGCAGGGTGTTGGTACCGGACTTGGTCACGGCGTTGATGTTGCCGCCGGTGTAGCCCTTCTGGGTCACGTCGTAGTTGGCGATGTTCACCTGCACCGACTGGATCGCTTCGATCGAGATCGGCTGGCGGGCGGTCGGGCTGCCGTTGGCTTCCAGGCCGAAGGTGTCGTTGATGGCGACGCCGTCGACGGTCATCGAGTTGAAGCGCGAGTTCTGGCCGGCGACCGAGATTTCGCCACGCTCCTTGTCGGTCTGCGACACGCGGGGGTCGGCACGTGCGTAGTCCTGCAGGTTGCGGTTGATCGAGGCCTGGGTCTGCAGCTGGGCGTTGCTGATAGCAGTGCCGGTGCCCATGCTGTTGCGGTTGAAGATCTCGGCGCGCGCGCGGTTGCCGGAGACGTTCACGGTCTGCATCGGGGCGCCGATGGTGGCGTCCACCGCGGCGGTTTCCGCCAGCTGCAGCATGATGCCTTCGCGGCGTTCGGTCTGGCCGTTCTTGGTGATGATGATCGTGTACGGACCGCCGGTACGCAGGCCGCGTGCAACGTAGCGGCCTTCAGCGTCCGTGGTGACGGTGCTGACCGAGCCGGATTCGGTATGGACAATCTGCACCGAGGCACCGGCGGCGGGCGAGCCGTCCGGTGCGGTGATACGTCCGCCGACTGCCGACGTCGTGTTCTGCGCCAGAGCCGGAGCCCCGGCCAGCGCCACCGACAGAGCCAGCGCCAGCTTGGTCAGCTGGATCCGTTTTTGATAGATCATTTAATAAACCCCAAAGACTAATAGTTGTGTTTAGAAACCGAAGTTTCGCTCTCAGTACTACAAACCCTAGTTCGACGGCCAGACGCCCTCGTTCGTGTATCTTTTTGCCTCGCCTCTTTACAGTGCAATCGTCCGGCGACTGCACCGGCAAAGGGCGGCGCACGCGATTCTAGCGGTCTCATATGTCATGGCTGTTACAGCCACGACTTGCCGGTTTTCGTCTTGTTTTTGATTAACAAAAGGCCAATATGCATCAAGGTAAATACCCCTGACAAATATGTTTTCCTTCGAAAATTTATAGCTTGCGCATATAAGTCGCCGAAAAAATAGGCAGGAAATCGCGTGCGGAGATGGTTTTCACTCTGTAAATGGCACGGCGGGATTATAAGGTCCGCATTCTTCAATGAAATCTTTTCGCTTGTTTTTTAGGCAAACGACGTGAGAAAGCGCGAGATTTGTAGCGAGAAGGCCACACAGACGGCATAAACATATACAGTTTTGCCATGGTTGGCTTTGGGCGGGGCCCAGAAATGACGAGGCCGGCGGCATTGCTGCCGCCGGCCCCGGGAGAGTTCAGCGCGGGTGCGCTGCCGGCATCAGCGCTTCACGCTGGTGCGATCGAGCGCGGCGACACCGGCCTCGAACCTGGCGAAGCGCGCATCGAGCTGGCGCGTCAGGCGGGTCTTGTCGGCCTGGTCCAGGAAGCTGTAGCGGATGCTGTTGTACGAGGCCTTCTTCAGTTCCGCATAGCTCGGCTTGTAGCGGCTGGCGAACAGCACGTACTCGCCCGACAGGTTGTGCCGGGTGACGCCGGCATCGTCGGTCGAGATCACGTAGGGCACGCCGTATTTGCGATACAGGGTCACCGGGTGGTTCTCGCCCTTCACGCCATTGATGAAGGCATTCGAGGTCAGGTTGATCTCGACCGGGATGTCCTTCTCGCGCATGGTCTTCATGATCGCCGGGGCGTTCGACTCGTGGGCCAGGTCGATGCCGTGGCCGATGCGGTTGGCGTGGGCCAGGTTCAGGGCTTCGTCGATGTGGTACTGCAGGTCTTCCGGCGGCACGTCGCCGAGGGCCAGCTCGCCGGCGTGCAGCGCCACCTTCACGTCCGGGTACACCGACTTCAGGAAGCGGAACATCTTCATGTGCATCGTGTAGTCGCGCATCGAGACCATGTTGCTTTCCTGGCCGACGATGTTGACGCCCACGATTTTGCCGCCGTTGGCCGCCGCCTTGAAACCGGCCAGCATTGAGGAAAACACCTGCGACGGGTTCAGCAGGCGCAGCACGTAGGTCTGGTAGCGCATGGTGAAGTTGTCGTCGTCGATGCCGGCGGCGGCTTCGTCGATCCTGGCCACGAAATCGGCAATCTTCGCCTTGAATCCCGAATCCTGGTCGAGGGCGTTCATCCAGGCGCGCATCTGGGCGTCGAAGGCGGCATCGTTGGCGATGTTCTTCCAGGCCTGCTCGTCGAAGTCCTTGTCGACGACGAAGGGCGACATCTTGAACATGGTCTCGATGTAGCCGACGTTTTCGCGCACGGCGCGGTTCTTGATCTCGACCAGGCCTTCGTGGAAGTTGGCGTTCGAGACCGGGCCGAAGTAGCCGAAGGTCTGGAAGAACTGGCGGTCCGGCGGCGGGTTCAGCGCGCCGTGGTTGGCGAAGTCCTTGCTCGACCAGCGCTGCAGCAGTTCGCGCCAGGTGGCGTCGTCCGCGTACACCTCGGCGGTCGTCAGGCAGTTGCGCGCGGCCGGGGCCTTGGCGCGCTCGGCGTCGATGACGGCCTTGTCGGTCTCGACGCGGTAGGTATGCTTGTTGACGCAGTAGCCCTGCTTGTCGAGGAAGTCGACATAGGTCTCGGCGTAGATCGCACCCGAATAGTGATGGTGCAGGTCGCCGCCCTTCGGCATCTGCGAGAAGAACAGGGTCAGCTCGGCCGTCTTCGGCTCGGTGCCGGCGATCAGCGCGGCGTAGTGACGCGAGGTGGCGGCTTCGTTTGCGGCGACGGACGCTTTCACCGCCGGCGGACGCGCGCCGGCGTTCGAGGCGGCCAATGCGGCAAGGGCGATCAGCAGGCTGCTGCTCAGGGTGTTCGGCTTCATGAATACATCTCGGCTAGGGTTGGACGGTCGGGATCCACGATCCCAGGCAGCCGATTCATGCGCTCCGCTCATGAACCAGTGCACCCGCCGCATAAGTGGCGCGGATCGCACGGTCGTCGCCCAGCAGGGCCAGCGCGAACAGCGTTTCCTCGAGCGTGTCGCAATGCGAGGTGCGGCGTTCCAGCAGCTGCGTGGCCCTGGGGTCGAGGACGATGAAGTCCGCCTCGGCGCCGGGCTCGAAGTGCCCGATCGAACCCTCGAGCCGCATGCTGCGCGCGGCGCCCAGCGTGGCCAGGTAGAACATGCGCAGGGCCGGGAGATAGCTGCCTTTCAATCGCGCAACTTTATACGCTTCATTCATGGTTTGCAACATCGAGAACGATGTGCCGCCGCCGACGTCGGTCCCGAGCGAGACCATCGCACCCGCGTTGTCGGCCCGCGCGATGTCGAACAAACCGCTGCCCAGGAACAGGTTCGAGGTCGGGCAATGGGCGATCGCCGACCCGGTCTCGGCCAGGCGCGCGAAGTCGGTGTCGTCCAGCCAGATGCAGTGGCCGAACATCGCGCGCGGACGCATCAGGCCGTAGTGCTCGTACACGTCCAGGTAGCTGCGGCGCTGCGGGAACAGTTCGCCGACCCAGCGGCACTCGTCCTCGTTTTCCGAGACGTGGGTCTGGATGAAGGTGTCCGGATAGGCCTGCGCCAGTTCCCCGGTGGCGGCCAGCTGGGCTTCGGTCGAGGTCGGGGCGAAGCGCGGGGTGATGGCGTACAGGTTGCGGCCCTTGTTGTGCCAGCGCTGGATCAATTCTTCGCTCTCGCGCAGGTCGGCCGTGTCCTGCAGGAAGTCCGGGCAGTTGCGGTCCATCAGCACCTTGCCGCCGGCCATGCGCAGGTTGCGCGCGCTGCTCGCTTCGAACAAGGCCTCGGCCGATGCCTTGTGCACGCTGCAGTAGACCAGCGCCGTGGTGGTGCCGTTGCGCAGCAGCTCGTCGAGGAAGAAGTCGGCGGTCGCGCGGGCATGCAGCGGATCGCCGAACTGGCGCTCGGTCGGGAAGGTGTAGGTCTCGAGCCAGGGCAGCAGGCCGGGCGCCGGCGAGGCGATCATGTCGGTCTGCGGGAAATGCAGGTGGGTGTCGATGAAGCCGGGCGTGATGATCTTGCCGCGGTAATCGACGACCGGCGTCTCCGGCGCCAGCGTCGCGGACAGCAGGGCGTAATCGCCGGCGGCTTTCACATGGCCATTCTCGACGACCAGCAGGCCATCCTCGATCCAGGTGTGGGCGTGCTCGGCAAAAGCCGGATCGGCGTGGAAGTGCAGCAGGCTCGCACGGTAGGCCTGCACGTTATTGGTAGCAGTCGACCTCAGATTCTTTCGTTGGAAACGTGGGCTTCCCAGACCATCAGCAATTGCGCGGCGACCGCGACGGCGATCACGGCGGGCGGCTTGCCTTCGATGCCGGGAATGCCGATCGGGCACACCATCGCGTCCAGGCGCGCCTGCCCGACCCCGCGTTCGCGCAGGCGGCGCTCGAATTGCGCGCGTTTGGTGCTGGAGCCGATCAGGCCGAACCAGTCCTGGCCCGGGCGCTTGAGGATGGTCTCGGCCAGGCGCTGGTCGAGCGCATGGCTGTGCGTCATGACCAGGAAACTCGTGCCGGGCGCCGCGCCTTCGGCCAGCGCCTCCGGCGTGTCGGTCGCCTCGACCGTGACATTGTGCGGGATTGTAGACGGAAACAGGTCGTCGCGTTCGTCGACCCAGGTCACGCGGCAGGGCAAGTCGCCCAGCGCACGCACGATGGCGGCGCCGACGTGGCCGGCGCCGAACAGCATCAGGTGGGCACGCGGGGCTTCCACGAAGTCGGCCAGCCAGCGCCGGCCAGCCTCGTCGCGCAGCACGTGGGTGCCGTCGGCGCGCTCGAAAGCCGGCGCCGGGCCGCCCCGCACCGGGCGCCCTGCCCCGTCGAGCAAGGCGATGTCGGGCGCGCCATCGAGCGCGACCAGGCGCCAGCTGTCCTCCAGCGGGCGCGCGGCCAGCCCGGCCAGGTGGTCCCGGTCGACGCGCTCGAAGGCGAGGTGCACGACGCCGCCGCAGCACTGGCCCAGGCT
>CAJYQM010000317.1 GCA_913777025.1 uncultured Massilia sp. | reverse complement strand
CAGGATACACTCTTTCCCTACACGACGCTCTTCCGATCTAGCTGGCGTTCCAGTGAACGCCGGGTATTACACGCCGCGCAGCAGTTCGTTGATACCGGTTTTCGAACGCGTCTGCGCATCCACGCGCTTGACGATCACGGCGCAGTACAGGCTGTACTTGCCGTCGGCGGACGGCAGCGAACCCGAGACCACGACGGAACCCGACGGCACGCGGCCATAGGTGACTTCGCCGGTTTCGCGGTTGTAGATCTTGGTCGACTGGCCGATGTACACGCCCATCGAGATCACCGAGTTCTCTTCGACGATCACGCCTTCGACGATTTCCGAACGGGCGCCGATGAAGCAGTTGTCTTCGATGATGGTCGGGTTGGCCTGCATCGGTTCCAGCACGCCGCCGATGCCGACGCCGCCGGACAGGTGGACGTTCTTGCCGATCTGGGCGCAGGAGCCGACAGTGGCCCAGGTGTCGACCATGGTGCCTTCATCGACGTAGGCGCCGATGTTGACGTAGGACGGCATCAGGACCACGTTCTTGCCGATGAAGGAGCCGCGGCGGGCGACGGCCGGCGGCACCACGCGGAAGCCGCCCTTGGCGAAGTCTTCGGCGGTGTAGTCGGCGAACTTGGTCGGGACCTTGTCGTAGAACTGCATGCCGCCGCCTTCGACCGGCACGTTGTTTTCCAGGCGGAACGACAGCAGGACGGCCTTCTTGATCCACTGGTTGACGATCCACTCGGCACCAATCTTCTGCGCCACGCGCAGGCTGCCTGCGTCGAGGCCGGCCAGCACGTGGGCCACGGCGTCGCGCACTTCGGCAGGGGCCGAGGAAGGGCTGAAGTCCGCGCGCTGTTCCCACGCGGTGTCGATGATGCTCTGGAGTTGTTGGGTCATGATGGATCTACTATTCAGTTGTGAATCTTTTTCAGGGAAGCCTTCAGGCGGCTTTCAGGCTTTTGCAGAACTGATTGATGCGGTTGGCCGCTTCCAGTCCTTCGTCCACGCCGGCGACCAGCGCCATGCGGATACGGTTGCGTCCCGGGTTGGTCCCGTGCGCGTCGCGCGCCAGGTAGCTGCCCGGTAAAACCGTGACATTATATTCGGCGTACAGGCCGCGTGCGAATTCGGTGTCCGACAGGCCGCTGCGGCGCACGTCGGCCCACAGGTAGAAGCCGGCGTCGGGCAATTCGACGTCCATCACCTGCTTCAGCAGCGGCGTGATCAGGCTGAACTTTTCCTTGTACAGGTTGCGGTTTTCCTGCACATGGGCCTCGTCGTTCCAGGCCGCGATCGAGGCCGCCTGCACGATCGGCGACATCGCGCCGCCGCTGTAGGTACGGTACAGCAGGTAGGTCTTGAGCAGCCGTGGGTCGCCGGCGACGAAGCCCGAGCGCAGGCCCGGCACGTTCGAGCGCTTGGACAGGCTGGAGAAGACGATCAGGTTGTTGTACGGTTGCTCGCCGCTGCTCCTGCCCAGCTGGTGCGCGGCTTCCAGCGCGCCCAGCGGCGGCGTGGCGCCGAAATAGATCTCGGAATAGCACTCGTCGGCCGCGATCACGAAGCCGTGGCGGTCGGACAGGGCGAACAGTTCGCGCCAGTCGTCCAGCGTCAGCACGGCGCCGGTCGGGTTGCCCGGCGAGCAGACGTAGAGCAGCTGCACGCGCTGCCAGACCTCGTCGGGCACGCTGCCGTAGTCGCAGCCGAAGTTGCGCGCCGGCTCCGAGTTCACGAAATACGGCTGGGCGCCGGACAGGTAGGCCGCGCCCTCGTAGATCTGGTAGAACGGGTTCGGGCACACCACCAGCGCCTCCGGCTTCGCACTGTCGATGACGCAGTGGGCGATCGCGAACAGCGCCTCGCGCGAACCATTCACCGGCAAGACCATCGTGGCCGGGTCCAGCGGCGGGATGCCGTAGCGGCGTTCCAGCCAGCCGGCGATCGCCGCGCGCAGCGGTTCGCCGCCGTGCGTGGTCGGGTAGACGGCCAGGCCGGCCAGGCTGTGCGTCAGCGCTTTCTGGATGAAGGCGGGCGTCGTGTGCTTCGGCTCGCCGATGCCCAGGCTGATGGGGGCCAGGTCGGGATTCGGCGTGACGCCGGCAAACAGCTGGCGCAGCTTTTCGAACGGGTAGGGGTGCAGGCTGTCGAGATGTGGATTCACGGCGTTATCAGATGAGGTCTCGGGCGTAAGGATGTCAATTATAGCCACGCCGCCGCGATGCCGCTCTCGCTGTTCAATGTCCGGTGGATTACTATTGCTGACAGGATCGTGTTTCGGGAAGGAATCCGCCGTGCCCATGCATTATGCCCGCACCTTGACGGCCCAGGTGCGCACCCGCCGCGCGAATGCGCACCTCGGCCTGTTCCTCGCTTTCGTTGCCGGCGCCATCAATGCCGGCGGCTTCCTCGCCGTCCACCAGTACACCTCGCACATGACCGGCATCGTCTCGAACGCGGCCGACAGCCTGGCCCTCGGCGCGGCCGACCTGGTGCTGGATGCTTTCGGCGCGCTGCTGTGCTTCCTGCTGGGCGCGGCCGCCACCTCCGTGATGGTCAACCATGCGCGCCGGCGCCGGCTGGCCAGCGAATACGCGCTGCCGCTGCTGCTGGAGGCCGTGCTGCTGCTGGTCTTCGGCGTGCTCGGGGCGCGCCTGTCCGCGATCGACGGCCTGTTCGTGCCGGCCACCGTCATGCTGCTGTGCTTCATGATGGGCCTCCAGAACGCGCTCGTGACCAAGCTGACCCGGGCCGAGATCCGCACCACCCACATGACCGGCATCGTCACCGACATCGGCATCGAGCTGGGGCGGCTGGCCTACCGCAGCGC
>CAJYQM010000316.1 GCA_913777025.1 uncultured Massilia sp. | reverse complement strand
TCAGTTCGATCGGCGCCCTCGTGGGCATGCAGGGCCTGGCGGCGTATTCGGCGTCAAAGGGGGCCATCAACCAGCTGACGCGGGTGCTGGCCGTGGAAGCGGGTGCCGCCGGGGTGCGCGTCAACGCGGTCGCGCCCGGCGTCGTCGAGACCGGCTTTCTGGGCGGCGCCCCGGCAGACAGCCGCGCCACCCTCGCCGGCTTCGGCGCCGCCCACCTGCTGGGGCGCGTCGCGCAGCCGGCGGAAATCGCCGACGTCATCGTCTGGCTGGCATCGAGCCGGGCCAGTTTCATTACCGGCGCCGTCGTCAATGCCGACGGCGGCTACACGACCATCTGAAAGGAAACCATCATGAAGCGTATCGTCATCGTGGGTGCGGAACGCGGGCTGGGCCTCGGCCTGGCGGGGCAGTTGCTGGCGCGCGGCTGGCATGTGACCGGGACGGCGAGAGCCGGCACGGACGACGCGGCCCTGCGGGCGCTGGGACAAGCCCATCCGGGCCGCCTGGCCACCGGCATGGTCGACGTCACCGACGCCGCAGAATCGCGTCGTTTCGCCGAGCGTCTCGCGGCGCAGGGGCCGCTGCTGGACGTGGCGTTCCTCAACGCCGGGATCTATGGACCGCTGCACCAGTCGGCCGCGGACGCCAGCACCGAGGAGTGGAATACCATCTTCCAGACCAATGCCGTGGGGCCGTTCAGGCTGGCGCGGTGGTTGTTGCCCTGCCTGGCGCCTGGCGGCACGGTGGCCTTCATGAGTTCGCACCGCGCCAGCATCGCCGGCAATCTTGAGGGCGGGCTCGAACTCTACCGCGCCAGCAAGGCGGCTGCGAACATGCTCAGCCGTGGCCTGTATGCCGAACTGGCGCCCCTGGGCGCTACCGTGCTGAACATCCACCCGGGCTGGGCGGCGACGGCGATGGGCACGCTGGACGGCACGGTGGCAGCCGAGACCGACGTCGACACCAGCGTGCGCGGCGTGGCCGACCAGCTCGAGCGGCACATGGGATCGGGACGGCAGCTGTTTCTCGACTACCGGGGCGAGCCGCTGCCCTGGTGAAGTCTCAGGAACCGGCCGGCGTGGGCGACTCGAGTTCGTCGAGGGTCTTGCCGCCGGCCAGGGCGTCGAGCACCCATTTCGGCTGGCGCCCGCGTCCGCTCCAGGTCTGGGCCGGGTCGAGGGGGTTGCGGTAGCGCGGCTTGGGCACGGTGCCGGCCAGCAGCTGTTCGGTCGGCAGGCCGGCGTCGCGCGCGATGGCGAGAATGCGTTCGCGCGCCTTGCCGACTTCCTGCTGCTGGCGGTCGCGGATTTCCTTGTCGATGTCGAACAGCAAGCCTTTCAGCTCGCCCAGCGTGTAGTCGGTCAGGTCGATCTTCGCCATGGTCAGGCCGCCTCGTTGTGCAGCGCCAGCGGACTCGTTGCCACGGCGTGGCGCAGCGCGGGCGGCAGGCGGTTGTGGATGTGGGTGGCGGCGCGCGCCGCCTGGCCGGTCGCGACCGCGATCTGGTTCAGGCCGACGGTGACGTCGACGATCGCGTACAGGCCGGGCACGGCGGAGGCACAGTGACTATCGACCACCAGTTCGTCGCAATGGGCGGTCTCGGCGCCGAGCTTCGCCGCCAGGCTCGAGCGCGCATTTTCGCCGAGCATTGGGTAGAACACGTCGGCTTCGTAGTTGCCGTCCTTCGTGTGCAGCACCGGCTTCATGGACGCGTCCAGCGTCACGGAAAGCAGCGGCGAATCGATGTAGCGCACGCCGGCGGCGTCCAGGCGGCGCCGGTCGTCGTCCATGAGGATGGAGGCGTCGCCGCGCTCGAACAGGGTGACGTCGGCGCTGAAGGTGCGCATGAACAGCGCGTGGCCGACCGGGTTGACCTCGGCGGTGGCGACGGCGATGCGCTTGTCCATCACGTCGAAGCCGTCGCACACCGGGCACAGGCGCACCGAGCCGAAGGCGACCGCTTCGCGCCAGTTCTCGACCGGCAGGCCGACGTCGGCCACGCCGGTGGCCAGGATCACGGTGAGGGCGCGCAGCTCTACCTGCTCATCGGCATCCTCGGCCAGGTAGCTGGCGACGAAATGGCCGTCCTCGATGCGCAGGTCGACGATCTCCCCGGCCATGACCGCGCCGCCGTAGCGTTGCAGCTGGACGGTCAGGTTGCCGAGCAGGGTGGGGCCGGGCACGCCTTCCGGAAAGCCCGGGTAGTTATGCGAGACCGGGATCAGGCGCAGGCGGCTGTTGCCCTTGTCGACGACGGCGACGTTGCGGGTGAAGCGGCGCAGGTAGATCGCGGCCGTCAACCCGCCGGGGCCGCCGCCGATGATCAGGCTGTCATATACGTGGGGTAAGGAAGGCATGCCTCGATTATCCGCAAGCCCTCTCGGTACGGCCTATCGGCGCGCCACCCGCCGCCGGGTCGGACCCGGCTTACATCTTATGGATGGGTGTGAGGCGTTTCGGGCTGCAGGGTCACGTGGTCGATGCCGTGCTTTTCCAGCAGCATGGCGCGCACCGCGCGCAGCACGTCCGGCCAGTACGCCAGGTCTTCGATCTCGAGGTGGCCGATCAGCGCCGGCTCGCCCGGAGACATGTCCCACACGTGCAGGTCATGCACCGAGACCACGCCCGGCACGGCGGTCAGGTCGGCGCCGACCTTCAGGTAGTCGATCTGCCCGGGTACGCCTTCCATCAGGAAGTGGTAGGACTCGCGCAGGATGCTTGCGGTCGACTTCAGGATCAGCATCGACACGAAGATCGACAGGATCGGGTCGATCCTGACCCAGCCGGTGAAGTGGATGACGGCGCCGGCCGCGATCGCCGCGATCGATCCGAGCAGGTCGCCCAGCACGTTGACCAGCGCCGCGCGCGTGTTGATGCTCTGCTCGCCGCGCGACAGCACCCAGGCCACCAGGATGTTGATGCAGGCGCCGATGCTGGCGACCACGAACACGGTTCCGCCGCCCACGGGTTCCGGATGCACCAGGCGCGTGGCGGCCTCGTAGACGATCCAGGCCACCAGCAGCAGCATGGCCAGGCTGTTGACGAAGGCGGCCAGCGCCTCGGCGCGCACGAAGCCGAAGGAGTGGCGCGCCGAGGGCGGGCGCTTGGCGATCAGTTGCGCCAGCAGGGCCAGGCCGAGGGCGGCGGCGTCGGTCACCATATGGCCGGCGTCGGAAATCAGGGCCAGCGAATTCGAGATGAAGCCGGTCACCACTTCGATGACGGCGAACAGCAGGGTCAGGCCGAGGGCGATCGCCAGCGTCTTCTGGCTGCGGCCCTCGATGGTGTGGGCGTGCTGGGCGTCGCCGTCGAGGTGGGCGTGCAGGTGGGCGGAGGAGGTCGGCTGCTGGGGCATGAATCGTTCGATAAGGAGGCGCGGCCGGTAGTGTAGCGGATTTCAGTCAGGCCATGGCGGTGCGGGCCTCCTCCAGGCGCGCCACCATGGCCGCCAGCGCTTCCGGCCGGGCGAAGTGATAGCCCTGCAGCTGGTCGCAGCCGAGCGTGGCCAGCAGCGCCGCCTGCTCGGCGGTTTCGACGCCTTCGGCGATGACCTGCAGGCCGAGCGCATGCCCGAGGCCGATGATGCTGGAGATGATGGTCACGCTCTCCGCGTCGCCCGGCAGGCCGGCGACGAAGGCGCGGTCGATCTTCAGGTAGTCCAGCGGCAGCCGCGCCAGGTAGGCCATCGACGAGTAACCGGTGCCGAAGTCGTCCAGCGCGATGCGCACGCCCAGCGCGCGCAGGCGGCGCAGCTTGTCGATCGTGGCCTCGATGTCGGTCATGATCATCGATTCGGTCAGTTCCAGGTCGATCCCGGCCAGTTCCGGGTGCGCGCCGAGGGCGGCTTCGACGGTCTCGACGAAATCAGGCTGGCGCAGCTGGGCCGCGCTGACGTTCACGGCGATGCGCAGGCCCGGGTGGCGCGCCTGTACGTGGCCGGCGCTGTCCTGCACCACCTGGCGCAGCGCCCAGGCGCCGACCGGGCCGATCAGGCCGGTGTCTTCGAGCACCGGAATGAATTTGACGGGCGGTACCGCGCCGATGTCGCGGCTGTGCCAGCGCAGCAGCGCCTCGGCGCCGCAGGGGGCGAAGGTGTGCGCGTCGACCTTCACCTGGTAATGCATCGTGAACTCGGCGGCGGCGAGGGCATGCGAGAGGTGGGCGTGCAGGCGGATGCGTTCGGCATTCCTGTGGTTGCTGCTGGGATCGTAGAAGCGGTAGCGCTGGCCGTCGGCGCGGGCGGCCTGGGTCGCGCACTCGGCCTGGTTCAGCAGGGTCCTGGCGCTGGCACCGTCCTTGCCCGCCATGGCGATCCCGGCGCGGGCGCTCAGGACGAAGGTGTCGCCGTGCGTGTGGAAGGCGTCGCCGAAGCAGGATGCGGACAGGCGCTCGAACTCGGCCACCAGCGCCGTCTCCGTCATGGTGTCGGGCACCAGCACGGCGAACACGCTGGCGCCCAGGCGGCCGCAGTGCGCTTCGCCGCAGGCGTCGGACAGGCGCGACGCCAGCATCTTGAGGGCGTCGTCGCCGGCCTGGCGGCCGAAGGCCTGGTTGACCGCCTTGACGCCGACAACGTCGAGCGCGATCACGGCCGGTGTGCCGCCGTGGCGTTCGGCACGCTCGAGCGCCTGCTGCAGCCGCTCTTCCAGCAGGCGCCGGTTGGCCAGGCCGGTCGGCGCGTCGAAATAGGCGAGGTGGTCCAGCTGGCGGCGCTGTTCCAGGTGCGCGATGGCGAAGCCGATGTCGCCGGCCAGTTCCGTGAGCAGGCGCACTTCGCCGGCGTGGAAGAAATGCGGGGCCTCGGCATGCAGCTTGAAGATGCCGATGACGCGGCCGTCCATGCGTAGTGGAAATACCGCATACGACCGGATTCCGTGCGCCAGCAAGTCCTCGCGGCAGGGATTGTCTTCATCGGCGGCAACGTCGTTCGAGACCACGGGGCGGCCTTCGAGCACGGCGCGCGCGATCGGACCGTAGCCGCGCGCATCCCTGCACAGCGACAGGCGCCGGTGCAGGCACCCGGCTTGCTGCGCATCGTGCCCGGCCATCAGCTGGACCGACAGGCCGTCGGCGCCGACCAGGCCGAACCAGGCGCGCGGGAAGCCGCCGCGTTCGACGGCAATGCGGCTGGCTTCCTCGAACAGTTGGGCCTGGTTGTCGGCGCGTACGATCAGCGCATTGATGTCGCTCAGGATGGAATAGACGCGGTTCAGGTATTCGACGCGAGTATGGGCGCGGCCCACGACCGCCGAGCTCGCGAGGATCAGCGCGCACATCATGCCGAGGGAGACCGTGACCACCAGCGCGATGCCGAATTCGTTACTGTATAGATCCAGGGCCTGGCCCTGCAGGCGCAGCCAGGCCAGCAGCGGCAGCATCACGCAGACCACCGCCAGCAGACGCCGGCCGACCCGGGCCGGCGTGCCGGGCCCGCGCACCGGGGCGAAGACGCCGGCGTCGCGGCGCAGCGCGGCCGTGCCCAGGCTCAGCAGGAGTACGCCGAGTGCCCCGCCCAGCGGCATCGGTACCTGGGCGCCCAGCCTGGCGATGCCGGGCGCCTCGTAGAGATAGGCGAGGAGGGCGACGATGGCGATCGCGGCCGTGGACATGCACAGGCACTGCGGTGCGATCAAGCCCAGCCAGCGCGCCCTGGCATGGGAAACGGCCAGGGACAACGCGAGTACCAGCAGCGACACGGCGGTCAGCGGCATCATCCGGCCCGGCGCGCCGCGGCTGCTTTCGTCGATGGCCAGCAGCTGGTCGATGCCGGCATCCCAGCCGTACGCACATTCAAGCAGCGTAACGCCCGCGATGAGCGCGGCGGCAACGATGCCGGCCCAGCGCAGTGCCCGGACCCAGGGCAGGCGCGCCCCGGGATAGGCCCCCAGCATCAGTACGGACGCCAGCAATGCCAGGCCCAGCGCCGCGTTCGGCTTCATCGGCGGCAGGGAGGCACGCCAGCCCGGATCGGCATCCCATCCCACCATCCAGGCCGCGAGGACGGCAACCGCGCCGGACAGGACCAGGACGCCGCACAGCCAGGAAAAGGGTGGCAGGCGCGGAGGAAGGGATGGGCGGAGGAGGAGATGGCGCATGCGCAGCGGCTCAAGCCTTGTAGGGTTTCGTATTTGCAGATATTAGCATTCAAATTTACTGAATCCATCATATTCGTCGTAAATTGTTGCTGAAATGCATCATATTGCTTCGTATTTTGAGCATTCGTCAATTATCTTGGCCTGGTGGAGGCTATTTCTCCTTAAAAAATGACGAAACTGATTATTTGCGCGTTTTAAGCTCATGCATTGCGCCTGCCTTGCGCAATGTCAGTCGCGCCCCTATAATGGCGGCATACGGGCGGTTAGTTCAGCTGGTTAGAATACTTGGTCGACATCCAAGGGGTCGCAGATTCGAATTCTGCACCGCCCACCAGAACACAAGACAGTGCGGGAAACTCCGGTTTTCCGCGCTTGTCGTCAGTAAGAGCGAGAAAGGCACACACGGTTATGACACCGCGAACTACAACCTGGTTGTGGGGGAATCGCTAGACGCGGTACGGTGTGCTTTTGTCTCAAAACAATCGCTTGCATACACTCAAAAAACGCGCCTGGTGCGCGTTTTTTTTCGTCCCTACGGATTGTGTTTCAATTTTTTTAATTCACCGTTTATGATGCCGGCCCGACAGGCGCCGACAAGGAGATCAAGATGCTGAACGTACGACTCCCCGACGGCTCCAGCCGTCAATTCGAAGGACCGGTCACGGTCGCCCAGGTGGCCTCGAGTATCGCCCCGAGCCTGGCCAAGGCCGCGCTGGCCGGCAAGGTCGACGGCAAGGTGGTCGACACCTCCTTCCTGATCGAATCCGACGCCGACCTGGCGATCGTGACCGACAAGGATCCGGAAGGCCTGGACGTGATCCGCCATTCCACTGCCCACCTGCTGGCCTATGCGGTCAAGGAGCTGTTCCCGGAAGCGCAGGTCACGATCGGCCCGACCATCGAGAACGGCTTCTACTACGACTTCTCGTACAAGCGTCCGTTCACCCCGGACGACCTGGCCGCGATCGAAAAGAAAATGGCCGAACTGGCCAAGAAAGATGAGCCGGTCACCCGCAAGGTGTTGCCGCGCGACGAAGCCGTCGCCTATTTCAAGTCGATCGGCGAAGACTACAAGGCCGAGATCATCGCCTCGATCCCGGCGAACGAAGACGTGTCGCTGTATTCGGAAGGCAAGTTCACCGACCTGTGCCGCGGCCCGCACGTGCCGTCGACCGGCAAGCTGAAGGTGTTCAAGCTGATGAAGCTGGCCGGCGCCTACTGGCGCGGCGATGCCAAGAACGAGATGCTGCAGCGTATCTACGGCACCGCCTGGGCGAAAAAGGAAGAGCAGGAGCAGTACCTGCACATGCTGGAAGAAGCGGAAAAGCGCGACCACCGCAAGCTCGGCAAGGCGCTCGACCTGTTCCACTTCCAGGACGAGGCCCCGGGCCTGATCTTCTGGCACCCGAAAGGCTGGACCATCTGGCAGCAGGTCGAGCAGTACATGCGCAAGACCTACCAGGACACCGGCTACAACGAAGTCAAGGCGCCGCAGATCATCGACGTCACCCTGTGGCAGAAGACCGGTCACTGGGATAATTATCGTGAAAACATGTTCACGACCGAGTCGGAAAGCCGCACCTATGCGCTCAAGCCGATGAACTGCCCGGGTCACGTGCAGATCTACAATGCCGGCCTGCGCTCCTACCGCGAGCTGCCGCTGCGCTACGGCGAATTCGGCCAGTGCCACCGCAACGAATCGTCGGGCGCGCTGCACGGCCTGATGCGCGTGCGCGGCTTCACCCAGGACGACGGCCACGTGTTCTGTACCGAAGAGCAGATCGCGCCGGAAGTCGTGGCCTTCCATGCGCAGGCGATGAAGGTGTACGAGGACTTCGGCTTCGAGAACATCGACGTCAAGATCGCGCTGCGCCCGGAAAATCGCATCGGTTCCGATGAGGTCTGGGACCAGGCCGAAGAGGCGCTGCGTTCGGCGCTGCGCGGCTGCGGCGTCGAGTGGACCGAGCTGCCGGGCGAGGGTGCCTTCTACGGTCCGAAGATCGAGTACCACCTGAAGGACAGCCTGGGCCGTCCGTGGCAGGTCGGCACCATGCAGGTCGACTTCTCGATGCCGGGCCGCCTGGGTGCCGAGTACGTTGCGGAAGACAACACCCGCAAGGTGCCGGTCATGCTGCACCGCGCGATCGTCGGCTCGATGGAGCGCTTCATCGGTATCCTGATCGAGAACTATGCGGGTGCGCTGCCCCTGTGGCTGGCGCCGGTGCAAGTCGCCATCTTGAATATCTCGGATGCGCAAGCATCTTATGTGAAAGAGGTGGAAGCCCGCCTCAAGGCGGCCGGCCTGCGTGTTCACGCTGATTTGCGGAACGAGAAGATTACCTATAAAATTCGTGAGCATTCCGTCCAAAAACTGCCGTACATCCTTGTTGTCGGCGATAAAGAGCGTGATGCAAATACCGTGGCCGTACGTGCCCGTGGCAATGTCGACCTGGGCGTGATGTCCGTCGACGCGCTGCTGGAACGCCTCCAGAGCGAGGTGGTATCCAAATCCAAGTGAGCATGGCTTGCTTGAGGCAGCTGCCGAATTTACCTAACTTTCAAAGGAAACAACATAGCTACTGACAAGTCGTCGCATCGCATCAATGGCGAAATCACCTACCCGGAAATGCGTCTGAACGGGGTAGATAACGAGCCGCTGGGCATTGTGAGCCTGGCCGAAGCATTTCGTCTGGCCGAAGCAGCGAACGTGGACCTGGTGGAAATTGCGCCGAACGCGAGCCCGCCGGTCTGCCGCCTGATGGACTACGGCAAGTTCAAGTATTCGGAACAGAAGAAAGCGCACGAAGCGAAGCTGAAGCAGAAGATCATCCAGGTCAAGGAAATCAAATTCCGCCCGGGTACCGATGAAGGTGACTACAGCATCAAGCTGCGTAACCTGATCAAGTTCCTGGAAGAAGGCGACAAGACCAAGATCACGCTGCGCTTCCGCGGCCGCGAAATGGCCCACCAGGATATCGGTCAGCGCATGCTGGAACGCCTGCGCGGTGACCTGGAGCCCTACGGCCAGGTCGAACAGTTCCCGAAGCTCGAAGGCCGCCAGATGATCATGGTCGTCGCGCCGAAGAAGAAAAAGTGATCTTCGCGCGGTCGTCGTGACAGCACGATAGTGAGATAGAACGGCCGGGCACGGGCCGCAGCATTGCTGCGTCCCGTGCCCGGCTATTTCCATTTCTTCTGTGCATGTTGCGCTCGCGATGGAAATGGGCACATGTGCCTATTTCTGTGCTAGAATCTGCGGTTCCCGTGTTGAACAATACGGATCTGCAAGACTGTAGTGGACTCGCTTCTGCTGCAGAAACAAGTGAAAGCAGGCATCCAAGAGCAGCGTTGCTGCCACCTGCAATCCTGTTACATATGAGGCTGCCTGTAAGAGGGCAGATGACTATGCCGAAAATGAAAACCAAAAGCTCCGCGAAAAAGCGTTTTCGCGTGCGTCCGGGTGGTACCGTCAAATCGGGTATGGCGTTCAAGCGTCACATCCTGACCAAGAAGACCACCAAGAACAAGCGCCAGCTGCGTGGCACCCGTAACATCAATGCGTCGGACGTCCAAAGCGTCTACCGCATGATGCCGTCGGCCGTTTAATCTCACATCAAACTAAGGAGCTACAATGCCTCGAGTAAAACGTGGGGTTACTGCACGTGCCCGTCACAAGAAGGTTCTTGAACTTGCCAAAGGCTACCGTGGCCGTCGCAGCAAGGTATTCC
>CAJYQM010000315.1 GCA_913777025.1 uncultured Massilia sp. | reverse complement strand
CAGGCTCTGCGAGGCGAACGGCAAGTCGGCGAAGTCGAGCGCCACCGCGATCTGCTTGCCGCTGGCGGCGATCGACAGCTCGCTCGCCGTGGACGTGCGCGTGGCCGCCTGCCACTTGTTGGGCATGCGATTCGCCGCCAGCGCGTCGATTTGCGGCACCCCGATCTGGACCGCGTTGAAGCCGAAGATATCGGCCGTCAAGGTGTCCAGGCAACCCTGTTCCCAGGTCCGCACGTAGGCGCCCGCCGGCGATTGCAGCCAGCGGTCGAGCGCTATAATGGATTTTTCGGATGCCTCGTCCATGCCAACCCTTTTTTAATACTATGACCCCATCACCGACCCAACCGTTCCCGAAACAGGCCGCAAAACCTGCGGTCCTGACGGTCCCCGCATTCAAGGACAATTACCTCTGGCTGATCCATGACGGCGTCCATGCGGCGGTGGTCGATCCCGGCGATGGCCAGCCCATCCTTGATGCACTGCGGGAAAATGGGCTGACCCTGACCGCCATTCTACTCACCCATCATCATGCTGACCACATCGGTGGCGTGCCGCTGCTGCTCGAGCATACGCGGGTGCCGGTCTTCGGGCCGGCCAATGACGGTATTGCCGCGGTAACGCATCCATTGAAGGAAGGCGATCGCATCGACGTACCGGGGCTGGACATGGCCTTGTCGGTGCTGGACGTGCCGGGCCACACGCTGGGCCACATCGCCTACGTGCGCGCGAGCGGGACACCCGGCGCCAACTGGCTGTTCTGCGGCGACACCCTGTTCGGCGCCGGCTGCGGCCGCCTGTTCGAAGGGACACCGGCACAGATGGCGCAATCGCTGGCGAAGCTGGCGGCGCTGCCGGACGATACGCTTGTCTATTGCGCGCACGAATACACACTGTCGAACCTGCGTTTCGCCGAGGCGCTCGAACCCGGCAACAAGGCCCTGCAGCTGCGCATCGAAGCCGACAGCCGCGCCCGCGGCACCCACCTGCCGACCATACCGTCCACCATCGCGGCCGAAAAGGCGACCAATCCCTTCCTGCGCGCGGCGGAGCCGGCGATCGTCGACAGCCTGGTCGCGGCCGGCCGCCTGGCGCGTGGGGCGGACGAGGTAGCTACCTTCGCCGCCCTGCGCGAGTGGAAGAACGTGTTCTGAACGGCGATGCCGTGCATCTTCTGCTACGTCGACCCGGTCAGTCCCTACGCCTGGCTGGCGCTGCATGCGCTGGGGCGGATCGAGCAGGCGGCGGGCGCGCCGGTGGAACTGGTGCCGGTGCTGTTTGCCGGCCTCTTGAAATCACACGGCAATATCGGCCCGGCCGAGCTGCCGGCCAAGCGCCGCTACGTGTTCCGTGACGTGATGCGCGAGGCGGCCAGGCGCGGCCTGCCCTTCGCCGGGCCGCCCGGCCACCCCTTCAGTCCCTTGCTGGCGCTGCGCGCGTGCACGGCCGTGGCCGAACCGGCTGGGCGCAGGACCCTGATGCCGGCGCTGACGAGCGCATGCTGAGAAGCAGGCGCCGACCTGTCCGATGCGGCGACGCTCGCACACCTGGCCGACGCGGCCGGATTCGATGGCGCCGCGCTGCTGGCGGCCGCCGCCACGCCTGCGGTGAAACAGGCGCTGGCGGATGCGACGGCGCAGGCCGCGGCCGATGGGGTCTTCGGCGTGCCCGCCTTCCGCATCGGGGGCGACGCGGAACTGTTCTGGGGCGCCGACCGCGTGTATGCCCTGCTCTGGCGCCTGCAGGGCCACGGCATCGACGAGGCCGCGCTGGAAGATGTCCTGGCGCGGCCGCCGCTTGCGGTCAGGAAGACCTGAGCCGCGAAGCGCTTCAGATCTCTTCGTACAAAGGCAAGGTCAGGAACTCGGCAAATGATTCCGCCGTCGACATCTGCTCGAAGATCTCGGCCGCCCGCACATAGCTCGGATTCTCGCCGTTCGGCGCCACGCCCTGCACCTTGGCCAGTTCTTCCGGGATCATGGCGCGCACCATCTCGGCCGTGACCTTGCGGCCATCCTCGAGCACGCCCTTCGGCGAGCGGATCCATTGCCAGACCTGGGAGCGGCTGATCTCGGCCGTGGCCGCGTCTTCCATCAGGTTGTGGATGGGCACGCAGCCATTGCCGGCCAGCCAGGCGCCCAGGTAGTGGATGCCGACATTGATGTTGTAGCGCAGGCCGGCTTCGGTGATCGGGGTTTCGGGCTTGAAGTCAAGCAGTTGCGCTGCAGTGACTTCAACGTCCGGGCGCTGCTTGTCGATCTGGTTCGGGCGCTCGCCCAGCACCTTCTTGAATTCGCTCATGGCCGGTTCGACCAGGCCCGGGTGCGCGACCCAGCCGCCGTCGTAGCCATCGGTGGCGTCGCGGGCCTTGTCGCTGATCACGCCGGCCATCGCCGTGGCGTTCTTCTCGGGGTCGTTCTTGATCGGGATCAGGGCCGACATGCCGCCGATGGCCGGGGCGCCGCGCTTGTGGCAGGTCTTCAGCAGCAGCAGCGCGTAGGCGCGCATGAAGGGGGCCGTCATCGTCACTTTGGGGCGGTCGGCCAGACAGAAGTCCTTGTCCAGCTTGAACTTCTTGATGCAGGAGAAGATGTAGTCCCAGCGGCCGGCATTCAGGCCCGCACTGTGCTCGCGCAGTTCGTACAGGATCTCGTCCATCTCGAAGGCGGCCAGGATGGTTTCGATCAGCACGGTCGCCTTGATCGTGCCCTGCGGCAGGCCCAGCTCGTCCTGCGTCATCTTGAAGATGTCGTTCCACAGGCGCGCTTCCAGGTGCGATTCCATCTTCGGCAAGTAGAAATACGGACCGGCGCCGCGCGCCAGCAATTCCTTCGCGTTGTGGAACATGAACAGCGCGAAGTCGAAAATGCCGCCGGAAACGCGCTTGCCGTCGACCAGCACATGCTTTTCGTCGAGGTGCCAGCCGCGCGGACGCACGACCAGGGTAGCGACCTTGTCGTTCAGCTTGTACTGCTTGCCGTTCTGCTCCAGCGAGATCGTCCCGCGCACCGCGTCGATCATGTTCAGCTGGCCCGTGATCTGGTTGTCCCAGTTCGGCGTGTTCGAATCCTCGAAGTCGGTCATGTAGCTGTCCGCGCCGGAGTTCAGGGCGTTGATGACCATCTTGCGCTCGACCGGGCCGGTGATTTCGACGCGGCGGCAGGCCAGCGCCTGCGGGATCGGGGCGATCTTCCAATCGCCCTCGCGGATAGGGGCGGTGTCGGGCAGGAAGTCGGGGCGCTCGCCCGCGTCCAGGCGCCTGGCGCGCTCGGCGCGGGCAGCCAGCAGTTGCTGGCGCCGCGGCTCGAATTCGCGGCTCAGTTTCGCGACCAGCTCGAGGGCTTCCGGCACGAGGATGTGTTCGTAACCCGGCTTGATGTCGGCCCGGATCTCCATTCCGGCGGGGGTGGCGATGGTCATGGCATGCTCCTGTTCTGGTAATGATGAATTCGAATGCTTGGTGTTTGCTTTCCTATCAAGTATATTCACTTCCGCTTAGCTGAACGAGACAAAAAATAACTTCATCTGTGCGTTTTTGTCACAGATAAACCGGCCAACCAGTATCGATGGGACAGTTCCGCCAGATTTCCACCTTCGTCGAGGTCGTCGCGCGCGGCAGCCTCTCCGCGGCCGCGCGTGCCGAGGGCATCGCGCCGGCCATGATCGGGCGCCGCCTGGATGCGCTGGAAGCGCGGCTCGGGGTCAAGCTGCTGCAACGCACGACGCGCAAGCTGGCCCTGACCGACGAAGGCGCGGCCTTCCTCGAGGATTGCCAGCGCATCCTGGCCGAGCTGGAAGAGGCGGAAGCGGCTGTGTCGGAGCGCAGCGCGCGCGCCAGCGGACACCTGCTGGTGTCGGCCCCGGCCGGCTTCGGGCGGCGCCACGTGGCGCCCCTGCTGCCCTCCTTCCTGGCCGAGCACCGCGACGTGACGGTCAACCTGAACCTGTCCGACCGCGTGGTCGACGTAGTGGGCGAAGGCGTCGACGTGGCGATCCGCATCGCCAGCCTGTCGGATTCGAACCTGGTGGGCGTGAAGCTGGCGGACAACCAGCGCGTGGTGGTGGCGGCGCCGGCCTACCTCAAGCGTCACGGCACGCCGCAGGACCTTGCGGACCTGGCGCGGCACAATTGTCTAGCGATC
>CAJYQM010000314.1 GCA_913777025.1 uncultured Massilia sp. | reverse complement strand
GGCGCGGTGTCGATCGCCGAGATCCAGCAGAACCCGGTCAAGTACGCGAGCCAGATCCTGCGTAACGCCGACGGCACCATCGACCACATCATCGCCAGCCAGGCCAACCGCGGGCAATCGCGCATGCGCGGCGCCGACCTGTCGGTCAACTACCGCTTCCCGACCACCAGCGTGGGCCGCTTCGACGCCAAGCTGGACGGCACCTGGTACCAGAAATACGAGTTCCAGGCCGAGAAGGACGGTCCGTGGCTGAGCAACGTGGGCATCCTCACCAACGATGGCCGCTACGGCAGCGCCGGGCCGAACGCCGGCCTGGCCGGCCTGCCGCAGATCAACCCGCGCTGGAAGCACACCGCGTCGGTGACCTGGAGCCAGGGCGCGTACAGCACCACCCTGTCGCAGCGCTACAGTTCCAGCCTGACCGACCTGACGCCGCGCACCGGCTCCAAGCTGACCGACGTGGACGCCTACAGCCAGTACAACCTGAACGTCAGGTACACCGGCATCAAGAACGTGACCCTGGCCCTCGGTGTCAACAACCTCACCAACGAAATGCCGCCGATGACCGCCGACAGCGTCTACAACGGCTACATCACCAGCATGGCCGACATGCTGGGGCGCGTGTACCGCGTGTCAGCGGAATACAAGTTCTAAGCAGTACCTCCACCGCGGGCCCAGTGCCCGCGGTTTTGTTTTTGCGAGTTCCCCTGCAGTACAGACCACAATAATGGAGACAAGCATGCGGAAAACGAAAGGCAAGGCAGTACTTCGTACGTTGTCGCTGGCCGCCCTCGGCCTGGCCGTGGGCAGCGCAGCCGCGGCGCCGACCTCGCTCGGCGCCGACGGCTGGGCCAGCGTCGGCACCAACAACCTTGGACAGGCCGGCACCACCGGCGGCCAGGGCGCGCTGGCGGTCAAGACCTATACCGTCAGGAATCGGAATCAGCTGATCCAGGCCCTGTACGGCAACAGCGCCACCATCAAGGCCGACGGCAGCTTCAGCGGGACCCTCGACAACAGCCGCAAAATCATCTACGTCGCCGGCACCATCAGCCTGAACATGAACCAGGCGCTGGTGGAGCAGACCGCCGACGACCACCTGGTGGCGGCGAATGCCGGCAGCAGCACCTGCGCCGGCTATGGCTTCGCCAGCCACGACGCCTGGTGGAACGCCTACCTGGCCGCCTACAAGCCGCCCTATGCCACCCTGCCGAGCGGGCCGGCGGAATCGGCGCGCGCCTGCGGCGCCAACCAGCAGCGCAGGATCACGCGCCTGAACGTGCCCTCGAACACCTCGCTGATCGGCGTCGGCGCCACGGCGAAGATCATCCACGGCACCCTGATGCTGAGCGGCGGCGGTTACGCCACGCCGGTCGACAACATCGTGATCCGCAACATCGCCTTCGAGGATGCCTTCGACTTCTTCCCGCAATGGGACCCGACCGACAGCGGCGGGCGCTGGAACTCGGCCTACGACAACGTCTCGGTGCAGCACGCGACCCACGTCTGGATCGACCACTGCACCTTCTCGGACGGCGACCGCACCGACGACAAATTCCCGTCGGTATGGGCCGCCCCCTACGACGCCGCCGCCTACGAGGTCCAGCACCACGACGGCCTGGTCGACGTGACCAACAGCGCCAACTACGTCACCCTGTCGTACAACCACTTCCACGACCACAACAAGACCACGCTGATCGGCGGCAGCGACAGCGCCAGCCTGAGCGACAGCTACCCGGGCGTGCTGAAGACGACGCTGCACCACAACTTCTACCAGAACGTGGTGCAGCGCCAGCCGCGGGCGCGCTACGGCATGGTCCACATCTACAGCAACTACTACACGGGCGTGAACGGCCAGGGCGTGTACGGCGTGCCGGACTATGGCTGGAGCGTGGCCTGGACCGTCGGCCAGGGGGCCAAGATCTACGCCGAGAACAATGTGCTCGACATCACCGGCAAGACCCCGACCGTCGCCAACAAGGTGATCGGCGCCTCGATCAGCAGCGCCCGCGTCACCAGCTGCGCCGCGCTGGCCGGCATGAGCAGCGCGTACTGCTCGGCCTACGTCTACGACACCGGCACCGTGCTGAACGGCCAGTCGGTGAACGCCAGCGAGGCGGTGCGCAGCCTGAACGCGCTGGTCACCGTGAGCGCAACACCCTGGCCGTCGAAGGCCGCGCCGGCCGGCACGCCGGGCGCGACCCCGGCCAGCTACTACAACTACGACATCGGCGCGACCAGCGGCCTGGCGGTTTCCGTGCCCGCCAACGCCGGCGTCGGCAAGCTGTGATCCATCGAGGAGATACCATGAAAAAGACCTTGCTTGCCGCCCTGCTGTGCGCCTGTACCGGCGCCTCCCAGGCCGCCGTGCTCACCTTCGACGACATCCCCGGCGCGCGCCAGGACGGCTACGGCGCCATCGGTACCTATGCCGGCTACAGCTTCGGCGCCACCGTGTTCGAGAACCGCATGGACTGGATCGACAGCGCCGGCGCCTTGTACGGCCGCGGCGCCGTCAGCGGCAGCTTCACGATGGTGAACAACTACGGCGGCGCCGCCGTGATCAGGAAGGATGGCGGCGGCAGCTTCGGCTTCAGCGGGATGTGGGCGGAGAACTGGCTCAATTTCGAGACCAGCAGCGGCAGCATCCAGGGCTTCCTGGACGGCCAGCTGGTGTGGACGCAGGATGTGACGCTGGGCACGGCCTTCGGCCGCATCGACGGCATCGCGGGCGACATCGACGAGCTGCGGCTGGACATCGCCGGCAACTTCCTGGTCGATGACCTGGAGCTGAACGACGCCGCGGGCGAGGTGCCGGAGCCTGCCAGCGGCGCGCTGCTGGGCCTGGGCCTGGCCGGGTTGCTGCTGCGCCGCCGGGCGCGGCGCTGAAGTCCTACCCGGGCAGCAGCCGGCGGAAGCCGACCACCCACACCAGGGGGTCAAGCTCCCAGCTGCCCGGGCCGTTGATGCCTTCCCACACGCCGCGGTATGCCTGCACGGGGTCCGGCGCGTCCCGATCCGCAATGCCCTCCGCCCGCGCGTCAGTCGCACTGATCGCCTGCAGCCTTTCCGTGCGCACCGCATCGATCTCGAGCAGGATGCGGCTGGCCGCGCGCGGCATGAACAAGGCCGGGCGCGCATGCCAGCCTGGTGCCGCGCCGGCGATGCGTGCCGTTTGCGGCGCCAGGCCGCCGGCATCGTAGCGCCAGGCCTGGCCGCTGTCCCGCGTCAGGTCGACGAAAGCCCACTCCTCCCGTCCCTTGCGGGCGTTGTGGCGGGTCTGCCAATGGCCCCAGGCGAAGAAGTTTTCCTTCACCCACAGCCGGTCGCCCGGCTGCCCGAACGGATTGTTCTTGCCTGCCTGCTTGATCGCGCGCCGGGTCTGGGTCTTGATGCCGGCCAGCAGGGCCTCGACCATGGGCCGCGAAAACAGGATGCCGCGCTCGGCGGGCGCGCCTGGCGTCATGCGCCCTGGCCGCCTGCCGACGTCACCTGGCGCCGCACCGCGGCCCGGGCGGCGTCGATGGCGTCTTGCACCTGGGTCGCATGCGCCGCCGCCGGCTTTTCCCCCAGCGCCGCCAAGCCAGCCGCCGCGCCGTGCAGGCCGAGCGTGGCGCAGCCTTCGCGCAGGCGCTCCAGCTGGGCGCGCGCGGCTTCGAGCTGGCCATCCGCCAGTTCGCGCGCGATGGCGGGACCGGCGGCGTCCAGCTGGCGCTGCAGGCCGCCCAGGTAGAGCAGCAGGCGCGCGCCATCGATGCCCAGGCGGGCCGTGGCCTGCTGCGCGCTTTCGTCGGCGGCAGGCATGGGCGCAACCAGGCGCGCCAGGTGCGGCGCGACCTTGTGCTGGTCGAAGGGTTTCACGACATAGCCGTCGGCGCCCAGGCCGAGCGCCTGTTCCATGGTGGCGGCGTCGTTCGCGGCCGAGGCCAGCACGAACGGCAGGCTTGCGAAGCGCGCGTCGGCGCGCAGGCGCGCCAGCAGCTCCATGCCGGACAGCCGGGGCATGCGCAGGTCGCAGAACACCATGGCCGGACGCAGGCCGCCGTCGAGCAGGGTCCAGCCCTCTTCGCCGTCCTCGGCTTCGAGCACCTCGAGTCCGCCGCCGCTGTCGGCGCTGTCGATCAGGTGCATCAGCACCATGCGCGACACCACGTCGTCATCGATGATCAAGACCTGCATGGCATTCCTTATCAATATTGTTCTTAAGCAAATTATACCGGCTGGCGACCTATACGCAAATTCGTCAAATATATTACTCCGCATCCAAGGCGATCGTGTCTTCGAAACGTGCGAGCAAGGCCAGCAGCTGGGGCATGCGGGCGCGCACGGCATCCAGGCGGCCGGCGTCGGCCTCGCGTTCGAGTTCGCCGCACAGCGCGTGCAATGCCGTCTCGCCCAGATAGCCGGCGCTGCCGCGCATGCCATGCAGCAGGCGCCCTGCGGCGTCGTGGTCGCCGGCCGCCAGCACCTCCTCGAGTTCTGCGCGGCGGCGCGGCAGGTCGACGGCGAAGGCCAGGCGCAGCCGGCCCTCGAGGCCGCCCTCCGCCCGGGCGGCACTGCGCGCCACGTCCGCCGCCGCCGGCGGCGCGCCGGTGAACACGCCGAACATGGCGTCCAGGTCCGCCGTGGAAGGCGGTTTGACGGGCGCCGGCATCGTCTGCAGCACGATCCCCCGCTGCAGCTGGCGCTCGATCGCGCGCGTCAGGTGGTAGTGCAGCTGGGTGTCGTCGATCGGTTTGGTGAGGAAGGCATCCATGCCGCAGGCCAGGTAGCGTGTGCGGTCTTCCTCGCTGACGTTGGCGGTGAGCGCCACGATCATCATGTGCTGGTCGAGCACCGGCGCGTCCAGCGGCCCGCCGGCGCGGATCAGGCGGGTCGCAGTGGCGCCGTCCATCTCCGGCATGCGGCCATCCATCAGGATCAGGTCGTAGCGCGCGCGCGCGCAGGCCGCCACCGCCAGCAGGCCGTTCTCGGCCACGTCGACCTGGTGGCCGAGTTCTTCCAGCAGCATGCGCACGATGATCTGGTTGGTCGGGTAATCCTCGGCGCACAGCACGCGCAGGCGGTGGGTATGCGGCTGGCGCGGCGTGTCGATGACCTGCGGCGGCGCGCTGCCGTCGGCCAGCGGCAGCACCACGCTGAAGGTCGAGCCCTTGCCCGGCGTGCTGATCGCGCCGATGCGCCCGCCCATCAGCTCGACCAGCTGGCGGCAGATCGCCAGTCCCAGGCCGGTGCCGCCGTAGCGCCGCGTGGTGGTGGCGTCGGCCTGCTCGAACTGCTGGAACAGGCGCGGCAAGGCGCCCGGCTCGATGCCGATGCCGGTATCCTCGACCGAGAAGCGGATCATGTTGCGCCCGCTGGCATCCCACTGGTCTTCCGCCCTGCGCTCGACGCGCACGCTGACGCTGCCGCTGTCGGTGAACTTGAAGGCATTGCCGACCAGGTTGACCAGGATCTGGCGCAGCCGGGTCGGGTCGCCCACCACGAAGCGCGGCAGGTCCGGGTCGAGGCGCACCTCGAAGCCGACGCTGTGGGCGCCGGCTTGTTCCTCGAACAGGGTCACCACCTGGTTGATGGTGTCCCCAAGCGCGAAGTCGATGTTCTCGATGGTCAGCTTGCCGGCCTCGATCTTGGAAAAGTCGAGCAGGTCGTTGATGATCGCCAGCAGCGACTGGGCGTTGGCCTGGCCGCGCAGGATCTGCTCGCGGGTCGACTCCTTCAACTGGCCGTCGCGCAGCGCGAAGCCGAGCATGCCGATCACGCCGGCCAGCGGGGTGCGCATCTCGTGGCTCATGTTGGCCAGGAACTCGGACTTCTGGCGCGTGGCGTCCTCGGCGCGCTGCTTGGCCAGGTACAGGCGCTCCTCGTTTTCCTGCAGTGCGCCGTTGGCCTGGGCCAGTTCGTCGGTGCGGCGCCGGACCTGGCGCTGCTGCTCGCGCAGCTCGGCCGTCTGGCGCTCCAGCAGGCGGTTCTGCTGCTCGATCTTTTCGGTGCGCACCCCGACCTGCTGCTCGAGCAATTCCTTCTGGCGGCGCAAGGTGTCGACACGGATGCGGAAGATGCCGTAGGCGACGCCGGCCCCCAGCAGCACGCCCAGGCCCTCGAACCACCAGGTCTTCCAGTACGGCGGCAGGATGGTGATCTCGAGGCTGGCCGCGGCATCACTCCACTTCCCGTCCTTGTTGGCGGCGCGCACCTGGAACACATAGGTGCCCGGGTCCAGGTTGGTGTAGGTGGCGAAGCGCTTGCCGGCGTCGGCGGCGATCCAGTCCTGGTCGAAGCCGGACAGGCGGTAGACGAAGCGGTTGCGCCCCGGGGCGGCGAAGTGCAGCGCCGAGAACTCCAGCGAGAACACGGCGTCCGAAGCCGGCAGCGTGATCCCGGTGGCGCGCTCGATCGGTCCCTTCAGGAGTCCCGGATGCGCCTTCTGCACCGGCTTGTCGAAGATCTGCAGGCCGGTGATCACGGCGCGCGGCGCGATCAGGTTGTCGTGCAGCGCGCGCGGATTGAAGGCGGTGATGCCGTTGTTGCCGCCGAAGTAGAGGGTGCCGTCCTGCGCCCGCAGCGCCGAGGCGTCGAAGTAGGCGCCTTCGATGGTGCCGTCGGCCGAATTATAGTTGCGGAACCCCCCTTCGACCGGATCCAGGCGCGACAGCCCGCTCGAGGTGCTGATCCAGATCGCGCCGTCCGCGTCTTCCAGCATCGCGGCGACCGCATCGTCTTCCATGCCGTCGCGCCGCGTGTAGCGCTGGAAGCGCGGCGTGCCGTCCGGCCCGATCACCATCCGGTTCAGGCCGACCGCGGTGCCGACCCACAGGGTGCCCTTGCTGTCTTCCAGCAGGTAGTGGACCTCGTCGTGGCTCAAGCTGGCCGGGTCGGCCGGGTCGTGGCGGAAGTGGCGGAACCTGCCGCTGGCGCGGTCGAGCAGGTCGAGGCCGTCGAAGGTGCCGACCCAGAACCGGCCCTGCCGGTCTTCCAGCATCGGCCGCACCGCGTTGTCGGCCAGGCTGGCGCTGGAGCCCGGGTTGTGCTGCCAGGTCGTCAGCCGGCCCTGGGCGTCGAGGCGGTGCAGGCCGCCGCGGGTGGCGATCCACAGCACGCCGTCTCGCGTGACCAGCAGGTTGCGCACGTTGCTGGCGTCGACGTCCCTGGACAGCTCGCGCCGGGTGATGCGCCCGTTGGCCGGGTCGAGCCGCGCCAGGCCGTTGCGCGCGCCGATCCAGACCGCGCCGTCGTGGCCGAGGGCGACCGCGGTGGCCATGGCGTCGCCGGTGACGCCGTCGGCCGTCGGCTTCAGGCGGAAGGCGGTGTCGTCGCCGCTGGCCGGGTCGAAGCGGTGCAAGCCGCCATTCGTGGCCAGCCACAGCTTGCCCTCGCCATCGGCCACGATGCCGCGCACCTTGTTGTCTTCCAGGGATACCGGCGAATCCTCGCCGCGCAGGATGCGCGCGAAGCCGCCGCTGCCCATGTCGGCGCGCGACACCCCGCCGTACCAGGTGCCGGCCCAGAAGGTGCCGACCCGGTCCGCATACAGGGCAGAGACCTGGTTGTCGCCCAGGCTGTAGTTGTCGGTGATGCGGTGCGGATGGTGCTCGAAGCGCCCGCTTGCGGCCAGCCAGCGGTACAGGCCGCGGTCGTGCGAGCCGACCCACAGCTGGCGCCCGGCATCCTGGTACAGCACGCTGATCTCGCCCGCCGGCATGCCCTGGGCCTGGCCGAAGCGGCGCAGCTCGCCCTTCTGCCCCAGCGGCAGGCTTTCCAGGCCGCCCATGCTGCCGACCCACAGGTTCGATTCGGTGTCGACCAGCAGCGCCAGGATCACGTCGAACTTGTCGCCCTGGGGCGACGGGTGGTGGCGGAAGTGGTTGCGGTCCGGCGCAAGGCTGTCCAGTCCAGCCGCCGTGCCGATCCACAGCCGGCCGTCCCTGGCCAGGGCCAGCGCGTTCAGCTTGTCGGAAGCCAGGCTGTCGCTCACGCCCGGGATGTGGTGCCAGACCCTGAAGCGGCCACTGGCCTTGTCGAAATACTGCAGGCCATCGGCGGTGGCCAGCCACAGGCCGCCGCGGCCGTCGTCCTGGATCGCGCGGATGTGGCGGTTGCCGTTGCCGCGCTTGGCCGGCTCGTCCGGCACGAAATGGGTGAAGCTGCCGGTCGAGGGCTCGTAGCGGTCCAGGCCGCCGTCGGTGCCGATCCACAGCCGCCCCTGGGCGTCGACGTGGAGCACGCGCACCCAGTTGTTCGCCAGCGTGCGCGCATCGCCCACCACGTTGCGGTAATTGATGAAGCGGTAGCCGTCGTAGCGCGACAGGCCGGACTGGGTGCCGAACCACATGAAGCCTTCCGCATCCTGCACGATCGCCAGCACCGATTCCTGGGGCAGGCCATCTTCCACCGACAGGTGCTCGAAACGCAGCGTCGGCGCCGGGGCGGCCCGGGCCGGCACGGCAAGCACGGCCAGCAGGGCCAGCAACGG
The DNA here is from genome assembly GCA_913777025.1 of uncultured Massilia sp. Classification (GTDB taxonomy): domain Bacteria; phylum Pseudomonadota; class Gammaproteobacteria; order Burkholderiales; family Burkholderiaceae_D; genus Telluria. The sequence goes on along the minus strand of CAJYQM010000314.1, from coordinate 209 downwards.
CAGCAGGCCCGCGAACAATCTCTTCATGATCCGAAAAACTCCAGTACGTCGCCGCGCCGGGCAAAGGTGTCCTGCCTGCCCAGCGCCATCAATTCGCGTGTGTAGCCCGCCTCGAACAGCAGGTAGGACGCCAGCGCCGCCCCGCCTGCGTCGGTGGCGCCGATCCCGGCCAGCAGCGTGCGCACCGGCCCCGGCAAGTCGTGGGTATG
>CAJYQM010000313.1 GCA_913777025.1 uncultured Massilia sp. | reverse complement strand
CCAGGAACACGCGCGCCGAACGCGGCTCGCGCTGCAGGGCGGCGAAATAGGCGTTCAGCATGGCGCGGGCGCGCGCCACGGGGCCGCGGCCGGCCTGGCGCGATGCCGCCAGGATCTCTTCGAGCACGGTGTAGGTGACCGCGTTGAAGCAGGCGATCAGCAGTTCCTCGCTGTTGGCAAAGGACTCGTAGAAATAGCGTTCGGTGAGCCCGGCCGCTTCGCACACTGCCTTGACGGTGGCCAGGCGGTAACCGCGTTCGCCGTAGACGGCGATCCCGGCCATCATCAACTGGTTGCGCCGCTGGGCGCGCCGCTCGTCCTGCGGGATGCCGCGGTAAGGGCGGGCTGGGGTAGGTTCTGGAGGCATCCCTCTATTCTGGCACAGAATGTTGTCAGCGGAATTTTGACAATGTAAAGTGTCACATGCAAAAACATGACAAATCGAGACAATATGCCCCCATTTTCCGCCTCGACCGGCCTGGAGCCGGGCGACCCGCTCGACGTCCTGATCGTCGGCGCCGGCCTGTCCGGCATCGGCGCAGCCTGGCACCTGCAGCGCGGCTGCCCCGGCAAGCGCTACGCGATCCTGGAAGCGCGCGCCGCCATCGGCGGCACCTGGGACCTGTTCCGCTATCCCGGCGTGCGCTCGGATTCCGACATGTACACCCTCGGCTACGGCTTCCAGCCCTGGACCGCCGGCAAGGCGATCGCCGACGGGCCCTCGATCCGGCGCTACATCGAGGACACGGCGCGCAAGGCAGGCATCGACCGCCACATCCGCTTCGAGCACAAGGTGGTGGCGGCCGGCTGGTCGAGCGCCGACGCCTGCTGGCGCATCGAGGTCGAGGCGGGACCTGAGCGCGAACGCCGCACGCTGCATGCCCGCTTCCTGCACATGTGCAGCGGCTACTACAGCTACGACGAGGCTTACCGGCCGCGGTTCGAGGGCGAGGACAGCTTTCGCGGCCGCATGGTCCAGCCCCAGTTCTGGCCGCAAGACCTGGACTGGCGCGGCAAGCGCGTCGTGGTGGTCGGCAGCGGCGCCACCGCGGTGACACTGGTGCCGTCCATGGCGCGGGAGGCGGCCCACGTCACCATGCTGCAGCGCTCGCCGACCTACATCGTCAGCCGTCCCTCCGAGTACCGTTTCGCCCGCAAGTACCGGCGCTGGCTGCCGGAAAAGCCGGCCTATCTGCTGACCCGCTGGCGCGTGATCATCGAGAGCATGCTGCTGTACCGCGTGGTGCGCAGCAAGCCGGAACTGGCCAGGGAGAAGATCGTCGCCATGGCGCGGCGCCAGCTGGGCGCGAACTACGACGTCGCGACGCACTTCACGCCGCGCTACAAGCCCTGGGACCAGCGCCTGTGCGTGGTCCCGGACGGCGACCTGTTCAAGGCCATCCGCAGCGGACGCGCTTCGGTCGTCACCGACCACATCGCGCGTTTCGCGCCCGGGGGACTGCTGCTCGCGTCCGGCCAGTTCCTGGCGGCCGACGTGGTCGTGCTGGCCACAGGCCTGAAGATCAGGATCCTGGGCGGCATGACGGTCAGCGTCGACGGGCACCCCTTCCACGCCGGGGACGCCATGTCCTATAAAGGGATGATGCTGAGCGGCCTGCCGAACTGCGTCATGACCTTCGGCTACACGAACGCGTCCTGGACCCTGAAGGCCGACCTCACCGCGTCCTGGGTATGCCGCCTGCTGCGCCACATGGACCGCCACGGCCAGGCGATCGCCGTGCCGCGCCGCGAGCCCGGCGTCGAGCCGCGCCCCTTCCTCGGCTTCACGTCCGGCTATGTGCGGCGCGCCGCCGGCGAACTGCCGCAGCAGGGTGCGCGCCGGCCCTGGCAGGTCTACCAGAACTACCTGCAGGACATGCTCACCATCCGCTTCGGCCGCATCGCCGACGGCGTCATGCACTTCGGTGCGAAAGGATCCCTGCCTTGAAGCCTTCCCCCTACACCTTGGCCAACCGGGTGGCGGTGATCACCGGCGCCGGCGGCGGCATCGGGCGCGCCACCGCCCTGGCCATGGCGCGCCGCGGCTGCCACCTGGCCCTGGCCGACATCGACGACGCCGGCGCGGCGGCCACCGCGCGCGACGCGCAGGCCCTCGGCGTGCGCGCGACGAGCCATCGGCTGGACGTGGCGGACCGCGCCGCCGTGCGCGATTTCCCCCGGGCGGTGCTGGGCGAGCACGGGCGCGTCGACCTGCTGCTGAACAATGCCGGCGTGGCGCTGGGCGGCAGCTTCGAACAGGTGCTCGAGGCCGACTTCGACTGGCTCATGGAGATCAACTTCCACGCCGTGGTGCGCATGACGCGCGCCTTCCTGCCGCACATCCACCGCAGCGACGACGGCCGCATCGTGAACGTATCCAGCATCTATGGCATCATCACGCCGCCGGGCCAGTCGGCCTATGCCGCCAGCAAGTTCGCGGTACGCGGCTTTTCCAACGTGCTGCGCCATGAGCTCGAAGGCAGCAGCGTCGGCGTGTCCGTGGTCCACCCGGGCGGCGTCGCCACCTCGATCGCGAAGAACGCGCGCGTGCCCGCGGATGCGCCGCGCGACGAGGTCGAGCGCGGCCGCAAGACGATGCAGAAGCTGCTGCGCATGGCGCCCGAGGAGGCCGGCGAGATCATCGTGCGCGGCATCGAAAGGCGCCAGGCGCGCATCCTGGTGGGTAGCGACGCCAAGGCGGCGGCCCTGCTGGAACGCCTGGCGCCGGTGGGCTACTGGAACCTCCTGAAAAAAGCGATCAAACGATGAATATCCTCTTGAGCATCCTCGGCTTCGCGCTCGGCCTGCTGGTGGTGTGCCTGCTCGGCTCCGCCCTGTTCACCCTGTACTGCGCGCGCAAGGTCGAGTCGCTGTTGCCGCCGCAGGGGCGCTTCGTCGACGTCCCCGGCGCGCGCCTGCACGTGCGCGAGTTCGGCCAGGGCTTCGGCGAAGGCCGCGCGATCCTGCTGGTGCACGGACTGGGCGGCCAGTCCTCGCACTTCGGCTACGGCCTGGCCGCGCTGCTGGCCAAACGCTACCGGGTCGTGGCGGTGGACC
>CAJYQM010000312.1 GCA_913777025.1 uncultured Massilia sp. | reverse complement strand
GGTGCTGCTGGCGGTCGGTACGATCAGCCCGGTGTTCATGGTGCTGTTCGGCGTCATCGTCGTGCTGGGTCTGCTGGCCTGCGTGCTGTTCCAGGCAACGCTGACCGGCATCTATTCGGCCGTGCTGTACCGCTACGCGGCCGATGGCAGCGGGACGGCCGGTTTCGACAAGGGCATGCTGGCGTCGAGCTTCGTGCCGAAGGCCTGAGCGGGCACGACACGCCACCGCCGGCGCATCAGGGCAGCGCGGCGCGGAAGGTGATTTCGACCAGCTGCGCCGGAAACGCGAGCCGCGACACGCCGATGAGGTTGCTCGCGCACTGCGGCTGCTCGCTGCCGTACACCTCCTTGCGCACCTTGCCCGCCGCCGCGAAGGCTGCGTCCACGTCGAGCACGTACAGCGTCTCTTCCACGACGTGGTCCAGGGTGGCGCCGAACGCCGCCAGCAGCTCGGCCGCATTGCGGTAGGTCTGGCGCACCTGTTCTTCCATCCGGGAATAGTCGGCCGGTTTGCCCGCCGCGTCGAGGGCCGCCGGCGCCACCAGCGCGCCGCTCCTGTCGTGGCTGAGCTGGCCGGAAATATGGATCGTGTCCTTGACCTGCAGGCCCTGGACATAACCGTAGGCCCCTTCCCAGGCGACGCCCCAGTTCACGACCTTCTTCTGGATCTTGTTGGTAACAGACATATGCACTCCGCTGGATGATGGATGGACCGCCAGCCTGGCGCGTGCCGGCGGCCCTGCCACCGGCCAAAAGAAAGGGATACCCCGGAGCGACAGGCCGGTCCTGTCCCTTGGCATAAAATATGTTCAATATTGATCCCGGGGGCCCACATGAACATCGCCGTATTCAGCGCACGCCGCTACGACAAGAGCATGCTGGCCGACGCCAACGCCGGCGCCGGCCATGCACTGCGCTTCCTGGAAGACCGCCTGACCGCCGGCACTGCCCCCCTGGCCAAGGGCTGCGAAGCGGTGTGCGTGTTCGTCAACGACAGCGTCGACGCCGAAGTGCTCGAACTCCTCGCAAGCCAGGGCACCCGGATCGTCGCGACGCGTTCGACCGGCTTCAACCATATCGACGCCGGGGCCGCGCAGCGACTGGGCATCACCGTGGTGCGCGTGACCGATTATTCGCCGCATTCGGTGGCGGAGTTCGCCGTCGGCCTGCTGCTGGCCGTGAACCGCAAGATCGCGCGCGCCAGCACCCGCACGCGCGACGGCAATTTCGACCTGGACGGCCTGATGGGCTTCGACCTGCACGGGAAAACCGTGGGCGTGATCGGCACCGGCAAGATCGGCGTCATCTTTGCGCGCATCATGGCCGGGTTCGGCTGCTCGATCGTCGGCTACGACAAGTTCCCGTCCCCGGCTTTCGAGGCGCTGGGCGGACGCTATGTCGGCATCGATGAATTGCTCCAGTGTAGCGACGTCGTGTCGCTGCACTGCCCGCTCACGCCGGACACCCACCACATCGTCGATGCCGCCTCGCTGGCGCGCGTGAAACGCGGCTGCATCCTGGTCAATACCAGCCGCGGCGGCCTGGTCGACACCGAATGCGCCATCGCCGCCCTCAAGAGCGGGCAGCTGGGCGGACTGGCGATCGACGTCTACGAACAGGAAGCCAGCCTGTTCTTCCAGGACCTGTCCTCGACCATCATCACGGACGACGTGATCCAGCGCCTGGTTTCCTTCCCGAACGTGATCGTCACCGGCCACCAGGCCTTTTTCACGGTGGAGGCGATCGGCCAGATCATGCGCACGACCATCGAGAGCATCAGCGACTTCGAACAAGGCCTGCCCTTGCGCAACCGTATCCCGTAAACGAAAAAAAGCGGCGCTCCCTTCCGGGAACGCCGCCATACACGCTGACCGACCGTTACGCCGCTTCGACCGCCACCGGCATGCGGATCAGGTAATCGAAGGCCGACAGGGCCGCTTTCGCCCCCTCGCCGGCCGCGATCACGATCTGCTTGAACGGCGTGGTGGTCGCATCGCCCGCGGCGAACACGCCCGGGATGTTGGTGCGGCCATGGGCATCGACCACGATCTCGCCGAAGCGCGACAGTTCCACCGAGCCCTTCAGGAACTCGGTATTCGGCACCAGGCCGATCTGGACGAAGACGCCAGCCAGCGGCACGTTCTTTTCTTCGCCGCTGATGCGGTCCTTGAACGAGATGCCGTTGACCTTGTTGCCGTCGCCGGTGATCTCGGTGGTCTGGGCGTTGACGTGGATGGTCACGTTCGGCAGGCTCTGCACCTTGTTGACCAGCACCGCGTCGGCCTTCAGCTGGTTCGCGAACTCGAGCAGGGTCACGTGCTCGACGATACCGGCGAGGTCGATCGCCGCTTCCACGCCCGAGTTGCCGCCGCCGATGACCGCCACGCGCTTGCCCTTGTACAGCGGGCCGTCGCAGTGCGGGCAATAGTTGACGCCGGCGTTCTTGTACTGCTCTTCGCCCGGCACGCCCACGTTCCTCCAGCGCGCGCCGGTCGACAGGATCACGGTGGCCGACTTCAGCGAGCCGCCGTTGGCGAATTGCACTTCAACCAGTTCGCCAGGGCTTGAGGGCGGGATGATCTTCGCGGCTTCCTGCTGGGTCATCACGTCGACGCCGTAGTGGCGCACCTGGGCTTCCAGCGCGGCCGAGAACTTGGGACCGTCGGTTTCCAGCACCGAGATGTAGTTCTCGATCGACATGGTGTCGTTCACCTGGCCACCCATGCGGCCGGTGGCGACCCCGGTGCGGATGCCCTTGCGGGCGGCGTAGACGGCGGCTGCCGAGCCGGCCGGGCCACCGCCGACGATCAGCACGTCGTACGGATCCTTGGCGTTCAGCTTGGCGGCGTCGCGGGCGCCGGCGCCCTTGTCCAGCTTGGCGACGATTTCTTCGATCATCATGCGGCCCGAACCGAACAGTTCGCCGTTCAGGAACACCATCGGCACGGCCATCACCTGGCGCGCCTCGACTTCCTTCTGGTAGGCGCCGCCTTCGATCACGGTCGTCTTCACGTTCGGGTTCAGGATGGCCATCAGCGACAGCGCCTGCACCACGTCCGGGCAGTTATGGCAGGAGAGCGACATGTACATCTCGAAGTTGTACTCGCCCTCGAGCGCCTTGATGGCGTCGATGG
>CAJYQM010000311.1 GCA_913777025.1 uncultured Massilia sp. | reverse complement strand
GCCAGCGCCGCCGCGTCCGGTTCCGGCAGCGCTCGCACGTCCAGCTTGCCGTTCGGCGTCAGCGGCAACGCAGCGATCGATACGAACGCCGACGGCACCATATGCTCGGCCAGGCTCGCGCCCAGCTCGGCGCGCAGCGCCGCCGCCGACAGCGCCGCCCCCGCCCCCGGCACCACGTAGGCCACCAGGCGCTTGTCGCCGCGCGCATCGGCACGCGCCAGCACCACCGCTTCGGCCACCCCGGCGCACGCCGCCAGGCGCGCCTCGATCTCGCCCGGCTCGATCCGGAAGCCCCGGATCTTCACCTGCGCATCGTTGCGTCCCAGGTATTCGATGCCGCCCCCGGGCAGCCAGCGTCCCAGGTCGCCCGTGCGGTACAGGCGCGCGCCGTCGCCCATGAACGGATCGGCCAGGAAGCGCTGCGCCGACAGCTCCGGACGGTTCAGGTAGCCGCGCGCGACGCCGGCCCCGCCAACATACAGTTCGCCTGTCACACCCACCGGGACCGGCTGGCGCTGCGCGTCCAGGATGTACACGCGCAGGTCCGGGATCGGCGTGCCGATCACACTGCCCAGCCCGGCTTCGACGTCGGCGCGTTCGATCACGCGGTAGGTCACGTGCACCGTGGTTTCGGTGATGCCGTACATGTTGACCAGGCGCGTGGTGCGCGGGTCGTTGCGGGCGATCCAGGGCGCGAGCGTATGCAGCTCGAGCGCCTCGCCGCCGAACACGATGGCGCGCAGGCGGTGCGGCGTGTCGTCCTGGGCCGCGATCAGCTGGCGGAACGCGCTCGGCGTCTGGTTCAGCACCGTCACGCCTTCACGGCACAGCAGCTGGTAGAACTCCTGCGGCGCGCGCGCGCACAGCGCCGGCACCACCACCAGCCTGCCGCCATGGCACAGCGCGCCCCAGATCTCCCAGACCGAGAAGTCGAAGGCGAACGAATGGAACAGCGTCCAGACGTCGTCGGCGCCGAACTCGAACCAGGCGCGGGTGGCGCCGAACAGGCGCGCCACGTTGCCATGCTCGACCATCACGCCCTTGGGCATGCCGGTCGATCCCGAGGTATAGATCACGTAGGCCAGGTGATCCGCGCGCAGGCCCAGCGCCGCCGCATCCGGGTTGGTGTCGGGCAGCCGCGCCAGCGCCTCGTCGCCCGGCACCACCAGCGGCAGTTCCAGCGGCAGGGCCGCGCGCAGCGCGTCGTCGGCCACCAGGGCCACCGGGGCGCTGTCGGCGGCGATGTAGGCCAGGCGCTCGGCCGGATAGGCCGGGTCGAGCGGCACGTAGCCGGCACCGGCCTTGAGGATGCCGATCAGGCCGGCGATCATGGCGGGACCGCGCGCGCACATCAGGGCCACCCGGTCGTCGGGCTTGACGCCCAGCGCCAGCAGGGCGTGGGCGATCCGGTTGGCCTGGCGGTTCAATTCGCCGTAGCTGATCCGGGTATCCTCGAACACCAGGGCGCAGGCGTCCGGCCGCGCCGCGGCCTGCGCTTCGAAGGCCTGGTGCACCAGGACGTCGGTGGCGAAGCCGGATTGTTCGCCGCCCAGCAGCCGGTGCCTCTCGGCGCCGTCGAGGATGTCGAGGCGGCTCGCCTTGCGGGCCGGATCCACGACCATCGACTTCAGCAGGCACTCGAACTGGCCGGCCAGGCGCACCACGCTGGATTCGTCGAACAGGTCGCTCGCATACTCGAAGGTCGCGCGCAGCCCGGCACCCGTGGCGACCGACAGGCTCAGGTCGAAGTGGGTGGTCAGGTGATCCTGCGCCATCGGCTCGACCGCCAGCCCCGGCAGCGCCGGCGCCGCACCGCCGATGCCGTTGTCGACGTTGAGCATCACCTGGAACACCGGGCTATGGCTCATGTTGCGCTGCGGCTGCAGCATCTCGACCACCTGCTCGAACGGCAGGTCCTGGTGCTCGAACGCCGCCAGCGTGCCGCTGCCGACCTGCGCCAGCAGATCGGCCACGCTCATGTCCTCATCCAGCCGGACCCGCAGCGCCAGGGTATTGACGAAGAAGCCGATCAGGTTTTCCACTTCACCGCAGCGTCGGTTCGCCAGCGGCACCCCGACCACGATGTCCTGCTGGCCGGACAGCCGCGCCAGCAAAGCGGCCCATGCCGCCAGCAGCGTCATGAACAGCGTGACACCATGACGTTCGGACAATTCGCCCAGTGCGGCGTGGAGCGCGGCATCGAACGCCACCTCGACCTTGGCGCCGGCATAGCTCTGGCGTGCCGGACGCGGACGGTCGAGCGGCAGTTCCAGCAGCGCGGGTGCGCCTTCCAGCCGCTCGCGCCAGAACTGGCGCTGGACCTCCAGCACGTCGCCCTGCAGGTGCCGCCGCTGCCATGCCGCATAGTCGGCGTACTGGATCGGCAGCGGCGGCAGCGGGTCCGGCTCGCCGCGGCTCCAGGCGGCGTACAGCGTGCCCAGCTCGCGCAACAGCACGCCGGTGGACCAGCCGTCGGAAACGATGTGATGCTGGGTCAGCAGCAGCACGTGCTCACGTTCGCCCAACCGCAGCAACTGGCCGCGGATCAGGCGGTCGGCCGCCAGGTCGAAAGGCCGGGTCATCTGCGCGGTCGACAGGCGCTGGAGCGCGGCGCGCTGTTCCTGGCCGGCCAGCGCCGACAGATCGGTCTCCGGCAGTTCGAAGTCGAGCCCGGGCGGTGCGACGATCTGTCGCGCCACCCCGTCGACCTCGATGAAGTTCGTGCGCAGGGCTTCATGGCGATCGACGATGCGGGCCAGGGTTGCTTGCAGCGCGCCCCTGTCCAGCGTCCCCTGCAGGCGCAGTGCCGCCGGCATGTGGTAGGCGGCACCGGCCGCGGCATCCAGGCGGTCGAGGAACCACAGGCGCTGCTGCGCAAACGACAGTGGCAGCGGGGCGCTGCGGTCGGCCGCCGGAATCGTGAGCGCGTCGGCGCGCGCCGCATCCTCCAGGGCACGTGCAAACGCGGCGAGGGTCGGCTGCGTGAACAGCGTGCGCAGCTCGGCCTCGATGCCGAGCGTGCGGCGCACGCGCGACAACAGCTGGACCGCGAGCAGCGAATGGCCGCCCAATGCGAAGAAATGGTCGTTGCGCCCCACCTGGGCTAGCCCCAGCAGGGCCTGCCAGATCGCCGCCAGCGCGCACTCCAGCTCGCCGACGGGGGCGACGTACTCGCTCGCCACCAGGGCGGAACGGTCGGGGTCCGGCAACGCCTTGCGATCGAGCTTGCCGTTCACGGTCAATGGGAACGCCGGCAGCACGACATAGGCGGACGGCAGCATGTATTCGGCCAGGCTGCGTGCCAGCGTCTCATGCAGGGTGGCCGGATCGGGGCTGGCGCCCTCACGCGCCAGCAGATACCCGACCAGCCGTTTACCGCCCGCCTGGTCGGGACGCGCCAGCACCACCGCCTCCCGCACGCCCGGGCAGGCGGCCAGGCAGGCCTCGATCTCGCCCAGCTCGATGCGGAAACCGCGGATCTTCACCTGCGCATCCTTGCGCCCGTGGAATTCGAGAAGGCCGTCGGCGCGCCAGCGGCCGAAGTCGCCGGTACGGTACAGCCGGCCGTCCGGTGCGTCGCCGAAGGGATCGGGCACGAATCGCTCGGCCGTCAGCGCCACGCGGTTCAGGTAACCGCGCGCCACGCCGGCGCCGCCGATATAGATCTCTCCCGTGACGCCGGCCGGCACCGGTTCCAGGTGACCGTCCAGGACATACAGGCGCGTGTTCGCGATCGGCCTGCCGAGCGGCAGCGTCCCCGAACCCGCCAGCGCCGCGTCGATTTCGCAGGTGGTCGTGAACGCCACCGTTTCGGTCGGGCCGTAGGTATGCACCAGATGGCGCGGCGGGCAATGCTCGAGCACGCGCGCCACGGTCCGCGCACGCGCCTGGTCGCCCCCGAACAACAGGTAGTCGAGGTTCGGGAACACCGTATGCATGGCGTCGGCATACTGTTCGAACAGGCCCACGGTCATCTGCAGGATTGTCGCGCCGCCCTGCGCCAGCACGCGTCCGAAGGTGGACGGCGTGAGCAGGTCGTGGGCGCCGATCACCAGCAGCCGCGCGCCGTTCAGCAGCGCGCCCCAGATTTCCCAGGTCGAAGCGTCGAACGCCGGACTGGCGCAATACGCCACGCAGGAGGACGGCGTGATCGGCACGCACGGTTCGTTGACCACCAGCTGCAGGACGTTCCGATGCTCGACCATCACGCCCTTCGGCTGGCCGGTCGAACCCGAGGTATAGATCACGTACGCCAGGTGTCCCGACGCCAGGCCGAGCGCGGCCGGATCGGGATCGGCATCGCTGGCCGACACCAGCGCCGCCTCGTCGTCGAGCACGATGCACGGCAGGTCGCTAGCAGGCAGCACGCCGGCATGGGCGGCCTGGGCCAGGACTGCGCGCGGCGCGCTGTCGGCCAGCATGAAGGCCAGCCGTTCGGCCGGGTATTCGGGGTCGAGCGGCACGTAGGCGGCGCCGGCCTTGAGGATGCCCAGCATGCCGGCCACCAGCTCGATGCTGCGGCCCGCGCACAAGACCACGCGGTCGTCCGGCCGGGTGCCCAGCGCCAGCAGCCGGTGCGCGATCCGGTTGGCGCGCCGGTTCAGTTCCGCATAGCTGACTTGCCGTGCGCCGTCCTCGACCGCGATGGCATGCGGATGCGCCGCTACCTGGTCCTCGAACACACGCTGGATCAGTCCGTATTTCGGATAAGGACGCGCCGTATCGTTCAAGCCGTACAGCAGGGTCTCGCGCTGCGCCGTGTCGAGCAGCGGCAACCGGCCCACGGCACGGGTATCGTCCGCCACCATGGACTCGAGCAGGCAACGCAGGTGCCCGGCATAGCGCGCCACGGTGGCGGCATCGAACAGGTCGCTCGCGAACTCTATCTCGCCGCGCAGGGTGGCGCCATCGTCGTTCAGGACCAGCCCGAGGTCGTAATGGCTGGTGCGCTGCGCCGCGGGCAGCAGTTCCAGCTCCAGACCCGGCAGCCGCAAGTGCCCTGCCGGCGCGCTCGCGTCCATGTTGATCAACACCTGGAATACCGGGCTGTAGCCCATGCTGCGCTCCGGCTGCAGCTTCTCCACGATCTGCTCGAACGGCAGGTCCTGGTTCTGGAAGGCGTCCAGGGCGCTGGCCTTCACCTGGGCCAGGAGATGTGCGACGCTGAGCGCGTCGTCCAGCCGCACCCGCAGCGGCAGCATGTTGACAAAGAAGCCGATCAGGCCTTCGATTTCGGCGCGCTGGCGGTTTGCCACGGGACTGCCGACCACGATGTCGTGCTGTCCGGACAGGCGCCCCAGCAGCGCGGCCCAGCCGGCCAGCACGGTCATGAACAAGGTGGTGCCGTGACGCTGTCCGAGCGCGCGCAGACCGGCGGTCAGCTGCTCGTCCAGCACCAGCGGCACGCTGCCGCCGGCATGGCTCTGCGCCGCCGGACGCGGGCGGTCGGTGGGCAATTCCAGCAGCGCCGGCGCCCCCGCCAGGTAATCGGTCCAGAAACCGATGCGGGTTTCCAGCGCCTCGCCCTGCAGTGTCGCACGCTGCCACGCGGCATAGTCGGCATACTGCAGCGCCAGCGGCGCGAGCGGATCGGGCATCCCGGCGCCGGCGGCCGCGTACGATTCGCCAAGCTCGCGCACCAGGATAGCGGCGGACCAGCCGTCCGAAATGATGTGGTGCTGGGTCACCAGCAGCACGTGCTCGTCGCCGTCGAGGCGCAGCAGGCGGCCTCGGATCAGCGGGCCGGCCCCGAGGTCGAAGGGCGCGGCAGCCTCCTCCTCGGCCAGCAACGCCACGGCGGCAGCGCGCGCGTCCTGGACCAGCCTGGACAGGTCGTGTTCGGTCAGGCAGAACCCGCAGTCAGGCGCCAGGACAGACTGTACCGGCTCGCCGTCGATGCGGACGAAACGGGTGCGCAGGCTTTCATGGCGCGCGACGATGCGGTCGAGGGCGATACGCAGCGCACCGGTGTCCAGCGTGCCGCGCAGGCGCAGCGCGACCGGGATATGGTAGGCGGCGCCGGCGGCGTGGTCGAGCTGATCGATGAACCACAGGCGCTGCTGCGCGAACGACAGCGGCAAGGGCCGGCTGCGGTCGGCAATGCCGATCTCACCCAGCGCAGCCTGGCGGGCGCCGCCCACCTGGCGGGCGAAGCCGGCCAGCGTCGGCTCGGCAAACAGTTCGCGCAGCCCGAGGTCGACGCCGAGTTCGCGGCGGATGCGCGACATCAGTTGCACCGCCAGCAGCGAATGGCCGCCGAGTTCGAAGAAATGGTCCTGGCGGCCAACCTGGCCGATCCCGAGCAGTGCCTGCCACATCCCTGCCAGCGTCTGCTCGATACCTTCCTGGGGCGCTTCATACGTGCGCAATACGCGCGCCGCCAGGTCGGGGGCCGGCAACGCCTGACGGTCGATCTTGCCGTTACGGTTGAGCGGCCAGTCATCCAGGGTGACGAAAGCGGACGGCAGCATGTACTCGGCCAGCGTCTCGGACAGCCTGGCGCGCAAGGTACCGGCCTCGAGCGTGACGCCCTCATCGGCGATCAGATAGGCGACCAGGCGCTTGTCGCCCGGCGTATCCTCGCGCGCCACCACCGTGGCTTCGCGCACGCCAGTGCAGGCCGTCAGTGCCGCTTCGATCTCGCCGGCCTCGATGCGGAAGCCGCGCAGCTTCAGCTGGAAGTCGTTGCGTCCCAGGAATTCGATGTTGCCGTCGGCCAGCCAGCGTCCCTGGTCGCCGGTACGGTACAGGCGCGCGTCCGGCGCCACGCCGAACGGATCGGGTACGAAGCGCTCACTGGTGAGCGCCGCGCGGTTCAGGTAGCCGCGCGCGACCCCGGCGCCGCCGACGCAGATCTCTCCGGTCACGCCCACCGGCACCGGCTGCATGTCGGCGTCGACGATATAGACCTGCATGTTGGCGATCGGACGGCCGATCGGCAGCGGGCCCGCCTGGTCCGGCGGGCAGCGGTAAGCGGTGGCACAGACCGTGGTCTCGGTCGGCCCGTAGGCATTGAAAAAGCGGTGCCGCCCGGCCCACCGACGCGCCAGCGCCGGCGGGCAGGCATCGCCCGCCACCACCAGCGTCAGCGGCGGCAGCGCCTCAGTATCCTCCCACAACCCCAGCGCGGACGACGGCAGGGTCAGGTGGGTCACGCGGTGACGCAATACGGTATCCCGCAGCGGCGCGCCCGGATGCAAGCCTTCGCGGCTGGACAGGCACAGCGTGCCGCCCTGGCACAGGGCCATGATCGTTTCCCAGACGCTGGCATCGAAGCTGAACGAGGCGAACTGCAGGACCCGGCACGCCGGCGTCAGGTCGAACAGCGCGCGCTGGGCCTCGACCAGGTTGCAGGCTCCGTCATGGTGGTTCATCACCCCCTTCGGGTTGCCGGTCGAACCCGACGTATAGATCACGTATGCCAGGTGCCGCGCTTCCAGGCCGCAGGCGTCCGGATCCGGATCGTGCTGCGGCTGCCGTGCCAGCAAGGCCGTTTCGGCCGGCGCGTCCATGACGATGATGCGCAGCAGGCTGAGCGCCGGCAGACGGTCGAGCAAGGTGTCCTGGGTCAGCAGCGCGACCGGCGCGCAGTCCCCCAGCACGTAGGCCAGCCGGGCTTCCGGATGGTCGGGATCGAGCGGCACATAGGCGGCGCCGGCCTTCAGCACGCCGAGCAGCGCGACGATCATGTCCGGGCCGCGTTCCAGGCAGATCGCCACCCGGTCGTCCGGCCCGATGCCGGCGGCGCGCAGGCGATGCGCCAGCTGGTTGGCACGCCGATTCAGGTCGGCATACGTGACGGTCGCGGTATCGGTTTCGAGCGCGACGGCGTCGCCGCCGATCCGCGCCCAGTGCTCGAACCGCTGGTGGAGCAGGCGCACCGGCCCGCCGGGTGCCGCGCTGGCGTTGAAATCCACCAGCAGCTGGCGACGCTGGGCGTCGTCGAGCAGGGCCAGGCGCTCGACACGTTCGCCATCGTTGTCCGCCATCGCCGCCAGCAGCGTGCGCAGGCAGTCCGCGAACCTGTGCACCGTGGCGGCATCGAACAGGTCGGACGCATATTCGAGTGCCCCGCAGATGCTTTCTCCGCAATCGGTCAGCGACAGGCGCAGGTCGAAGTGGGTGGTGCTGAACGGCGGGGCGATCGTCTCCACCTCCAGCCCCTGCAGGGCGAGCGCGCCGGTCACCGGTTCCGCATCCAGGTTCAGCGATACCTGGAACACTGGCGCGTAGCTCATGCTGCGCGCCGGCTGCAGCAGTTCCACCACTTGTTCGAACGGCAGGTCCTGGTGTTCCTGGGCGCCCAGCACCCCGGCCTTGACCCGTGCCAGCAGGGTGGCGACGTCGGGTTCGCCGGCCAGGTCGACGCGCAGCGCCAGGGTATTGACGAAGATCCCGATCACCTGCTCCAGTTCGCCGCGCTGCCGGTTGGCGACCGGGGCGCCGATCACGACTTCCTTCTGGTTGGCCAGGCGTGCCAGCAGGGTGGCCCAGCCGGCCAGCAGGGTCATGAACAGCGTCGCGCCGTGGCGCTGGCCCAGTACGCGCAGGCGCGCCGTCAGGCCGGCGTCGAGCGTCACCGGGACGCTCGATCCGGCGTAGCTTTGCCGTGCCGGACGCGGCCGGTCGGTCGGCAGCTGCAGCAGGGCCGGGGCATCGCCCAGCCGCTCTTTCCAGTAGTCCTGCTGGGACCGCAGGACGCCGCCCTGCAGCCAGCCGCGCTGCCACTCGCCGTAGTCGGCGTACTGCAGCGCCAGCGGCGCCAGCGGATCCGGACGGCCCTGGCTGAAGGCGTCGTACAGGGCAGCCAGTTCGCGCACCAGCAGGCGCGCCGACCAGGCGTCGGAAATAATGTGGTGATGCGTGATCAAGAGGACATGCTCGTCGTGCGCCAGGCGCAACAGGCGTCCACGGATCAGCGGGCCGTGCGCCATGTCGAACGGCCGTTGCGTTTCCTCGGCATGGATACGCTGCAGCATGGTGTCCTGTTGCGCCGGATCGTGTCCGGACAGGTCCTCCTGCACCAGCGCGAAGCCGGCACCTGGTTCGGCGATGCGCTGCAGCGGCAGGCCGTCGACCTCGACGAACGTGGTGCGCAGGCTTTCATGGCGGGCGACGATGTGGTCGAGTGCGGCGCGCAGGCTGTCCTGGTCGAGCGTGCCGCGCAGGCGCAGCCCGGCGCCCAGGTGATAGGCCGCGGTGACGCTCGGGTCGAAGCGGTCCAGGAACCACAGGCGCTGCTGGGCGAACGACAGCTGCAGCGCGGCGCCGCGCGCGGCCTTTCCGATCGTGCGGCCGGCATGCCGCGCCGCAGCCTGCAGGCGCTGCGCGAACGCGGCCAGGACCGGCGCCTCGAACAGTTCGCGCAGGGCGATCTCCACGCCCTGCTCGCTACGCAGGCGCGAGAGCATCTGTACCGCCAGCAGCGAATGGCCGCCCAGCTCGAAGAAATGGTCGGCGCGCCCGACCTGTGCGATGCCGAGCAGATCGCTCCACAGCGCCGCCAGCGAGGTTTCGGCGTCGCCGACCGGCGCCTCGTGGTCGCGGCCGGCGCAGGCGTCCGGGTCCGGCTGCGGCAGGGCCTTGCGATCGAGCTTGCCGTTCGGCGTGAGCGGGAAGGCGTCGAGCCGAACGAACACGCTTGGCATCATGTAGGCCGGCAGGGTCGCCGCCAGGTGCGCGCGCAGCGTCGCCGGCCCGACGTCGCCGCCGGCGACCAGGTAGGCGACCAGCCGCTGCTCCCCTGCCGCGTCTTCGCCGGCCACGACCGCGGCGTCGCGCACGCCCGCGCAGGTGCTCAGGCGCGCCTCGATTTCACCCAGTTCGATGCGGTGACCGCGAATCTTGACCTGGAAATCGTTACGGCCCAGATAGACCAGGTTGCCATCGGCGCGCCAGCGCGCCAAGTCGCCGGTCCGGTACATGCGCGCCCCAGGGGCGGCGAACGGGTCGGCGACGAAGCGTTCGCCGCTGAGCTGCGGACGGTTCAGGTAACCGCGCGCCACGCCGGCGCCGCCGATGTACATTTCGCCGGCCATGCCGGGCGGCACCGGCTGCAGGTTGGCGTCGAGGATGTAGATCCGGGTGTTCGACAGCGGCTTGCCGATATGGTCGACAAAGCCGGTGTCCTTGTTCATGCGGACCCAAGTCGAGTACGTGGTGGTTTCGGTCGGCCCGTACAGGTTGGCCAGCTGCGTCACCTGTGGCAGTGCGAGGATGCTTTCGCCCAGCGTGCGCTTGAGCGGTTCGCCGCACAGGTTGACCGTGTGCGCGGACGCCGGCACCCTGCCGGCCTGGACCAGCGCGCGCATGCCCGAGGGGACCGTGTTGAGCAGGGTGACGCCGTCCAGGCTGCGGCCGTCGGCGAGGATATCGCGCTCGATCCGGATACGGGTGCCCAGAGCCAGCGGCGCGAAGATTTCGTACACGGACAGATCGAAGTTGATCGACGTCGACAGCAGCGTGGTCTCCATCTGGTCCGGCGTGAAGTGCTCCAGGGACCAGTGCACGAAATTGAGCGTGTTCGCGTGCTCGATCATGACGCCCTTGGGCAGTCCGGTCGAGCCGGAGGTATAGATGACGTACGCCAGATGACCTGCCGTCAGGCCGAGCCCCGCGCGGTCCGGATCGTGCTGCGGCGACTGCGCGAACGGCGCATCGGCCGCGTCCAGCAGCAGCACCGGCAGGCCGGCCGCGGGCAGCAGCCCGGCCAGGGGGGCCTGGGTCAGCAGCGCCACCGGTGCGCTGTCGTCCAGCATGTAGGCCAGGCGCTCGGACGGATACTCCGGGTCCAGCGGTACGTAGGCACCGCCGGCCTTGAGGATGCCGAGCAGGCCGACCAGCATGTCCGGGTCGCGGCCGACGCAGATGGCGACGCGGTCGTCGGGTCGCACCCCGAGCCCCAGCAGATGGTGGGCCACCTGGTTGGCGCGCCGGTTCAGTTCGGCATAGCTCAGGCTGCGGCTGCCGTATTCGATCGCGACCGCATCCGGCCGGGCGGCAGCCTGGCGCTCGAACAGCTGGTGCACAAGCAAGTCCTGCGGATAGTCGCGCGCGCTGTCGTTGAAATCCTCGAGCACGCGCCGGCGCAAGGACGCGCTCATCAGGGCGAGTTCGGACAGGGGCGCATCGGGCCGCGCAAGCGCATCGTCGAGCAGCTGTTCGATGCCGTCGCGGATCACCTCGGCCTCGTCGGCACCCAGGCACAGCGTGTTGACGTTGAAGTCGATCATCAGCTCGCCGCCGCGGTGGTGGTCGCGCACCGCCACCGCCAGCGCCGGCGCCTCCACGCCGTTCTCGACGTTGACGACCTGGGTGCGCGCCTCCCCGAAGCGGGCGTCGCCTTCGAAGCGCATCGACGACAGCGTCAGGTCGAATAGCTGACGGCGCCCGTCCTGGGCCAGCCTTACCGCCTGGTTGATGTGCGCGATCGGCATGCGCTGGTGCCGCAGGCAGCTGCGCAGTTCGGCGCCGACGTCCTCCATCAGCGTGCGGAAGGACACCTGCGGGGCGATCTTCACGCCGACCGGGCTGAGCGCCGAGAACATGCCGACGGTCTGGCGCTGGCGTACGCCGATGCGGTTATGCACGTGCATGCCGACGACGACTTCGTCGGCGCCGCGGGTGAGGCCGAACCAGGCGCCGAGCGCGGCCAGCACCAGGTGTGTGATGCCGAGGCCGGCGCCTGCCGCAAAGGCTTCGAGGCGCTCGACGCGCGCGCGCGGCACCGCCCAGCGCACCTTGGCGCTGGCACCGGCGCGTCCATGGGCGCTGCCGGTATCGCGCGGCAGCAGCGCCCGCGGCAGGCTGGCGAAGCGTTCGGACCAGAACCGGTGGTCGCGCTGGTAGCGCGCCGAGGCCAGGTAGGCCGCATCGTCTTCCACGAATTCGCGATACGAAGGCCCCGGCGCCACATCGGCTTGCGGATCCGCCTGCAGGCGCGTATAGGCATCGGCCACCGCGTGCGCGACCAGGGCCGCGGCGAAGCCGTCGCTCACCAGGTGGTGGTAGCGCTTCACCCAGTAACAGCAGGACGGGCTCACCCGGATCAGGTGCGCGTCCCACAGCGGCGCCCGCTCCAGGTTGATCGGGCGTGCAAAGTGCTCGTGCATCCAGGCCTGCGCGTGCGCGTGCGGATCGGTTTGCGCACTGAAGTCGAGCAGCGGCACCTCGACCTCGAGGTCCGGCAGGACCGCCTGCCTCACGCCGCCGCCTTCCCGGCGCAGCACCAGGCGCAGCGCATCGTTGGCGGCGACCACCTGGGCCAGCGCGCGCCGGAACAGGTCAGGATCGAAGGGGCCGTCGATGCGCCATGCCAGGCCGATGTTGTACAGCGGCGAGTCGGGCTGCAGCATCTGGTCGAACCACACCACCTGCTGGGACGAGGAAAGAGAAAAGACGGCGTCACCGGCGGCTGCCGGCGTGACGCGGTCGGAATCGGAAGTCGGCGTTTCGAACATGGCTTGCATCCATTTTTTGAAAAGGCGGCCGGACTGGTGCGGCCTGAGGGAAATGGCGCAGGCAACGCGCCTCGGTAAGGCATTAAATCGCGGGAGATGGAGCAGAGAAACTGTCAAACTTTACAGCGATAAATGCGCAGGGCCG
Organism: uncultured Massilia sp.; assembly: GCA_913777025.1. GTDB lineage: Bacteria > Pseudomonadota > Gammaproteobacteria > Burkholderiales > Burkholderiaceae_D > Telluria. The sequence continues at coordinate 19,802 of CAJYQM010000311.1, read as the reverse complement.
GCGTGCCCGAGGCGACGCCGGCCCTGCGAGGCAGCGGGCAGTTCAGCGCCGTGCCAGGCGCGGCCAGCCGAACGAAGCCAGCCCCAGCGCCAGCGGCAGCAAGGCCGCGTGCATGACGCAGGTCCACCAGGGATCGACCCCGACATGCAGGACCGCGATGCGGTTGAACGCCAGGTAGCCGAACAGGCAGGCCAGCAATTCGAACGTGCGCGCATTTCCGGTGAGTACCCCCAGCGCCAGCGACCAGGCCGGGAGCGAAGCCGCGACCAGCAGGATCGCCGCCGCTACCGGCGGCTGGCTCAGGCCGAAGCGCAGCAAGGCCGGCAGGTTGATCAGCAGTCCGAACACGAGCAGGACCACCCAGCGCGCGTACAGCACTTGCCGGCCGCCACCGACGGCGCTGAACACCAGTGGACCGGTGCGCGTGCTGCGTTCGTGCAGCGGGGCCTGGCTGTAACGGTCCAGCAGCAAGGCCCAGCCGCCGATGACCGCAAATGCGGCCGCGGGCATCGGCGCCAGTGCTCCGGCGCCGGCGACCGCCAGCACCGCCAGCCACCACCAGCCGGGGCGCTGGCGCAGGACCAGTTGCAGCTCGGCCGCTACGAGCGTGCCCAGGCGGCTCGACTGCAGCGGTTCCAGCAGGGCGCCGAGCCAGCGCAATTCGTATCCGCTGCCGCTGGGTGCCGTACGCCGTATGCCGGGACGGGCGGCGGCGGCACGGTCGAGCCATGGCGCACACAGCAGGACGCCGCACAGCACCAGGGCCAGCCACAGCAGGCGCTGCGCCAGCACCGCTGCCTCGACCTCCCAGTGCGGCCAGGCGAAGGTGCCTGGACGCTGGCGTACACCGGCGCAGACCATGCAGAATCCGGGCTGCAGGGGTTCGCGCAGCTGCGGCCCGGCCTGTGCCGTCAGCGCCTGCTGGAACACGACCATGCCGCGCGGATCGCCGATGCCCATGGTCCTGGCGCCCGCCGCGGCATCCTGCATCAGCGGCACGGTGGCCGCCAGCGAGCCGACCCACAGCACGAAGAACAGGACATTGCCTGCAGTACGGCGCAGCCACGGCACCAGGTCGAACACCAGGGCCATCAAGGCTGTCAAGCCCATCGACGGCAAGGCCAGCAGCAAGGCCGGCTTAAGCAGTTCGACCAGGTCCAGTCCGCGGTCCTCGGCCCGCACCCATTGCGCGGCCATCCCGACAGCCAGCGCCGAGAGAACGACCAGCATCAGTACCGCCAGGTTGCCGCACCACTTGGCCAGCAGGTAGCCGCTACGCGTCATCGGCGTGGCGGCCAGCAGTTGCCATACCCGGCTGTCGAAGTCGCGCACGAGCGTGCCGCGCACCAGATAGAAGCCGGCCAGCGACAGCCAGACCGCCAGCATGGCCACCACCATGCCGATCCATGCGCTGGAATATTGCGCGCGCAGATGGCCATTCACCGCCAGCACCAGGTAATCGTCCTGTCGCGCGGGAAAACTCCACCAGCTGGCGATGCACAGCATCGCCTGTACGGCCCAGAAGCGCCACGAGCGGACCCGTTCCAGCAGGTCGGCGCCGACGATCGCGCCGAAACGGCGCATGCTTTCCATGTCAGGCCTCTTCCGCTTCGGCCAGTACGTTGACATAGGCATCTTCCAGCGAAGGCGATACCGGCTCCGCGTCCCGGGCCGGGGCCACCGGCGACATCAGCCGGACGCGCACCCCGTCCGCGCGGCGCTGGCTGTTGCTGACCCGGTAACTGCTGCACACCTGGTCGAAGCGGTCGGCCGACACCGTCCAGTCCCAGACCTTACCGCGTGCGCATTCGAGCAGGGCGTCCGGAGTACCGGCGAACACCAGCTTCCCCTTGCGCATGATCGCCAGCGTGGTGGCGCTGGCCTCGACGTCCGAGACGATGTGGGTACACAGGATGACCAGGCGCCGTCCGGCCAGTTCGGTCAGCAGATGGCGGAAGCGCAGGCGCTCGCCCGGGTCCAGGCCCACGGTCGGCTCGTCGGCGATCAGCAGCTGGGGATCGTTCAGCAAGGCTTGGGCGATGCCGACGCGCTGGCGCATGCCGCCGGACAGGTCGCCGAGCCGGCGGCCGGCCTCGGCCGCCAGGCCCACCTGTTCCAGGCACTCATCGGCGCGGCGGTGCGCCAGCCCGCGCGGCAGACCCTTGACCGCGGCCATGTAGCGCAAAAACTCGCGCGCGCTGAGCGCCGGGTAGACGCCGAAGTCCTGCGGCAGGTAGCCCAGCGCGGCACGCAGCACGTCGGGATCGCGGGCGACGTCGCTGTCCTTCCAGACGATGCGGCCGGAAGTCGGACGGCTCAGGGTGGCGAGCATGCGCATCATGCTCGACTTGCCTGCGCCGTTCGGTCCGAGCAGGCCCAGGATGCCGGGACCGAGCGACAGGTTGACGCCGTCCACCGCCGCATGGCCGTTCGGGTAACGGAAGGTGACCTGTTCCAGGCGCAGCAGTTCCGCGGCCGGCGCCGGCGCGACCACGCGCAGCGTCGGAATGACGGGTTCGATCAAGTGCATCAGGTCACCTCGTGCAGTAAGGGTTGCGCCACGGCGGAAGCCGCGCCACGGCGCCTGAACCAGCGGATGCGCCAGGCGGCCAAGTCGTCCAGGTAGGTGAAGACCACCGGGATCACCAGCAGGCTGAGCAAGGTAGAAGTCAGCAGGCCGCCGATCACGGCAATCGCCATCGGTGCGCGGAACGCCGCGTCGGCACCGATGCCGAGGGCGATCGGCAGCATGCCCGCCCCCATCGCCACGGTCGTCATCACGATCGGCTGGGCGCGCTTGCGGCAGGCATCGATCAAGGCGTCGCGGCGGCTCACGCCGTGTTCGCGCCGGGCGCGCAGAGCGTATTCGACCAGCAGGATGGAATTCTTGACCGTCACCCCCATGAGCATCAGCATGCCAAGCAGGGAGGGCAAGGACAAGGCATGGTTCGTCACCAGCAGTGCCGCGAAAGCGCCCCCGATCGACAGCGGCAGCGCCGCCATGATCGTCAGCGGCTGCATGAAGCTCTTGAACAGCAGTACCAGCACCAGGTAGACGCACAGTATCCCGGTGAGCATCGCCACGATGAAGCTGGAGAACAGCTCCTGCTTCATCTCGTCGCCGCCGGACGTGGCCCGGACCACACCCTGGGGCAGCTGGGTCAGGGCCGGCAGCTTGCGCAGCGCGGCTCGTACCGCTTCCTCGTCGCGTCCGTTCAATTCGACGTGAATGGTGACGCGCCGCTGGCGGTCGTAGCGGTCGATGCGCACCGGCCCGCTGTCGATGCGCAGGCTGGCCACGGTGCCGAGCGCCACGTTGCCGTTCTTGCCCGGCACCGGCAGCCGTTCCAGCAAGCCCAGGTTGGAACGCGCCTGGTCCGGCAGGCGCACCCGGATCGGTATCTGGCGGTCGGACAGGTTCAGCTTCGGCAGCACCTGCTCGTAATCGCCCGCCGTCGCCACGCGCAGGGTGTCACCGATGGCGGCCGCCGTGACGCCCAGGTCGGCGGCGCGCGCGAAATCGGGGGTGACGATCAGTTCGGGGCGCACCACGCTGATGTTCGAATAGATCGCGCCCAGTCCGGGAATGCCGCGGATCTCGCGCTGCAGGCGCAGCGCTGCCGACTTGAGCACCTCGGGGTCCTCGCCGGCCAACGGGATGGTCAGCTCTTCGCCGTCGTCACCGTAACCCACGGTCACGCGCACCGCCGGCAGTACCGCCAGGCGCTCGCGCAGGCCGCGGTCGATCGCCTCCACGGTGCGCGCGCGTTCCTTCAGGGGCTTGAGCTTCAGGGTCAGGATGGCGCGGCGCACTTCGTCGCCGCCGATGCTGGCGTAGACCTGGGTGATGTCGGCATCCTGCCGGACCAGCCGGCGCGCCAGCTCGGCGCTGGCACGGGTTTCGGCCAGCGTGCTGCCAGGTACCAGCTCCAGCGTCACCTGCGTCTGGCCGCGGTCAGGCGCCGGAATGAAACCGGTGGGCAGGAACGCCACTACGGACAGCGACAGGATGAACAGGACGGTCGCGCTCAGCATCGTGGCGCGGCGGTGGCGCAGGCACCAGCCGGCGGCGGCCAGGTAGGCCCGCATCAGGCGTCCCTCCTTGTCGCGCTGGATCATGGGGCGCAGCAGGTAGGTCGCCATCATCGGCGTGAGCAGCCGCGCCACCAGCAGCGAAGCGCCGACTGCGATCGCCGCCGTCCAGCCGAACTGGCGGAAGTATTCGCCCACGAAGCCGGTCATGAACGCCGTCGGCAGGAATACCGCGACCAGCGTCAGGGTGGTCGCCACCACCGCCAGGCCGATCTCGTCGGCGGCTTCGCGCGCGGCCTGCAGCGGTGTCCTGCCCTGGCGCAGGTGGCGCATGATGTTCTCGATCTCGACGATCGCATCGTCGACCAGCACGCCGATGACCAGCGCCAGCGCCAGCAGCGTCACCATGTTCAAGGTGAAGCCGAGCATATGGATCACGAGGAAGGTCGGCAGCACCGACAGCGGCAAGGCGACCGCCGCCACCAGCGTCGCGCGCCACGCGCGCAGGAACACCCAGACCACCAGCACGGCCAGCAGCGCGCCTTCGTACAGCAGGGACATCGAGCCGTCGAAATCGCTGCGCACCGTGTCGCTGGTGTTGAAGATTTCCTTGAGTACCACCTGGCGCTCGCCGGCGCCGAGCTTGGCCAGCGTCGCGCGCACCGCTTCCGCCACCTCGATGTCGCTGGCGCCCTTGCTGCGCGAAATCTCGAAACCGACCACCGGCGTCCCGTCGAGCAGCGTGGCCGCGCGCGGTTCGGCAGTGGCGTCGCTGACGCGGGCGATCCGGTCGAGCCGGATGCGGCGCCCGTCGGGGAGCGCCATCTCCATCGCCGCGATGTCCTGCACGCTGCGGGCGGTCGCGATGGTCCGCACCGACTGCTGCTCGCCGCCGATGTCGGCGCGGCCGCCGGACGCTTCCTGCTGCACGCGCTGCAGCTGCTGCGAGATGTCGGCCGCGGACACGTTGAGTGCCGTCAGCCGCGCCGGGTCGAGCTCGACCAGGATCTCGCGGTCGACGCCGCCTACCCGTGCGACACGGCCGACGCCGCGCACCGACATCAGCGAGCGCGCCACCTTGTCGTCCACGAACCACGACAGCTGGGCCACGTCGAGCTGGGCCGAGCTGACCGTATAGCCGAGGATCGGGGCGCCGGTTACGTTCAGCTTGGTAATGACGGGATCACGTACTTCCGCCGGCAGGTCGCCGCGCACCCGGCCCATGGCATCGCGCACCTCGTTGATGGCCTCGGTGGAATCGCGGCTGAGTTCGAACTCGATCTTGGTGGCGACGGTGCCGTCGCTGATGGTGCTGGCCAGGTGGCGCACACCCTCGATGCCGGCCAGCGCGTTCTCGACGCGGCGCGCCACCGTACTCTCGAGCTGGGGCGGCGACGCGCCCGGAAGGCTGGTGTGGACGAAGATCACGGGGAACTCGACATCGGGAGAATCCTGGATCTTCATCCCGTGGTAACCGATCAGGCCGCCCAGGCTCAACAGGATGAACAGGACGATGACGGGCACCGGGTGCCTGATCGACATGCTGGAAAAGTTCATGATGTCTCCTGTCAGCGCGAAGCGATCTGCGCCGCCCCGGGCGCCGCGCCCGGCGCCAGCACCGTGACGGTATCGCCATCGTTGAGGAAGCCGACGCCGCGCGCGACCAGGCGCATCGAGGGATCGCCGCCCGAGACGAGTTCGACGTCCTGCTCCAGGCGCCGCCCCAGTTCGACCCGGACCTGGCTCACCTTGCCGCCGTTGCCGATCCGGTAAACGTAGTTGTAGCCATCGGCACTGACCACCGCGCTTTGCGGTACGGCCAGCGCCGTACTGCGCCCCAGTTCAAGCGATCCCGTGGCGAACATCCCGGACTGGACCCGGCTGCCGACCGGCAAATCGACGTACACCAGTGCGTTGCGGGTGGCGGTGTCCACGCTCGGGCCGACGATGCGGACCTTGCCCTCGACCGTGGCGCCGTTGGCGGCGACCAGGTGCGCGTGCTGGCCGGGCTTGACCCGCAACAGGTCGGCCGAACTCAGTTCGACACGCCATTCGAGGCGATTCTGGCGGATCAGCTTGAACAGTTCCTGTCCCTGGCCGACGACCGCGCCGACGGCCGCGCTGCGGGCCGAGATCACCCCGTCGTCGGGCGCGACCACGACCGTTTGCTGCAGCCGGATCTGTTCGCTCTTCAGGCGCGCGCTCGCCAGGCTCAGGCGCGCCTTGGCGCTCTGCGCCGCCGTCATGTACTGCTTGTTCATCTGGCCGCTCAGCGCGCCGCTGTTGATCAGCACGCGCGCGCGCTCGGCATTGGCCTGTGCTTCCGACAGTGCCGCCTCGGCCTCTTCCAGGGACGCCTGCTGCTGCATCACGTCGGCCGTGACGCTGGCCGAGGCGAAGCGCGCCAGCACCTGTCCCTTGCGCACGACGTCGCCGACATTGACCGCGACCTCGGACAGGCGCAAGCCGCCGAGTTCACTGCCAACCGCGGCTTCCTGCCAGGCGGCGATATTGCCATTGGCCGTGACGCTGATCGGCCATTCGATGACGCGGGGCTGGACCGCGTTCACCGCCAGCGCGCTCTTCTCTGCCGGTTGCGGCTTCGGCGCCGGCACCGCGGCGGGCGTGCTGCTGTCCGCGCCCGTCGCCCACAGTGCCGTGCCGCACAGCGCCAGCGTGAGGGCAGCGCCCCATCCCGCTTGCTTGAGACTTGGTTTTTTCATGATGTTGGTCTTCCATTGGTATTGATCTGATCCGGTCATGACAGTGAATCCTTCATCGCCCCTGCCACACCGGCTTGCGTTTTTCGACGAAGGCGCGTGGCCCTTCGCGGCAATCGATGCTGTCGCGGCGCCGGCGCTCGGATTCGAACCGGGTTTCGAATGCCTGGTCCAGCGGCAGCGTGCCGGAAGCGAGCGCCGCCTCCTTGATGGCACGCAGCGACAGCGGCGCGCAGGCGAGCAGGTCGTCGACCCACGACTGCACGCAGGCATCCAGGTCGCCGGGGCGGGCCACCTCGTTGATCAGCCCAAGTTCGAACGCCCGCGCGGCACCGATACGGCGGCCCGTCAGCAGGTAGCCCAGCGCGGTGCGCAGCGGCAGTTGGCGGCTCAGACGGAACACGCCGCCCGCGCCCGCAATCAGGCCGAGCCGCGCTTCGGGCAGCGCGAATTCGGCATCGGCGGCGGCCACCACGATGTCGCAGGCGAGCGCCAATTCGAACCCGCCGCCCAGCGCCAGCCCGTTGACGCGGGCGACGATCGGTTTGGTGAGGCCGAAACGTTCGGTGAGACGCGGCCAGCCGGGCCGGCCTTTGCTGCCAAAACTCGACGCGCTCTCGCCGCCGTCGGTGCGTGCCACAAGTTCCTTGAGGTCCTGGCCGACACTGAACGCGCGCTCGCCGGCGCCGCTCAGGACACCGATCCAGATCGCCGGATCCTGTTCGAAACGGTCCCAGACGGCTGCCAGCTCCTCATGCGTCCGCAAATCGAGCGCATTGAGTACCTGCGGCCGGTTCAGCGTGATATAGGCGACGTGGCCGCGCTGCTCGAACAGCACGCGCGGCGCCTCGCTGCCGTCGGTACGCATCATGCCTCCGCCTTCTCGGCGGCTACCGGCTGTCGTTGCCCGTCCCGGACACGCGGATCGCGCAGGAAGTACGCGAAGCGGCGTATGCCTTCGTCGATCGCATCGGGCGTGAGGTAGCTGCACGACAGCCTCAGCTCGTTGCGGCCGCCGCCGTTCAGGTGGAAACTGCTCATCGGCGTCCACAACACGCCGTATTCCGCCGCGCAGTATTCGAGCAGCGCGGCGTCCGCCTCGACGGGCAGGCGCATCCGGACGAAAAAGCCGCCCTGCGGCGTATTCCAGCTGACCATGCCGGTGCCGTTCAGCGGACCGACATGATTGTCCAGGGCCTCCAGCAGCAGGGCCAGGTTGTTCCGGTACAGCGCCGCCTTGCCGGCGCTCAGCGCGGCCAGCGAGCCGCCATGCTCGAGCAGCATGCCGCCGACGATCGCCTGGCAGATCGGCGCGGTATTCACCGTCACCATGCTCTTGAGGGCGGCCAGCTCGTCGGCCAGCAGGCGCACGCCCTGTCGCCCCCCGGTGACCAGCTGGTCGGCGACCGCGTAACCGATGCGCACGCCCGGCAGGCAGGTCTTGGCGCAGGTGCCGAGATAGATCACCCGGCCGTTGCGATCGAGCGCCTTGAGGGACGGCAGCGCGGCGGCGGCGCCGGCCGTGAAGGCATAGGCGTTATCCTCGAGCAGCAGGAAATCCTCCGCTTCGGCCAGCGCCAGCAGGCGGCGGCGGCTGGCCAGGTCGAGCAGGTTGCCGGAGGGGTTGGAAAAGTCCGGCGCCACGTACAGCGCGCGGATGCGCTTGCCCTGTGCGCGCGCACTGCGGCAGGCGTTCACCAGGCCGAACCAGTCGATGCCGCTGGCGCTCTCTTCGATCGCCACGACATCGATGTCCAGCACGCGGGCGGCACCGGCGATGCCGACGAAGCACGGGTTGATCACGGCCAGCCGGTCGCGCGGCGAGCTGCACAGCGCCCGGATCGCCAGCAGCAGCGCTTCCTGGCAACCGGCCGTCACCACCACCGCCTCCGGCGGCACCTGGATACCTTCGTCGATACGCAGCGACTGCGCGAGCAGGTCGTTGATGATGCCCTTGCTGGGACCGTACTGGTACAGCCGTTTGCGGATCTGGTCCTGGCTCATCCCCTTGTCCTCGGCCAGGTATCTGCTGTAGCGCGCCAGGCAGGCCGGCACGTCGAACTGCTCGAAAAAGCCGGCGAACGGTGCGCCGGGGGCGAACGAGATGGCGCGCGGATGGCGGTCCATTACCTCGTTCAGGAAGCTCATCGCCTCCATCAGCGAGTCGCCGAGGGCGGGATGCAGTTCGCTACGTTCCAGTTGAACGGGTGTTTCCGAAGTCGTGGAGTGGATATGCATGATCGTTCCTGTGGTGAGTGCGCGCTCAGCGGTGCTGCAGCTTGCCGATGACGTCGGGGCTGTACAGGCGCAGCGCCTGTTCGGCCGCGAATTCGGCCATGTAGCTGCGAAACATGTCGCTGCTTTCTTCCGCCATGTTGAGCATGCGGCGGTTTGCGGTGACCGCCGCATTGTCGTACTCGCCGGCGGCGCGCTCGATCTCGGCGTCCATCGCCTCCGGCGCTACGATCCGGTCGAATACCAGCGCTGCCTCGGGATCGGCGGCGCGGATGGCGCGCCCGCCCAGGATGACCTGGCGCGCCAGGCGCGTGCCAAGCGCGCGCGTCAGACGCAGGTTGGCCACGCCGGGCACGATGCCTTCCTGGGCGGCGGGCAGGCTGAAGAAGCTGTCGGATGCGGCGATCACGTGGTCGAATACCAGCAGCAGTTGGGCGCCGCCGCCGATGGCGAAGCTGTCGACGGCGGCGATCCATGGCTTGTCGCGGCGTACCGGGCGCCCATCCGTGTCATGCTCGAGCAGGCCGCGCCATATCTTGTGGATGTAGCCCAGCTCACGCCGCAGCAGGAAATCGACGAAGGAGATCTGGCCGCGATGCAGATGCTTCAGATTGATGCCGGCGCTGAATACGCGGCGGCCCGCGTATTTGGGATGCGCGACCGCGCCCCCGCGCAGCACGCCGACGCGGCTGGCATCGTCGAGCAGCACCAGGTCGACGGCGGTTTCCATGTCGTCGATCAGCGTGTTGTCCTCGGCGTTCAGGTGTTCGCGGTTGCATACCGTCAGGTGGGCCACCGGGCCGCGCCGCTCCAGCAGCAGGGTGTCGAGCGCGATGCGCCCGTCGCGCCGGAAGTCGGCCGCGTAGGCGCGTGCCCGCACCGAGGGCTGGAGCATGCTGTCGACCAAGTGCGCGCCGCAGCCGCGATCGGCCAGCAGCGCCGCGAAGAATATGCCCTGGTCGATCTCGCGTCCTTCCTTGTCACCCTGGAACAGGGTACGTTCGTTTTCGAGCTGGGCCTCGGTCGGCACCAGGCCCGGAAACATCCTGGCCGCGGCCAGGGCCAGGGCACCGATGCGCAGGCGCAGCGTACGTCCCGCTGTCAGGCAGTCATACACCCATGCGGCATGATCCTGCATGAAGCGGCGGCGCCATTCGCGGCATTGCGCATGCACGAGTTCGGCAGTCGTGCGCTCCTGCCCGCTGCGCCGGCCCGGCGGCGCCAGCGTCGCGAGCAGGCGTTCGCCATCAGCCAGGACTGCTTGCAGCGCCAGGGCATCGGCCTGCGGACCGTTTCCGGACACGCAGGTGGCGGCGAAGAACGAAGTGGCAGCGGCAGGCTGCGCGTATGTGGTGGTCGACATGGCTGGACGTGGCAAGATCGATGGGCGGCGGTCAGGCGGTCTGCAGCGCCGTGCCGGTGCTCACCGGGCGGATGGCGGCACTGCGCAGGACGCGGTCGCACGCAGCCAGGTAATTGCCCAGTCCTTCCTCGTAGCTGCTCGACGGCGCTTCCAGGATCAGGCGACGGCGGATCGCCAGGTCGCGCAGTTCGGCCGGCTTCAGGCCCTGGACGAAGGCCCGGGAGGCCGCGCCGGTATCGGCCGCGATCTCGTCGACCAGCCCGTATTCGGCCGCGGCGGCGGCATCGAGTTCGCTCATGAACAAGGCCATGCGGCGCGCGCGAGACAGGCCGATCTGGTTGGCCAGGCGGTGCAGTACCATGCCGGGCAGCGAGGTCTCGCCATCGAGCGCCAGGCCCAGGCGCAGGTCCGGCGCGGCGATGCGGTAGTCGGCGGTCAGCAACAATGCCATGCCCAGGCTGCCGCAGCGGCCGTCCAGCGTCGCCACGGTCGGCAGGGGCAGGCGTTCGATGCGGCGCAGGGCGCGCTCCCAGGTATTGACCAGGGTCACGTTGGGAACGGCCTCGCCGCGTTCGCCGTTATCGGCCAGCGCCAGCTGCAGCACGCTGCCGGCCCCGGCATCTTCGGCGCAATCGCAGATGCCGTTGACATCGGCGACCAACGCCTTGGACAGGCCGCCGCCGAGTTGCAGTTCGTATTTCAGGGTGATGCCGGGGAGCGGCAACAGGATCGTGCTTTCAGGGGACATGATGAGTTCCTTTACAAAGAATCGCTGGAAACTGGCGGCCGGCGGCCTACCAGCTGATCAGTGCAGCTTCAATCGTCGCGCCCGGCCCCATGGTCATCATGACGCCGTAATCGCCCGGCTTGACGCGCCCCTCCTGCAGCAGGCGCTCATAGGAAAACAGGAAGGAGCCGCTGGACATGTTTCCGTAGTCCCGCAGGACGCTGCTCGTGTGCCGCAAGTCGTCGGCGGTCAGGCCGAGGTTGATCTTGACGGAGTCGATCACCTTCTTGCCGCCGGAATGCACCAGCCAATGGCTGATTTCGCTGCGGCGCAGCCCCGCCCCGCGCAGCAGCCGGTCGATGATCTGCTCGGCATTGGCACCCACCACGTAGGGAACTTCCTGGGCCAGCACGAAACTGAACTTGCCGTGTTCCTGGGCCCAGTCGAAGCGCATCGCATCGACCGCTTCCGGAATCACCTGGCTGGCGAAGCCGAGTACCGTCGGCATGCCGGCGCGTCGGTCCGGTCCGGCCTGCATGGCCACCGCGCTGGCGCCGTCGCCGAACAGGCTGTTGACCACGGCCGTCTTCATGCTGCCGTCGAAGACATAGGCGGCCGAACAGATTTCGACGCACAGCATGATCGCCAGCTTGCCGGGATTCGCCTCGGCCCATCCGCTGGCCACGGTCAGGCCGTTCAGGCCCGCGTTGCAGCCCATGCCGACGATATCGGCGCGGCCGCAATCGGTGCGCAAGCCAAGGTGCTTCACGAGCAGCGCGCTCAGGCCCGGCGTCAGGAAACCGGTCGTGGTCACGCAGCACAGGTAGCGTACGTCGGCGAGGGTGGCGTCGGCACGCTCCAGGCAGCGCCGGATGGCCTCGGCCCCCACTTCGATTGCATTCCGGCTATGTTTTTGCAGCAGGTCGGCCTGGGTTTCCTGGCAGCGGCGGCCATCGGCCTGGACGGGCGGCAGGGTCAGGAAGCGGCGCTCGATGGCACTGTTGAGAAACACGTTGCGGATCCGCTCGTCTTCGATGCCGAACGCATCGATCATCTCCTGCTGCGAATACGATGTTTCCGGCGTTGCGGTGCCGATACCGACGATCTGCGAGCGCGTCGCACTGCCGGCATGCAGCCGCCTGAGCGTTTGCGACTTGCCTTCGCCGTTCAGGACGGACAGGATATCTTGTGTCATGACAGACTCTCGAACATGGAAATGGGGAGCACGGGGCGGTCAGAAGGCATCGGGAACCTCCGCTTCGAGCCGGTACAGGCGGCGCGACGTCATCGCCAGCAGCGAGATACCGGCCGACACGCTGCCGATGACGAAGAAGAACAGTCCCGTTCCCCTGCCCGCCCCGGTACCGAACCAGCTGCCGATGCTGTCGGCCCAGATGCCGCCGCTCATCAGGCTCGGCTCGAACACGTATTGCGACAGCGTGCCCCCGATCAGGGCACTAAGCGGAATGAGCGCCAGCGCGACCGCCTGCTGGAGTGCGACGATGCTGCCCTGGCGCTGGCGCGGCACCTTGCGCCGCCATACGCTCTGCACGCAGGCCGCCAGCAGGCTGCTGCTGAACACGACGACAAACGAACAGGCGCACAGGATGGGCACCGCGGTACTGAAGCCGGCCACGGCGACGGCCAATCCATTGCTCAGGTTGAGTCCGAGCAGGAGCGGCGTCCAGCGCTTCGGCCCGCCCCAGATGACCATGGCCAGGCCGCCGAGCACGCCACCGAGCGCCCCGGCGCTATTGATCCAGCCGAGCGTGACCGCGTCGTAGTTCGCCAGCACCATCGGTGTGACCAGTACGATCACGGTCCCGGACAGAAAGCCGCCGAGGCTGAGATAACCGTAGACGATGGCCAGGCTGGGGCGCTCGACGAAGAAGTCGATCGCATCGCCGAGTTCGGTCATGACCGGGGCGCGCTTGCGTGCCTGCAAGGGTGGCAGGCGCACGGCGGCAAGGCTGAACAGCGCAATGCAGAAGCTGGCCAGGTCGATTGCCAGGATGCCGGCCAGGCCGAGCAGCGACAACAGGCTGGCCGCGAGCAGCGGCGCGGCCAGTTGCGACACGGCGCTCGACAGGGAGAACATGCCGCTGGCCCGGCCGAACTGGCTCTTGGGCACCAGCGACGTGATGGCGGCATAGGCCGCCGGGCCCTGGAACGCCATGCCGACCGACAGCACCACCTGGGCGGCGTACAGGTGCCATACCTGGAAAGCGTCCAGCCAGATCAGCAGGGCCATCGTGCCCGCCGCGAGCCCGGCGGTCAGTTCGCAGGCCATCAGGATATGGCGTTTGTCGGCGCGGTCGGCCAGCGGGCCGGTCCATGGCAGCAAGAGCAGGGCCGGCACGGTGCTGAACAGGATCATCGCGCTGAAATCGAGCACCGAGCCGGTGCGCTGGAACAGCCAGACGCCCAGGCTGAAGCTGGTCAGCATGGTGCCGAACGAGGAAACGAACTGGCCCAGCCAGACGATGAAGAAACTTGCGCCGAGCGCTTCCTGCCGGACGTCGCCGGTTTCGCTGACACTGATCATGACGGCTCCCGCAGCAGGGGCGCAAGGTAGGCCGCCAGGTCGCGCACGTGCGGCGCGGCAAGTAGCGTGATGTGGTTGCCGGGGCCAGGCCACAGGCGGGTGCGCGGCGCATGTTCGCGCCAGTGCGCGGCCAGTTCGTCCATGTCCATGCTGCCCGGGGTCTGGTCCGGGACCAGTACCAGGTGCAGCGGGCCGTCGTAAGTGCCCGCGGGCTGGTAAGGCGCGTTCAGGTTGGCCGCGAAGACACGCACCAGCCCGCGCAGCGTCTGCAGCGTGGTACGCGGCGGCATCACGCGCAGCTCGACCAGGCGCGCCAGCAGCAGCACCAGCTGGGCCTCGTGGTCGAGTGCCGCCAGGTCGCTGGCATCGATCCCGATGGGCCGGCCACAATTCATTTCGAACAGGCCGATCAGCTTCATCAGCATGGTGACCCGGTCGAACGCGTAGCCGCTGGTCGCCGGGGCATCGGAATCGAGCACGATCAGCGTGTCGACGGTTTCGCCGGCTTCAGTCAGCTGGCGCGCCATCTCGTACACGACCCAGCCGCCGAAGGAATGGCCCAACAGGCGATAGGGGCCGCGCGGCTGGGCCGCTTGCACCTGTGCCAAGTAGGCCCGCGCCGCGCTCGGGACGTCGACGTGCGGCACCAGCGTGCCGCACAGGCCGCGAGGCTGCAGTCCATGCACCGGAATCGCCGGGTCGAGCTCGGATGTCAGGGCCGCGAACGCGGTGACGCTGGCGCCGGCGCCCGGCACGCAGAACAGGGGACGGATGCCGGGTGCGCCACCGTGGATCGTGATGCGTGCGGCGTAGTCGAACTCGGAGGGGTGCCTGACGGTGTCCGCGGCGCGCTGCAGCCGCTTGCCCAGGGCAGCCGAAAGCTGGGCAATGGCCGGCTGCGCCATCAGGCATTCGCGCGGGCCGTCGAGCAAGGACAGGTGCACATGGTCGCCGCAGAGCTTGTTCCAGCCGAGCGAGGCGTCGCCGGTGTCGGTACTGCAGGAAAACAGGTCGAGCGGCACCGGAAGCGCCGGTCGCGCGTAATGACTCATGGCCAAAGCCAATGCATGGCGCACCGCGAGTTCGCGCTTGAGTTCGGTAAGTGCCGACGACTCCGGCAACACGCCGCAGCTCTGGCAGCGTAGCAGCAAGGGGTCGATGTCCTCTGCTTGCGCAAGCCCGGCCAGCTCCGCGCGCAATGGCGCGCCGAGGCCGGTGTCGATCCAGTCGAGCTTGCGCAACCAGTCGGCGAACACCGGCTCGACGCCCTTGGCGGTCTGGCCGGCCGCAACCGGGCTCGAGGGCCAGGGGTGACGGCTCGGCGTATCGATCAATCCAACGAACTCCACCGGTTCGTCGGCGCCGATCAGCTGGTTGGCGATCTCGTAGGCAATCGTGCCGCCGCCGCTCCAGCCGGCGACGCGATACGGGCCATGCGCTTGCACCGTGCGAATCGCGTGCACATACGACATCGCCATCTCTTCCACGCTGGCCAGCGGCACTTCGCCGGGCTCCAGGCCGCTGGCGGCCAGGCCATAGACCGGAATGTCGGGATCGAGCCACTCGGCAATCCCATGGGCGTAGCCGATATCGCCGTCACCGGAATGCACCAGGAACAGCGGCAGCGATACCCCCCCCGCACGGATCGGCACGAGCGGCGAACTGCGTTTTGAATGGATGCGTGCGCTGACCGACGCCGAGAAACCGCGCAAGGTCGGCTCAAGGAACAATTCGC
The DNA here is from genome assembly GCA_913777025.1 of uncultured Massilia sp. Classification (GTDB taxonomy): domain Bacteria; phylum Pseudomonadota; class Gammaproteobacteria; order Burkholderiales; family Burkholderiaceae_D; genus Telluria. Next base: position 4,445 of record CAJYQM010000311.1, on the reverse strand, counting down.
GCAGGGCGATGTCGAGATCCATGGTCTGGCGCAGCCGATACACGAGCTGCAGGCCGAGTGTCGAATGGCCGCCCAGCTCGAAAAAGTGGTCATGGCGGCCGATGTCGCGCAGATCCAGCAGCTCCTGCCAGATCCGTGCGATCGCACGCTCGACCGGACCTTGCGGCGCTTCATAGCGGCGCTTGCCGAGCAACTTGCTGTCGGGCGACGGCAAGGCGGCGCGGTCGATATCGCCATCGTGGCGATGCGGGAAGGCATCGAGCGTGATGAACGTTGCCGGAATCAGTTCCGGTGCCAGCGTTGCACTCAGTTGCGCTCGGATCGCCGACGGCGACAGCACCTGGCCATCGCGCGCCAGCAGGTAAGCGACGAGCCGCAGTCCGATTGGACGCTCATTGCACTCCATGACGACCGCGTCGCGCAACTCCGGCAAGCTGCGCAAGCGCTGCTCGATCTGCAGCAGACGGTTGGCCTCGGCAGACGCGGATTTGTCCTTGCGTACACCCCGGCTTGCGGCGGCTTGGCTGCGCAGTACCCGTGCCCGGTTAGTGAGTGAATATTGACCAAATGCCGACATGTTATGACCTGTATAGTCGTTGAATATGAAAATGAATCTGTCCGTTTCCGGTATTGATTAATAAACCGGTATACGTATCAATTACACTGCAAGCAGATTCAGGCTGGAACTGTCAAAATTGACAGAATCCGTCTTTTCGGGATGATCACGGATCACCACAACCGTGAATAACGACGCATTACCCAGGAAATCGAAATGCGCCTGATATTGCAGGCCTTTGCCCAGTTTTCGCGACAATGCAAACATGCTTTCGAAATACAGCACGCGGCGCTGAGCGTCGATGCGAATCAATTTCAATGCGTCGAAATCGAAATACGTTTTTGCCTGGGAAAAAGCTGCTTTAAAAAAGCTTTCCTTGGAGGAGAAAACCAGAGTCAGCAAGGTGTCGAAATCGAAGTCCACGCCTTCGGTTCGCATGCATTCCAGTTCCTCGGGCGACACCACCAGGTCCATCATCGCGTGACGCGCATCGGTACTCACTACCGATTCGATGTCGATGCCGATACCGATGAATTTGTTGGCCGGACAAGCCACGGCGGCGGCATACGATCCGTTATGCGTAATGCTGCCGATGAATCCCTGCGGCCAGATCGGTTCACGGTGGGGCCCGATGGTCACGGTATGCTGGCCCTGCCCGTATAATTCGAGCATCGTCCGGGCACAGGCGCGGCCCGCAAAGAACTCGGCCTGGCGTTTGGGAACGCTGTTGCGGATGTGAGTGGGGCACTCGATGCGGTAGCGCTGATACACGTCGGCGCTATAGCGCGGCAGCTCATAGCCGGCGAGCACGTAAGGCAGGCTCTCGTGCTCATCCGGCAGTACCTTGATCATGCGATGGATGAAACGGTCGTCGGCTTCCTGCTGAATACGGTGAATGACACGCGCCAGCGGCGAGCAATCGATAGGGTCCTGATCAGCCATGATGACCTCCCGTCCAAACGGTAACGCCACGCCCCGTGAAAGCGCGCTGGATTACAAATAGTTGTTGCTCGGGTAACGGCATGATGAGCGTTTGACGGAGTTTCCAATGGCTTTATTAAATGCCATGCGCGTCGGATCAACCACTGTCAAACATTACAGTCGGTCGGCGCCGTAGAACTGCCGGGAGAATGGAGGGAAGAAATGCGGGGCGGCCAAGAGTTGGCCGCCGGTAGAAGTGCGGTGGGGGGTTACAGCAGGCGCAGCATGGCGGCCTTGATCACGGCAGCCGTCTTATTGGTCGTATTGAGCTTTTCGATGGCATTATTTACATGGAAATTGACTGTACGTTCGGAAATATTCATAATTTGTCCAACTTCGCTGGATGTTTTTCCGTCGGCTGTCCAACGTAGTACTTCTATTTCGCGCAGTGTCAGGACGACAGGCTCTTCGTTGGGCATCTTTGCCGATAGAAACCGTGTCATTCCCTGGTGGGCGACTTGAACCAGCCATGACATTGCCGAGCCCTTGTGGCGCAGTTCCGACTCAGTCATTTGATCGTCGTCGCGCGCCAATGTGAGCAGTCCGCCGATCCCTTTTGCATCATACGAAGACTGGGCCCAACCGACCTTTAACCCGTGCGCATTCGCATCTTCCCAAAAATGACGGCATTCATCGAACACATTGTCGGTCCACACGAGCGGCGTGGTCGTTTTCATCCCATGCGCCACGGTCGGGTCGATCATCAAATAGTTCTCGGCAACATAACGGTCTTGCCAGTCACCCGCATAATTGTTGAGCAGAAATGTTTTGGGGTTGGAGAGCGGTAATGGCATGCGCATGCCATATGCACAATGATCAAAGCCAAGCTGCTTGACAGCTTTTACTAGCTGAGCGAAAAAGTCTTGCTCGGTCTTTGCAGACAGGAAAGATTGTAGACAAGCTTCCTGCCATTCAACCGTATTAAAGCTCATGCCGGATTCCTCAATATGAATTGCAACCCAAGCCGACTGCAGCAATCCACAGCGAGTCGTCAGCTTTTCATCACCTACAATTACTATTGCAGAGCTTATGCCAATACTCTCGCCTGATGGCCTGATCCGTCTTTCCCTCGACGAATTACGCTCAATCCAGCTGACTCACCTCATCTCCGGCCTGGACGAAGATTGCCCAGACAATACGTCTACAGTTCATGCGGCACTTTCTGTCCCGAACGCCCACATCACTGGCTATACCGAGTGGGTCTCACCAGGTACGCCGGCGATCACGATCGGTTGGGACTGGAAAATGGTAGGCGAACACAACCAGACTTGGTTAGAACGGATCGGTGCGCCCCGTAGCAACATCGTGATCTACGGTAACACAGGGTTTGATATGGAACAAGACAAAAAGACAAGCCCAAGTGACATATGTACAGAAAGCGACAGCTTGCTCGCATCCTTCGTCGATGCCATGGACTGGCAGACGATTGTCCTTACTTACGTGACTCAACGCTACGTCTGAGGGGCTCCCAGGGTAGTTTTCAAACGACTGTCATTAGTGACAGTTTTTCAAAAAGGAAAAAAATCGTCCAATGACAACATCGATGCTGTGAACAACCCCACCTCAAGGAAGATGCGATATGAACGTAACTACCGGTAAGACCACTACGCTGTCGAGCGCACTGTTCACCGATCTGAGCAAGTATCGTTACAACGTTTTTATCGAAACCTTGGGCTGGGAGCTGGAGACGAAGAACGGCGAAGAACTCGACCAGTTCGACCGTCCGGATACCGTGTACCTCGTATCGCAAGGCGATGATGGTCGTGTTAACGGTTGTGCCCGGCTGCTGCCGACGGACCGCCCCTATCTGCTGGGGGAGATCTTTCCGCAACTGTTCAATGGTTTGCCGGTACCCTGCAGCAGCGATGTCTGGGAACTGTCGCGTTTTGCGGCGGTCGATTTCAATAAACAAACCACCTCGGCACTGTCTCAGTTTTCGTCCGAAGTGGCGGTAAATCTTCTGAAAGAATCAATCGCCTGCGCCGCGGCGCATGGGGCCAAACGCATCGTCACCGTTTCACCGGTAGGTATTGAACGCCTGCTGCGCCGCGCCGGCTTCCGCTCGCACCGTGCAGGGCCGCCGATGATCATCGATGGTCATCCGATCTTTGCATGCTGGATCGAAATCGACGAAAACCAAGCCTGAGCCATCGTGATGACACTGTCAATGTGCATCGTCAAACGGGAGTCCACTATGACGGCCGGGCACTACACACAACAATCATGAAGGTAAATTAACATGCTTGATACTGGTACCGTACGTCTGTCCTTCGAAGAGATGCAGGAAGTAACGCTCAAGCATCTTATCTCTGGTATCGATGAGGATGAACCAGTGAGTGGCAGTGATGGAGCCACCTCGACTGCAATTGGCGGCTATACAGAATGGATCAGTGAAAACAGTCCCATCATTTCGCTCGGATGGGATTGGGAAATGCTAGCAAATGAGCAGACAATTCGCTTGAGACGGGTGAGTGAACCACGCAGTAACGTGATCATGATGTCGGCATTACGCGCCGAGCTTGGATATGAGAAAACACTGACCTTGCTGGAAACGGTTATCGATAAACTTGCGTGGGAAAATGAAACACTCGACTATATCAATTCGCGTTATCACCCGACGGCTCCCTTTAAGCTGCCGGTAACCGGTTTCCCCACACAACGTGACTGATTGGCCACCACAGCTTGCCCGGCGCTGAGCAGGCGCGGGATATAAATCAGCGGTTGAATCACCATTTATCAAAACAAAAACCCCGCCAAGCGTCAGCCAGGCGGGGTTTTTTGGGTCTTGCTCTACTACTTATTAATTAGCCTGACGATAACCTACTTTCACACTGGTTGCAGCACTATCATCGGCGCAAAGTCGTTTCACGGTCCTGTTCGGGATGGGAAGGGGTGGTACCGACTTGCT
>CAJYQM010000310.1 GCA_913777025.1 uncultured Massilia sp. | reverse complement strand
AGTTCAGACGTGTGCTCTTCCGATCTGCCTGCCGCCGGCGCGGCGGCGGAGCCCGTCGTGGATGCCCCGGCCCCGGCCCCCGCGGCCGCTGGCGCACCGGCGAGCGCGAACCTGCCCGGCGAGGCCCTGGCCCCGCTGGCCGGCGCCGCCTTGCCGGGCACCGTCCCGGCCACCCCGCCCGCGGCAGCCGCGGCGAAGCCGGCCGATGAACTGGTCGACCCCCTGATCGACTGCCTGATCCCGCTGAATCCGGAAGGCCCGCTGCGCGGGGACCGCATCCTGCCGGTGCTGTCGAAGCTGCGCATCGTCGGCAGCAAGCCGGTGCACTTCGTCGGCCTGGCCGTGAGCGGCGACTGGGAACCGATCGTGCATGGCGGTGTGTACACCCGCCTGCAGGCCGGCGTCCAGCTGGCCACCCGCACCACGGCGCTGAACGAAATCGAATATTCCGAACTGGTCACGCGCCTGCGCGCGCTGGGCGACGAGATTGGCGCAGAGCCGGAAGTGCCGGACATGATCGAGGTGATGAGCGAAGCGAAGAACCTGCACCGCTTCGTCGCCGGCCACGACGCCCAGCTGGGCGTGAACCTGGCCTCGAAGGGCGCGCCGTGGGCGATGTCGACCCTGATCGGCGCGCTGGAAAACCAGGGCTTCGACGTGCGGCCGGACGGCCGCTTCGCGATGCCGGACGGCGGCAGCGGGAAGACCGCGGGCTCGCTGTTCACGCTGTCGACCAACGTGACCCTGGGCGCGGAGACCACGTCGCGCCTGACCCTGCTGCTGGACGTGCCCTGCGTCGCGCCTTCGAAAGACGGTTTCGGCAAGATGGTCGCCTGCGCCAAGGCGCTGGAAGTGCGCCTGGACGCCGCCATCGTCGACGACTTCGACCAGCCGCTGCTCGACAGCACCCTGGAAGAAATCGCCGGCCAGGTGCGCGAGTTCTACCAGGAGATGGACGCCGCCGACATCCCGGCCGGCTCGACCCGCGCGCTGCGCCTGTTCAGCTGAGGGTCGCATGGCAGAACAAGACTACTTGTCGCGCATGGCGTGGCTGGTCAAGGAACTGAACCGGCACATCTATCACTACCACGTGCTCGACGCGCCGACGATTCCGGATGCCGAGTACGACAAGCTGTTCCGCGAACTGCAGGCGCTGGAAGAAGCCCACCCGGAAGCGGCGTCCGTCGATTCGCCGACCTCGCGCGTCGGCGCCGCGCCGATTCCCGAATTCCGCCAGGTCACGCACGCGCTGCCGATGCTGTCTCTGAACAACGGCTTTTCCGACGAGGACATCGACAACTTCGACCGCCGCGTGCGCGAAGGCCTGGGCGCGGCGCAAGTGGAGTATGCGGCCGAACTGAAGTTCGACGGCCTGGCGATGAGCCTGCGCTACGAGAACGGCGTGTTCGTGCAGGCCGCCACCCGCGGCGACGGTTTCACGGGCGAGGACGTTTCCGCCAACATCCGCACGGTGCGCGTGATCCCGCTGCGCCTGCATGGCGACGCCATCCCGGACGTGCTGGAAGTACGCGGCGAAGTCCTGATGTTCAAGCAGGACTTCGAACGCTTGAACCAGCGCCAGCGCGACGCGGGCCAGAAGGAGTTCGCCAATCCGCGCAACGCCGCCGCCGGCAGCCTGCGCCAGCTCGATGCCCGCATCACGGCCCAGCGCAAGCTGCGCTTCTTCGCCTACGGCATCGGTGTGCTGCAGGGGGCGGACATGCCGGAATCGCACGCCGCGGTGCTGGACTGGTTCGAGCGCCTCGGCCTGCCGGTCTCGAAGGAGCGCGCCGTGGTGACCGGCTGCGAAGGCATGCTCGGCTACTTCCGCGACATCGGGGAGCGCCGCAAATCGCTGCCCTACGAGATCGACGGCGTGGTCTACAAGGTCAACCGCCTCGAAGACCAGGCCGAACTCGGCTTCGTCTCGCGCGCGCCGCGTTTCGCGCTGGCGCACAAGTTCCCGGCCGAGGAGGCCCTGACCACCGTGCAGGCGATCGACGTGCAGGTGGGCCGCACCGGCGCCATCACGCCGGTGGCGCGCTTGACGCCGGTGTCGGTCGGCGGCGTCACCGTCACCAATGCGACCCTGCACAACGAGGACGAGGTGCGCCGCAAGGACGTGCGCGTGGGCGATACCGTCATCGTGCGCCGCGCCGGCGACGTCATCCCCGAGGTGCTGGCCGTGGTGCTGGAGCGCCGCCCGGTGCCGGAACCGATGGTCTACAAGCTGCCCGAATCCTGCCCGGTCTGCGGCTCGCACGTGGTGCGCGAAGAAGGAGAGGCCGTGGCGCGCTGCTCCGGCGGCCTGACCTGCGCCGCGCAGCGCAAGGAAGCGATCCGCCACTTCGCCGGCCGCCGCATGATGGACATCGAAGGCCTGGGCGACCGCTACATCGACAGCCTGGTCGAAGCGGACCTGGTGCACAGCGTGGCCGACCTGTACCGCCTGAACCTGGACGATCTGCTCAAGATGAAACGCCTCGCCGACGAGCGCGACGGCACGACCCCCGAGACGGTCAAGCAGGGCAAGGTGGCGACCAAGTGGGCCGACAACCTGCTGGCGGCGATCGACGCCAGCAAGCGCCCTCCGCTGGAACGCCTGCTGTTCGCGCTGGGCATCCGCCACGTCGGCGAGTCCACCGCCAAGACCCTGGCCGACTGGCTGGGCAGGCTGGCGCTGGTGCGCCGTTCGCCGGCCGCGCTGCTGCGCGTGCTGCCCGACATCGGCGGCACCGTGGCCGAAGCCATCGCCGACTTCTTTCTCGAGCCGAAGAACCAGCAGGCGCTCGACGCGCTGCTGGCCGCCGGCGTCGCGCCGCAGGGCGAACACGCGCCGCGCGCCCAGCTGCGCGAGAAGCTCGACGAAGTCCAGCTGCTGGCCGCCGCCGGCATCCCGAAACTCACCGAACCGCGCGCGCGCCAGTTGCTGGACGGACGCAGCCTCGACGACCTGGCCCACCTGAACATCTTCAGCGTGTTCGGCCTGCCGGCGCCGCTGGTGGCTTCGCTCGAACAATGGATGGCCGAGCCGGCCAAGCGCGAGCAGCTGCTGGCGCTGGCGGGATTGCGGCGCGAGCTGCTCGCGCTGCTGCCGCAAGACGCCGCGCCGGAAGTGGCCGGCCCCATGTCGGGCAAGACCTTTGTCCTGACCGGGACACTGCCGACCATGTCGCGCGACGCCGCCGCGGCCCTGATCGAACAGGCCGGCGGCAAGACCTCGGATTCGGTCTCGAAGAAGACCTCGTATCTCGTTGCCGGCGAAAAAGCCGGCAGCAAACTGGCCAAGGCCGAAAGCCTGGGCGTGACCGTGCTCGACGAAGCCGGCCTGCTGGCACTGCTTGGCCAACCCAACGTTTCCACCACACCATCGGAGCAAGAATGACCGCAATCAGAAAGGCCGTATTCCCCGTCGCAGGTCTCGGCAGCCGTTTCCTTCCCGCCACCAAGGCGCAACCGAAGGAAATGCTGCCCATCGTCGACAAACCGCTGATCCAGTACGCGGTGGAGGAAGCGGTCGCCGCCGGCATCACCGAAATGATCTTCATCACCGGCCGCAACAAGCGCGCCATCGAAGACCACTTCGACAAGGCCTACGAGCTCGAGTCCGAGCTGGAAGCGGCCGGCAAGCAGCAGCTGCTGGACCTGGTGCGCGAAGTGATCCCGAAGAGCGTCAACTGCATCTACATCCGCCAGCCGGCCGCGCTGGGCCTGGGCCACGCCGTGCTGTGCGCGCGCCCGGTGGTCGGCAACGAGCCGTTCGCGGTCCTGCTGGCCGACGACTTCATGGACACGGCCGTCGGCCACAAGCCGGTGCTGGCCCAGATGACCGACCTGTACGGCTACGAGAAGTGCAGCGTGCTGGCGGTGCAGGACGTGCCGCGCGAGCACACGCGCCAGTACGGCATCGTCAGCGCCAGCCCCTACCGTCCGGACCTGGAACTGGTGTCGGGCATCGTCGAGAAACCGAAGCCCGAGGACGCGCCGTCGACGCTGGCCGTGGTCGGCCGCTACGTGCTGTCGGGCTCGATCTTCGATCACCTGGCCACGCTCGGCAAGGGCGCCGGCGGCGAGATCCAGCTGACCGACGGCATCGCCGCGCTGATGGCGCGCGAACGCGTGCTGGCCTACCGCTACGCCGGACAGCGTTATGATTGCGGTTCCAAGCTCGGTTACCTGAAGGCCACCGCCGCGATCGGCATGAAGCATCCGGAAACGGCCGAGGGTTATGCCGAGTTCCTCAAGCAGTTGTGCAAAGAGACTAGCTGATGACCATCCGCGAAATCCTCAGGATGGGCGACCCGCGCCTGCTGCGCGTGGCCGAACCCGTCACCGCCTTCGATACGCCCGAGCTGCATGCACTGGTCGCCGACATGTTCGAGACCATGCATGCGGTCGACGGGGCCGGCCTGGCCGCGCCCCAGATCGGCGTCAACCTGCAGTTGGTGATCTTCGGCTTCGGCAAGAACCAGCGCTATCCGGATGCGCCCAGCGTGCCCGAGACGGTGCTGATCAATCCGGTGCTGACACCGCTGTCGGGTGAGATGGAAGAGGGTTTCGAGGGTTGCCTGTCGGTGCCGGGGCTGCGCGGCAGCGTGCCCCGCCATACGCGTTTGCATTACGAAGGCTTCGATCAATATGGAAAACATATCAGTCGCGACGTCGACGGTTTCCACGCGCGCGTCGTGCAGCACGAAGTCGACCACCTGCTGGGCATCCTGTACCCGATGCGCATCAAGGATTTTTCCCGCTTCGGTTTCACCGAAGTGATGTTCCCCGACCTCGACCCGAAGGCCGACGATTGAAGCTGAACCGTTTATTGCATGCGCTGGCGCTGGCCGGCCTGGGCCTGTGCGCGGCCGGCGCGCAGG
>CAJYQM010000309.1 GCA_913777025.1 uncultured Massilia sp. | reverse complement strand
GCTGGCGGCGGCAAACAGGGCCGCACCGATGATGATGGATTTCATATGCACCTCTTTTGACAGTGTGGTGAGTTTAGCAAAGGCAATCTTCCTGTTCATTGTCTGCAACACATGCTTACACAGTCATCCCGGCCCGCCGGCGCGCGCCACCCGGGCGTGCTTTGCGCTAGGCTTGGCGCCATGGAGGGCATCATGAAACGAGTTTTCCTGCGCTGGAGCGCGCTGCTCCTGGCTTGCCTGGCATTCGGCGCCTGCCAGGACCGGCGCGATCCGGTCAAGCCGACCGTGGACCTGAGCGTGGCCGGCCCGGCTTTCGCCGGCGCCTGACACGGGTCAAGCGGGCCGCGCACGATAGAGGCCGCCGAGGCCGCCGAGGCCGTCCCGGGGCGGCCTGGCATGCCATTGCCTGTGCGTAGTCGACGCGACACGGTACACTGTCGCCTTTTCCAAGCCCATCGCCCACCATGTCGTTCGCTTCGCTCGGCCTGATCGACCAGATCACGCGCACCCTCGCCTCGCTCCAGTATGTCTCGCCCACCGCCGTCCAGTCGCAGGCGATTCCCGCTGTGCTGGCCGGACGCGACGTGATGGCGGCGGCCCAGACCGGCACCGGCAAGACCGCCGGCTTCGCCCTGCCCCTGCTGCAGCGCCTGGCGATGGAAGGCGCCCAGGCCGCGAGCAACAGCGCGCGCAGCCTGATCCTGGTGCCGACGCGCGAACTGGCTGAACAGGTCCACGAGAGCGTCAAGGCCTACGGCGCCGGGCTGCCGCTGCGCACGATGGTGGCCTACGGCGGCGTCAGCATCAATCCGCAGATGATGCGGCTGCGCAAGGGCGTCGACGTGCTGGTGGCCACGCCGGGCCGCCTGCTCGACCTGCAACGCCAGAACGCGGTACGTTTCAACCAGGTGCAGACCCTGGTTCTGGACGAAGCCGACCGCATGCTCGACCTCGGTTTTTCGCGCGACATCGACAAGCTGCTGGCCCTGCTGCCGAAACAGCGCCAGACCCTGCTGTTCTCGGCCACCTTCTCCGACCCGATCCGCGCCCTGGCCGGCAAGCTGCTGCACGATCCGGTCAGCATCGAAGCCACCCCGCGCAACACCACGGTGCGCGCGATCCGCCAGTGGATCGTCCCGGTCGACAAGAAGCGCAAGCCCGAACTGTTCCTGCACCTCCTCAAGCGCCACGGCTGGGGCCAGGTGCTGGCCTTCGTGAAGACGCGCAAGGGTGTCGACCAGCTGGTCGAGCTGCTGGCATCGAAACGCATCGACGCCGACTCGATCCATGGCGACAAGCCGCAGCCGGCCCGCCTGCGCGCTTTGGCCCGCTTCAAGGCCGGCGAAGTCAAGGTGCTGGTGGCCACCGACGTGGCCGCGCGCGGCCTGGACATCGAGGAATTGCCGGTGGTCGTCAACGTCGACCTGCCGATCGTCGCCGAGGACTACGTGCACCGCACCGGCCGCACGGGCCGCGCGGGCGCCTCGGGCGAGGCGGTGTCGCTGGTGTGCGCCGACGAGGTGCAGCAGCTGGCGGCGATCGAGGTGCTGACGGGACAGACCCTGCAGCGCAAGGACGAGCCCGGTTTCGAGCCCGAGCACCGCGTGCCGCAGACGAATGCCAGCGGACAGGTCGTCAAGAAACCGAAGAAGCCCAAGAAACCGAAGGGCGAGGCGCGGGTCGTACAGGAAGATGTGCGCTTCAGGAAGTGAAATATCATTTCAATAGAGTTATCTTTTTGAAACTTTATTGCGCAGCCCGGCTGTACCGGGTTCCGGACGGCACTGCTACACTAGCGTTTCCATAAATCAATTTGCCTGGATTGCCGATGCCGGAAGACACCCAATCCTATCCGTCCTCCTTCAAGGCCGCCGTCGCGCTGGCGTCCCTGCGCGGCGAGCAAACCGTCGAGGCGCTGGCCGAGCGCTTCGGCGTGCCCGCCGCGCGCATCCTCGCATGGCGCCGCACGCTGGAAGACCATGCCGCCGCGGCATTCGCGTACGCGCCCGACGATGCCGGCGCGCCGCCGTCGCTGGGGGACAGCCAGGAACTGGCCTGGACCATCGCGGAAAACTCGACCCAGGGCCTGGCCATGATGAACCAGCACGGCTACTGCATCTATGCGAACCGGGCCTGGCTGGCGATGACCGGCTACACGATGGCGGAACTGGCTACCCGTCCACTGCACGACCTGGTGCACCACCACCACCCCGACGGCAGCCCTTACCCGATGGAGGATTGCCCGATCGACCGCGCGCTGCCGGAAAACTTCGACGTGCGCGCGCACGAGGACCTGTTCTTCCGCAAGGATGGCTCGACCTTCGACGTGATGTGCGCGGCCAGTCCCATCTTCCGGGGCGGCAAGCCGGTCGCCACGGTCATCGAGATCCGCGACGTCACCGAACAGAAACGCAAGGAGCAGGCACGCCTGGACAGCGAACGGCGCGCCATCGAGGCGGCGCGCATCGCCGAGGAACAGCAGCAGCGCGTGAAAGCCTTCCTCGACGCGGCCCCGGTCGGGATCAGCATGGTGGACCGCGACGGCAAGATGTTGCTCACCAATGCCGCCAACCGCCGGCTGTGGGGCAAGGACCTGCCGATGGCCGAAAGCGCCGCCGAGTACCTGGCGTGGAAGGGCTGGTGGGCCGATGGCGGCGCCCACCACGGCCAGCCGGTGCAGGCCGGGGAATGGGCGATCTCGCGCGCGCTGCGCGGCGAGGAGGTCGACAACGACGTGGTCGAGATCGAGCCCTTCGACAGCCCCGGCCTGCACCGGCTGGCCGTGGTGGGCGCCGCCATCGGCCCACCAGCCCTTCCACGCCAGGTACTCGGCGGCGCTTTCGGCCATCGGCAGGTCCTTGCCCCACAGCCGGCGG
>CAJYQM010000308.1 GCA_913777025.1 uncultured Massilia sp. | reverse complement strand
GTCATCTCGGACGGCCTGCGCGTGAAATCGGCCGCCGTCACCCATGGTTCGCTGAAGGTCGTGATCTCGGAAAGCTCGGCGGTCAGCCAGCCCGGTCCGCTGTCCAGGGGCCAGACCGCGGTGACCCCGCAATCGAAAGTCTCCGTCGACCAGGGCTCGGGCCAGATGTTCCACTGGCCGGCCGGCGCCAAGCTGCAGACCATCATCGACGTGGTCAACAGCCTGGGCGCGTCGCCGGACGACATCATGGCGATCCTGCAGGCGCTCGACCAGGCCGGCGCGATCGAAGGCGAACTGGTGGTGATCTGATGATGAACAACGTCAACCCGCTGGGGCCCCTGCACCCGGAGCAGCTTGAAAGCCAGGACAAGGTCGCCCCGGCCGCGGACGTGTCCGAAAAACACGATCCGGCCTACGTGGCGAAAGCCACCAAGGCCGCGGTCGAGTTCGAGAGCTTCTTCATCTCGCACATGCTGCACCAGATGCGCGAGAGCCAGCGTACCATCGCCCCGGAAGACAGCCCGACGAAGAACAAGGTCAACCAGGACATGACGGACATGGTCGACAACATGCTGGCCGGGCAGATGGCCGGCCAGCGCGCGTTTGGCGTGGCCGATGCGATTTTGCGCCAATTGTTGCCTGACGGACTTAATAAACCGGGCTGAATGGTCGCCTGTCATTACTGACTCCGCTTAAAAGAAGACGTGCACCATGAGCATCATGAACAACGCGCTGTCCGGCGCGCTCGCTTCCCAGCTTGCCCTGTCGGCGAGCAGCCAGAACATCGCCAACCTGCAGACCAAAGGCTATACCCGCCAGGCGGCGCTGCTCACCGCGGCCGCCCCGAACGCGGGCGCGAACCAGGCCGGCAACGGCGTGCGCGTGACCTCGCTGCTGCGTTTTTCGGACAACTACAAGACCCAGCAGCTGTGGCGCACGAATTCCGAACTCGGCGCGCGCTCGCAGACCCAGCCCTACCTGACCCAGCTCGAGCAGGTCATGGGCGACGACGAATCGAACCTGTCGAGCGGCGTCGACCAGTTCTTCGCCTCGCTGAACGCGGTGGCCGGCGTCGATCCGACCTCGACCCCGCTGCGCCAGCAAGTGGTCACCACCGGTAACCTGCTGGCCCAGCGCTTCAACAGCCTGAACAGCGTGTTCAACGCCCAGCTGCAATCGGTGCGCCAGCAGGCCAGCGCGGTGCTCGATTCGGCCAACGCCTCGATCGCCAGCATCGCGTCGCTGAACGCGCAGATCGCCAATGCCAACGCCACCGGCAGCAACGCGTCGAGCCTGATCGACGCGCGCGACCAGGCCATCGACAGCCTGGCCGGCCAGATGGCGCTGGAAGTCAGCGACCAGCCGGACGGCACCCGCAACGTGTCGCTGCAGTCCGGCCAGTCGCTGGTGCTGGGCGACGTCGCCGGCAAGCTGCGCGTGAGCGGCAGCGCCGAACAGGTGTTCAGCCTCGACTTCGCCGGCACCAACTTCCAGTTCGACCCGACCAGGGCCGGCGGCCAGCTTGGCGGCCTGGCCAGTTACGTGGAAAACACCCTGAAGCCGATGCAGCAGGGTGTGGCCGACATCGCGAAACAAATCGCCGACAAGGTCAACAACCAGCTGGCCCAGGGCTATGCGATGGACGGCAGCAAGGGCAAGCCGATGTTCGTCTTCAATAACGATGGCGGTTCGGACCTGCTGTCGATGACCGCCGGCTACCAGACCGCGGACCTCGCCTTCTCCGGCGATGGCACCCCGGGCGACACCGGCAACCTGCAGAAACTGGTGGGCATCAAGAGCCAGTCGATCAGCGTGAACACGCTGGGCACGGTCCTGATCAGCGACGCCGACACCCAGCTGGTCGGCAAGCTGGCCGTGGAAAGCCAGCAGAACAAGGCTTCCCTCAACACCGCGCAATCGATGCGCGACCAGGCCAACGCCGACTGGCAAGCGACCAGCGGCGTCAACCAGGACGAGGAAGCGGTGAACCTGGTCGAATACCAGAACATGTACCAGGCCAATATGAAAGTGATGTCCGTCGCGAACGCGCTGTTCGACGCCACCCTGGCGATGATGGCTTAGTAAAAGCGGAACAAGGAATAGTCATGCGTATCGCCACCAGCCAGTACCAGTCCATGATGAACCAGTCGCTCCAGAAGAACCAGGAGCGCATCACCTACGTCACCCAGCAGATGGCCAACGGCAACCGCATCCAGTTGCCGTCGGACGACCCGGTCGACAGCGTGCGCCTGTCGCGCCTGAGGCGCGAGGAAGCCTCCATCAAGCAGTACCGCGACAACATCGCCGCCGTCCAGCAGCGCATGTCGAAGAACGAAGGCTACCTGCAGAACATGGTCAACGACATGCAGTCGGGCCGCGACCTGCTGGTCTGGGCCTCGGACGGCAGCAATGCGCCGGACGACCTGAAGGCCATGGTCACCTCGCTGAGCTCGATCCGCGACAGCCTGATGTACACCGCCAACGCCATCGACCAGGAAGGCCGCTACGTCTTCTCGGGCACCAGCACGTCGACCGCCCCGATCGCCTATGATGCGAACGCGCCCCTCGGTTCGCGCTACAAGTTCGCCGGCAACACGAACAACCAGACCGTCGTGGTCGGCAACGGCATCACGCAGACCGCGAACCAGAACGTGAACGGCATGGAAAAGCTGCTCAACCAGCTCGACCAGACCATCGCCAGCCTGTCGGCGCCGACCATTGACCCGAACGCCCCGGCACTGAAGAACACCCTGTCGGCCAACCTGGACGGCTTCGACGACGCCATGGACCTCCTGGCCGGCAAGATCGCCGTGCTCGGCGGCCAGCAAAACATCCTGAAGACGATCGATGGCAACCACCAGAACGTCAGCCTGTCGAACAAGATGGCGATCAACGACATCGGCCAGCTCGATGCCGGCGCCGCCGCGATCGAACTGAGCGGCTACTCGACGGCGCTGCAGGCCAGCTACAAGGCCTACAGCAAGATCGGCACACTTTCCCTGTTCTCGGCGCTCTGATGGCAATCGACACCACACTCCGTTCCAACGCCGGCGCGCTGACCGGCACCGGCACCGCCGTCGCCACCCCGGCACGGCCGGTAGCGGCCCGCAGCGTCGACCCGGTCGACACCAAGGTTGACAGCAAGGACAGCGCCGTTGCGGCCAGGCCCACCCAGCTGCGCAGCAGCCAGGGCACCGGCGCCGTCGGCGGCGAATTGCAGGGCCAGGTCGCGCGCGCCCAGCAAGCGCTCGACTACCTCGACCAGGTGGCCGGCCAGCTGGAAAGCCTGAAAGGCGAGCTCAGCGCCAAGCTGTCCAGCAGCCGCACGCAGCAGCGCAGCAGCAGCCAGCACATCGAGAGCGCCACGCGCCAGCTCACGCACACCCTGGCCGCGCGCAAGAGCACGGCCGGCGGCGGCGTCGACGCCAACCTGAACTTCGACGGCCAGCCGGCCCAGCAGCGCTTCCGCATCCGCAGCCTCGACATCGACAGCCTGCAGCAGAACGCGCCGCAGACCCTGGCTTTCTCGGTCGCCGGCGCCGGCGGCCCCGCCATGTCGGCCACGATCACGCCCGACCAGTCGAGCGGGGAAGCGGCGCGCGCGATCGATCGCGCCCTGGCCCCGCTCGGCGTGCACGCCAGCCTGGACCGCAATGGCGGCCTGGTCTTCTCCACTGCGGAATCGAACTGGCCTGCGGTCAAGGACAGCGTCGCCGTCAGCGGCCGCGGCCGCGTCGCGACCGAGGAAGTCCCGCCCGACCTCGCCCCGCAGCAATGGACCGGCGGTAACGCCGATGCCCTGCGCCAGAGCCTGCGCGAAGTGGTGCAGGCACTGGAACGCGTGCGCCGCTCGCAGGACGCGGCCAGCAACGCGCTGTCGGCCGCCAGCGCCCAGCTGACGGAAGTGACCACGCCGCCGCCGGAAGTCGAACTGGCCGCCGACGATTTCGCCAGCGCGGCCAAGAACACGAACTACGATTCGCTGCTGGCGCTGACCTCGGCGCTGGTCGGGGTCAGCCGCGAGCGCGTGCTGGCGCTGCTGGGTTTGCGCTGAAGCGCCCTGCACTTCCCACGACAAAGCCGCCCCCGGGCGGCTTTTTTTACGCCAGTTCCTTCTGCAGGAAGTTTTCCAGGCTCTCCAGCGACTTGCCCTTGGTCTCCGGCAGGCAGGTCGCGACGAAGACCAGTGAGCCGACGTTGATCGCCGCGAACACGAAGAAGGTGGCGCTGCCGAACCGCGCCATCGCGACCGGGAACACCAGCGCGACCAGCGCATTGAAGATCCACTGGCAGGCGACGGCGCTGCCGGTCAGCACGCCGCGCAGGCGCATCGGGAACAGTTCCGACATCAAGAGCCAGTACACCGGCGAGATCAGCATCTGCATGAACAGCAGGAAGCACAGGATGCAGGCCAGCGCGGCATAGCTCTTCGCCAGCCCGTCGGGCATCCACAGCAGCACGGCGCCGAGCGCCGCCTGCGCAGCAATGACCGTGGCAAGACCGCTCATCAGCATCGTCCGGCGGCCGAGTTTGCCGATCAGCGCGATGCCGATGAAAGTGGCGATGACCGCCACCACGCCGTTGCCGATGGTGGCCGTCAGCGCCGCATTCGTGCCCAGCCCGGTCGAGGCCAGGATGATCGGCGTGAAGTACATGAAAGCGTTCACCCCGGTGAACTGGGCCACGAAGCCCAGCCCGATACCGATCCACAGCAGCTTGCGGATCCACGGCGTGTCGAGCACGGCGGACCAGCCGGCACGCATGTGCGCGTCTTCCTGTTCCGTCTTGTTCAACTTGGCGATTTCGGCCATCTCGCGTTCGACCTGCTGTTCGCTCGAGCGGATCTGCTCCAGCACGGCGCGTGCCTCCTGTTCCCTGCCCTTGCTGGCCAGCCAGCGCGGCGAAGCCGGCACGAACAGCATGCCCACGCCCAGCAGCAAGGCCGGCACCGCGGCAATGCCGAGCATGTAGCGCCAGACATGCGGCGCATCCGAGAAGTGTGCCAGCAAGGCATTCAGCACATAGGCAATCAATTGTCCGCTGACGATCATGAGTTCGTTCTGACTGACCAGGCGCGCGCGGTGCGCCGGGCCGGCCATCTCGGCGATGAACACCGGCACCGTCGCGGACGCGCCGCCGACCGCCAGGCCCAGCACGAAGCGCATGGCGACCATGACCGCCACCGAGGGCGCCAGCGCGGTGCCCAGCACGCCGAGCATGAAGACCAGCGACAGGCCGAGCAAGGTGGTGCGCCGGCCGACCTTGTCGGCCAGGGTCCCCGCCATCAGCGAGCCGAAGGCGGCGCCGAACACGAGGCTGGAGGTCACGACGCCTTCGGTGACGGGGGTCAGGCCGAGGCCGCCCTGGGCCATCGGTACGGTCATGAAGGGCAAGGCGCCGGAGATGACGCCGGTGTCGTAGCCGAAGCCGAGCGCCCCCATGGTGGCGGCAAGGGCGACTTTGAAAACGAAGCGGTTTTCCTTGGTGGATGCCGGTGCCGTCGAGGCAGCGGGATGTGTGGCAGATGACATACGTATCCTTGTTGGGAAGACGGAGCTGAAGCAGGATGGCTGGGCGCCATCGCCGTCGTCGTATTGATAAAGCGGAGCTTGCCGGCCGAAGAGGCAGCATTGTCGAAAAGACATCTCCATATGGATACTGGTCAGTATATCTGCATTGCCACAAACCTGCTTGCAAGGATGTTAATTCTCGCAGGAAAAAAAAACCCGCTGCAGGCAGCGGGTTTTCATGGTGCGTCGAGCGCGGCTTACGCGGCGTCGCGGCTCGCCTTCTTGCGCTCGTGTTCCTTCAGGTAGCGCTTGCGCAGTCGGATCGATTTCGGGGTGATCTCGACCAGCTCGTCGTCCTCGATGAACTCGACCGCGTATTCCAGCGACAGCTGGATCGGCGGCACCAGGCGCACGGCTTCGTCGGTGCCCGAGGCGCGCACGTTGGTCAGCTGCTTGCCCTTGATCGGGTTCACGACCAGGTCGTTGTCGCGCGAGTGGATACCGATGATCATGCCTTCGTACACCGGGGTGTTGTGCTCGACGAACATGCGGCCGCGGTCCTGCAGCTTCCAGATCGCGTAGGCGACGGCATTGCCGTCATCCTGCGAGATCAGCACGCCGTTGCGGCGGCCGGCCAGTTCGCCCTTGCCGTTGTCGACCGGGGCGTAGGCATCGAACACGTGGCTCATCAGGCCGGTGCCGCGGGTCAGGGTCATGAAGTCGCCCTGGAAGCCGATCAGGCCACGCGCCGGGATGCGGTACTCGAGGCGCACGCGGCCCTTGCCGTCCGATTCCATGTTGGTCAGTTCGCCACGGCGGCGGCCCAGCTCTTCCATCACGCCGCCCTGGTTGGCTTCCTCGACGTCGACGGTCAGGTTTTCGTACGGCTCGCACTTGACGCCGTCGATGTCCTTGAACACCACGCGCGGACGCGACACGGCCAGCTCGAAACCTTCGCGGCGCATGTTTTCCAGCAGGATGGTCAGGTGCAGTTCGCCACGGCCCGAGACTTCGAACACGGTATCGTCCGGGGTCGGCAGCACGCGCAGCGCCACGTTCGACTTCAGTTCGCGGTCCAGGCGGTCGCGCAGCTGGCGGCTGGTCACGAACTTGCCTTCGCGGCCGGCCAGCGGCGAGTTGTTGACCATGAAGTTCATGGTCAGGGTCGGCTCGTCGACGGTCAGCATCGGCAGCGCTTCCGGGGTATCCAGCGCGGTCACGGTCACGCCGATGCCGATGTCTTCGATACCGTTGATCAGGACGATGTCGCCGGCGACGGCTTCATCGACCAGCACGCGCTCCAGGCCCTTGAAGTTCAGCACCTGGTTGATGCGGCCCTTGATCGGGTTCTTGTCGTCCTGGCCGTTCACGACCAGCACGTCCATGCCCGGCTTGACGCGGCCACGGTTGACGCGGCCGATACCGATCTTGCCGACGTAGGACGAGTAGTCCAGCGAGGTGATCTGCAGCTGCAGCGGACCGTCCGGGTTGTCGTCACGCACCGGCACGTATTTCAGGATGGCGTCGAACAGCGGCTTCATGTCGCCGCCGCGCACGCTTTCGTCCAGGCCGGCGTAGCCGTTCAGGCCCGAGGCGTAGACGATCGGGAAGTCCAGCTGCTCGTCGGTCGCGCCCAGCTTGTCGAACAGTTCGAAAGTCTGGTTGATCGCCCAGTCGGCGCGCGCGCCCGGACGGTCGATCTTGTTGACGACGACGATGGGCTTCAGGCCCAGGGCCAGCGCCTTGCGGGTCACGAAGCGCGTTTGCGGCATCGGGCCTTCCTGGGCGTCGACCAGCAGCAGCACGGAGTCGACCATCGACAGCACGCGCTCGACCTCGCCGCCGAAGTCGGCGTGGCCCGGGGTGTCGACGATGTTGATGTGGGTGCCTTCGTACTCGACTGCGCAGTTCTTCGACAGGATCGTGATGCCGCGTTCCTTTTCGAGATCGTTCGAGTCCATCACGCGGGTGTCGACCGCCTGGTTTTCACGGAAGGTGCCGGATTGGCGCAGCAGCTGGTCCACCAGGGTGGTCTTGCCGTGGTCAACGTGGGCGATGATTGCGATATTACGAATCGCGCGTTTGGTGTCTGACATAGTTATTCAACAATAGAATGTTGCGTGATGGGCGGAAGAGCACGATCTGCCGATTTCCGGAACCCACTAGTATAGCATGCTTGCCGGTCCTTGCTGCGCCGCAGCGACCGGAAACTTCAAGATTTGCCCAGCTTGGGGCACAAATATGACCTGCCCATGACGGCGGGTGCGCAGCGATGCAGGGGATGTGGAGCGGATGCCGGGTATTTCAAGAGCCCGGCACCGCCCTGTCGCGCACAAGATTCAGGCCCGCACGGCGATCAAGCGTTCCGGCGCCAGGATCGCATACTCGCCCAGCAGCGCCGTGCCCAGCAGCTTGCCGTCATGATAGACGCGTACCCTGCCCTGCTGTTCCGGCACCTTCACGTCCGGTTCCTTGCCGAGGGCCAGGCGCTGGCCGTTCAGGAAGCGCTTGGTCAGCTCGGCCGTCAGCTCCAGGCGCGGGAAGGTCGACAGCAACGCATCGACCGGGGCCAGCAGCGACAAGGGGTCGGCGTGCGCCTGCAACTGCTCCAGCGTCACCATGCCCTCGGTCGTCAGGTTGCCGACCTGCACCCGGCGCAGCGCGTTCAGGTGGGCGCCGCAACCGAGCAGCGCGCCGATGTCTTCGCCCAGCACGCGCACGTAGGTGCCTTTGCTGCAGCAGACGCGGATGGTCAGCATCGGCGCTTCGTAGCTCACGAATTCCAGGCTGTGGATGGTGACCGGACGCGCCTCGCGCTCGAGCACGATGCCTTCGCGCGCGTATTCATAATAGGCCTTGCCGTCGCGCTTCAGGGCCGAGTACATCGGCGGCACCTGCAGGATCGGACCACGGAAGCGCGCCAGCGCCGCTTCGATGCCCTCGAGCGTGACGCCATCGACCGGCTTGCCGGCGATGGTCTCGCCCTCGGTGTCGCCGGTCGTGGTGGTCACGCCCAGGTGCACCACGGCGACATAGGTCTTGTCCGCTTCCAGCAGGTCTTGCGAGAACTTGGTCGCTTCGCCGAAGCACAGCGGCAGCAAGCCGGTGGCGAAGGGATCCAGCGTGCCGGTGTGGCCGGCCTTCTTGGCATTGACCACGCGCTTTGCGCGGGTCAAGGCATCGTTCGAGGACAGGCCGACCGGCTTGTCGATGAGCAGCACCCCGTCGACCAGGTCGCGGGGCTTCTTCGGAGGCCTTGCGTTCACTTTGCGTCTACGCCGTCACCGGCCGCGTCTTCTTCTGGGGTGTTGCGCGCCAGCGTTTCCGGATCGTCGGCCGCGCGGGTGGCGTTGGCCTGGTCGATCAGGGCCGACATGGCCAGGCCGCGGCTGGTCGAGGTGTCGTGCACGAAGTGCAGCTGCGGCAGCGTGTGAATGTGCAGGCGCTTGCCGAGCAGGTTGCGCAGGTAGCCGGACGCCTTGTTCAGGCCTTCCAGGGTCTGCTTGACCTCTTCCGGGCTGTCCTTGAGCAGGGTGAACCAGATCTTGGCGTGCGCGTAATCCGGGGTCAGCTTGACTTCGCTGATGGTGACCATGCCGACGCGCGGATCCTTCAGTTCGAAGGCGATCAGTTCCGACAGGTCCTTCTGGATCTGGTCGGCGACGCGCAGGCCGCGTTGCGGAATGCTTTTGCTGTGTTTTGCCATATTGATGACTGCTTTTTGTTCTTGCAAAAATTTGGGGCCAATCATCCGGCGCCGTGGCGCGGGATGACTGGCCCCATGTTACTACTTCTATTCCAATCGGCGATGCGCCGTACTTACAGCGTACGCGCCACTTCCTGGACTTCGAACACTTCCAGGACGTCGCCGACCTGGATTTCGTTATTGCCCTTCAGCGACAGGCCGCACTCGAGACCGGCGCGGACTTCCTTCGCGTCGTCCTTGAAGCGCTTGAGCGAATCGATCTCGCCGGTCCAGACCACGATGTTGTTGCGCAACAGGCGGACCGAAGAGGTACGCTTGACCACGCCATCGGTGACCAGGCAGCCCGCGATCGCGCCGACCTTCGACACCAGGATGACCTGGCGGATTTCGACCTGGCCGGTGATATGCTCGCGCTTCTCCGGTGCCAGCATGCCCGACAGCGCCGTCTTGATCTCGTCGATCGCATCGTAAATGATGCTGTAGTAACGGATGTCGACGCCGTTGGTCTCGGCCA
>CAJYQM010000307.1 GCA_913777025.1 uncultured Massilia sp. | reverse complement strand
TGGTCTGCAGCAGCGCCTCTTTCGCATCCTTCAGCGCCGCCGGGTCGATGCGGCCGTAGCGCCGCTCCATGTAGTCGCGCGGCACCTGGCCGGCGATGCCCCAGGCACCGACCAGCAGGCACGCATCCGGCGTCGGATCAAGCGCCTGGGCCACGAAGAACAGCGCGTCGCGCAGCAGCGGCTCGGGCAGGCTGGAGTGGCCTTGCGCCATGCGGCGCAGCTGCAGGTTGACCTGGCCGAAGAGCTGCTTGACGTAGACGTCGCTTGCCACCTGGCCTTGCGCCGCCAGGTCGGCCACGGTCTGCAGCGCCAGCCAGAAGGCGTGGTTGCGCGGGTCGGCCTGCAAGCGCGTGACCGGGGCCAGCGCATCGCGCATGGCGCCGGCCTGGACGCGCTGGGTGTCCGGGTCGGTGCTTCTCAAGAAAAACAGCAGCGCCTTTTCGAACTGGGCGCGGCTGGCCGCGTAATCCGGCGTACCACCCGTCTCGCCGCCCGGCAGCAGGGCCGGCGCGAGGTCCATGACCAGCATGTCGCCCGGATGCACGCGCTCGGCGCCGAGCAGTTCCTGCAGCGCGCGGTAGTAGGGGAACAGGCGCACCGGCTGCTGCGGCGCGCCGGCCTGCAGCTCTTCCAGGTATTCGACCAGTGCCCGGTAAGCCTCGTCCACCACGCCCGCTTGCGTCTCGGACAAGGCCAGCGAGCCGTCCTTGAAGCGGTCGATCGCCTGCTCGGCCGCGCCGGTCAAGCCTTCCACGCCGCTCACATCGACCATCTGCAGCGCCCCGTGCGCCTGGTGCAGGTGCGACTTCGCGTGCAGCAGCAGGGTCGGCTGGGCTTCCGGGGTGCGCCCGGCGGCCTCGATCAAGGCCTTGGACGAGCGGTCGAGGGCATCGCGGATCTCGCCCAGGACCCAGGACAGCGGGCCGGTGTCGAACTGCGCCGCGAGGGCGTGCTTGGATTGAGTCATGGATTCCGGTGATAGGTTCCTCAGGCGGCGACGCGGAAGCGCGACACCGAATTCTTCAGTTCCTGCGCGAGCTCGGCCAGCTGGCGGATCGACTGCGCGGTCTGCTGCGTTCCGCCCTGCGTGTGCTCATTGACGGCCAGGATGTGCTGCATATTATGCGCCACCCCGTTCGCCGACGTCGCCTGCTGGCCGGTTGCGATCGACATGCCCTGGATCAGCTCGG
Organism: uncultured Massilia sp.; assembly: GCA_913777025.1. GTDB lineage: Bacteria > Pseudomonadota > Gammaproteobacteria > Burkholderiales > Burkholderiaceae_D > Telluria. The sequence goes on along the minus strand of CAJYQM010000307.1, from coordinate 26,931 downwards.
CCAGGCGGTTCGACACGCGCGAGATGTCGGCCAGCGCGGCGCCGGCCGCGTCGGACAGGCGCGCGCCCTCGACCACGCCCTGGGTCGACTTCTCCATCGCCGCCACCGCGTCGTGGGTGTCGGTCTGGATGGTGCGCACCAGCGCGCCGATCTGCTTGGCCGCCTCGCCCGAGCGTTCCGCCAGGCGCTGCACCTCTTCCGCCACCACCGAGAAGCCGCGCCCGGCTTCGCCCGCCGATGCCGCCTGGATCGCCGCGTTCAGCGCCAGCACGTTGGTCTGCTCGGTGATGTCCGAAATCAGTTCGGTGATCTCGCCGATCTCCTGCGAGGATTCGCCCAGGCGCTTGATGCGCTTGGAGGTTTCCTGGATCTGCTCGCGGATCTCGCCCATGCCCTTGATCGCGTTCTGCACGGCGGCCGAGCCTTGCCGGGCCGCGGCCACCGACTGGCGCGCCACTTCGGCCGACTGCTTGGCCGATGCCGAGACCTCGGTGAACTCGCCCGCCATGCGCAGCACGGTGCTGGACGCGTCCTGGATCTCGCGCGACTGCTGGCCGGCCGCGACAAGCAGCTCGTTCGAGACCTTCTGGGCGTCGTCGGAGGCCGCCGTCACCTTCTCGGCGGTGTCGATCACGCGCACCACCAGGCCGCGCAATTCCTCGACCGTGTAGTTGACCGAGTCGGCGATCGCGCCGGTGATGTCCTCGGACACGGTGGCGGCCACGGTCAGGTCGCCGTCCGCCACTTCCTGCAGTTCGTTCATCAGGCGCAGGATCGCGGCCTGGTTCTGGTCGTTGGTGGCCTTGGCTTCTTCTTCCTTGGCCTGGGCCAGCAGGCGCATCGCCTCGGCTTCCTGACGGCGCGCATCGGCGCCGCGGGTGCGGTTGCGCGAATCCTGCAGCATCACGCGCGAGATGCTGCCGGCCATCGCCAGCGTGAAGATCGAGGCCACCACCAGCACCCAGAACCAGGGGCTGTTGCCGGCGCTGCGGTAGTCGGCCTGCAGCGACAGCAGGTCGGCGCGCAGCGCTTCGTTGTCGCGGAAAATGGTCTGCTCGGCGGCCTTGGCGGCATTGAAGCGGGCCAGGTTGTCGAGGAAGGAGCCGACCACGCGCTGGCAGACATCGAACTTCACCTGCACCTCGTCCAGCTTGGTGCGCAGGTCGGCGTCGCGCATCGCCACCAGGCCGAGCGTTTCGCTGCCGTTCAGCAGGCCGTCGATGGTGGCGCGGAAGGTGGCGGTGTCCTTGCCCATCTGGAAGGCGGTCTCGGGACGGATGCCGCCCGAGGTCGAGAATTCGCTGGCGCTGCGCGACAGGCGCTGGGTCAGCATCATCAGGCGGCCCAGGGCGGCCAGTTCGCGGGCGCTGCCGCCGCGCGCGGTGCGCTGGGTCAGGATGTCCTCGGTCAGCGCCAGAAGCTGCGGCGAGAGGGTGTCGAGCTGCTTCAGGTTCTTGTCGAACACGGTCAGCTCGGGCTTCATCTTGAGGATGGTGCCGGCGGCGGCGTCCGAGGCCGACCACTTGGCGGTGACGGTGGCCAGGTGGGCGGCGGCGTCGCCGCTGGCCGCCGGGATCGCGTTGCCGGCAAAGTCGCCGCCCTGGGCCAGCAGCGCCAGGTCGTGGCCGAACTGCTGGCGGCTGTCCTGCAGCTGGGTGAAGGCGTCCGGGATGCCTTTCATGGCATTCGGCGCGGCCTTGCCCACGCGCTGCGAGTGCATCAGGGCTTCGCTGGCGATCTGGGCCTGGCCGGCCGCGACCGCGCCGCTGCCGGCATTGCGCCACAGCGAGAACAGGACCAGGAGGATGCCGATGCCGAAGGCCGCCAGCAGGATGCGCAGCTGGCGCGGCAGCGACAGGTGGCCGATGAAGGGCAGGCTCAGGTCTTCGTCCGCGCCGGCCGCCCTGGCCGCGGCGCGCTGCTTGCGGCGCGTCAGGTTGCCGAGGCGCAGGGCCGCGTCGTCGGCGGAACCGGGATGGGTCGCGGTGGCGTCGTTGGCCGGTGACGCGGCCGCGGCGGCGGCAGCATGACTTGCCGCCCCCTGTATCACGCCGGCGCCGAACTGGGTGTCGGGCGAGGCCAGCACGGTCGCGCCGTCGCCCTTGTCCTTGGGCAGAAAATTCATCGAGAGTTTAGATGCGAATCCCATACCAGCTCCAGTCGTGTTCAAAGATGCGGCTGCAGGCCGACTTGCAGGAAGCGCTCTTCCCGCACCAGTTCGGCCAGCGCCAGCGGCGTCCAGGCATTGCCGTCGGCGTCGCGCAGTCGCTCGCCGTCCGGCTGCATGTCGGCCGCATGGCGCAGGCCGAACACGCGCGCGGCCAGCAGGCCGCAGGGCACGCCCAGCGTTTGGGCCAGCGTGACGATGCGCGCCGCGCCGGCTGCCGGTGCGCCGACTGCGGGTGTGTCGTTGGTGCCGAAGTAGCGTCCCAGGTCGATCACGCCGACCAGGCTGCCGCGGATGTTGGCCAGGCCTAGGTACCAGGGCTGGGTCAGCGGCACCGTGGTCAGCGCCAGCAGCGGGACGATTTCCCCGGCGTCGAGCAGGTCGACCAGGTAGCGCACCCCGCCGATCTCCAGGCCCAGCTGGTGCGCGCGCGCGCCGCTGCTGGTGCGCGCGGCCTGCATGCGCTCGAGCAGCTGTTGCTGGTAGTGGCGCAGGCGCGTGCGCCGGGCCGAGGGATCGGCCCCGCCGCCCTGCAGGTCGCTGGCGGCCATGCTCAGGCGCCGAGCGTGGCGATCCTGGCCAGCAGCTGGGCCGGATCGACCGGCTTGACGAAGTAATCCTTCGCGCCCTGGCGCATGCCCCAGATGCGGTCGGTTTCCTGGTTCTTGCTGCTGCAGATGATGACCGGCACCGACGCCAGTTCCGGATCGCGCGCGATCGAACGGGTCACCTGGAAGCCGTTGGCGCCGGGCATGACCACGTCCATCAGGATCAGTTCGGGACGCTCGGTGCGGATCTTGGCCAGCGCATCCTCGCCGTTGTCGGCGGTCGTCACGGTGAAGCCGTTACGCACCAGGATGTCGGTGAGGTAGTAGCGCTCGGTCGGGGAATCGTCGACGATCAGGATCTTTTGTATGGCCACGGCGGGCTCCGGCATCAATGTTGGGTCAGGCCGCCGTTGCCGTATGGTCGCGCACGGCAGCGAGGAGGCTGTCTTTGGTAAACGGCTTGGTGAGATAAGCGGACGAGCCGACCATGGCGCCGCGCGCGCGGTCGAACAGGCCGTCCTTGGACGACAGCATCACCACCGGCGTCGCATGGAATTTCGCGCTCTTCTTGATCAGGGCGCAGGTCTGGTAACCGTCCAGGCGCGGCATCAGGATGTCGCAAAATACCAGCGCCGGATGGTGGTCGTTGATCTTGGCCAGCGCGTCGAAACCATCGTCGGCCAGCACCACCCGGTACCCGGCCTGGGTCAGGAAAATCTCGGCGGAACGACGGATCGTGCTGCTGTCGTCGATCACCATGATCGTCAGGCCTGTCGGTTGCGTCGTCATATTTATTTCACTTCAGAACGAAACCGCACGATAGCATAGGGAATCCCCCTTGTGCGCGAAGTGTTGCTGAGTGTCAACTCGACAGGAGACAAATCTGGCCGGAACGATATCAAGCCGGCCAGATTCGTTGATAAAGCGTTTATATCTGTTAATAAACCGCTTAAATGGCCGTCATCTCGAAGTCATCCTTGCGCGCGCCGCATTCCGGGCACGTCCAGTTCATCGGGACATCGGCCCAGCGGGTGCCCGGTGCGATGCCGTCTTCCGGGCTGCCGGCGGCTTCATCATAGACCCAGCCGCAGATCAGGCACATCCAGGTCTGGTAAGCCTGCGTTTCATTGCTCACGTTTCGGTTCCTTCTATCTAGTAAAATGGGTAGTCAGGTATCTTAATCTACCCGCTGTGCAAAACCAACCGTCTCCACTCATCCTTACGTTCGGTCCTGCCGATCCGGTCGGCGCGCTGGGCATACAGTCCGACGTGGCCGCCTTCGCCGTCCATGGCTGTCATGGCCTGTCCGTGGTCACCGGTTTGCTGGTGGCCGATTCCGCGCGCGTCGACGACCTGCAGCCGGTCGACGCCAGCCTGGTCGCGGCCCAGGCGCGCATGCTGCTCGAGGACATGCCGGTCGCGGCCATCAAGGTCGGCACCATGGCCACCCTGGAACAGATCGCGGTCGTCGCCGAGATCGTGTCCGATTACGCCAACCTGCCGCTGATCATCGATCCCTTCACCTCGGCCCTGCCGGATTGCGGCATGCGCGACGACGACATCCTGACCCTGATCCACCAGTTGCTGGCGCCGCAGGCGACGGTGCTGATGCTGTCGCAGGCGGAGCTGGCGCGCTTCGCCGATTGCTGGCGCGACCCTTACACGGTCGCGCCGCTGGAAGAAGACGTGGCCGAGCTGACCGCCTCGGGCTGCGGCCACGTGCTGGTCACCGGCATGGGCGGCGGCGACGGCACCCGTGTCAACAATCTCTACGACGGCAACGGCCTGGTCGCCACCCTGCCCTGGGGCCAGCACCTGCCGGGCCCCTTCGTCGGCGCCGGCTGCACGCTGTCGGCCGCGCTGGTGGCGCAGATGGCGCGCGGCGTGGGCGCCGCCGATGCGGTGCGCGCCGCCCAGGACTACACGGCCGGCGCGCTGGCGCATGCCTGCCGCTTCGGCATGGGACGGCTGATACCCAATAAAATCTTCCGCACGGCCGGTGCGGAATGTTGAATTTTCCACGCCCTGACGGCGCTTGCTGAACATTTAAAAAGAACACCATGACCACTGAACACACTTCCAAGAACGACATCCTGTTTGCCCGCGCCCAGCAAAGCACCCCGGGCGGCGTGAACTCGCCGGTGCGCGCCTTCCGCTCGGTCGGCGGCACCCCGCGCTTCATCACCCGCGCCGAAGGCCCGTATTTCTGGGACGCCGACGGCAAGCGCTACATCGACTACATCGGTTCCTGGGGTCCGGCCATCGTCGGCCACGCGCATCCGCAGGTCGTCAAGGCGGTGCAGGACGCGGCCGCCAACGGCCTGTCCTTCGGTGCGCCGACCGAAGGCGAGATCGAGATCGCCGAGGAAATCTGCCGACTGGTGCCGTCGATCGAGCAGGTGCGCCTGGTCTCGTCGGGCACCGAAGCGACCATGAGCGCGCTGCGCCTGGCACGCGGCGCCACCGGCCGCGACAAGATCGTCAAGTTCGAAGGCTGCTACCACGGCCACGCCGATTCGCTGCTGGTCAAGGCCGGCTCCGGCCTGCTCACCTTCGGCAACCCGACCTCGGCCGGCGTGCCGGAAGACTTCGTGAAGCACACGCTGGTCCTGGACTACAACAACGTACCGCAGCTGGAAGACGCCTTTGCATCCATGGGCGACACCATCGCCTGCGTGATCGTGGAAGCCGTGGCCGGCAACATGAACCTGATCCGCGCCACGCCGGACTTCCTGCGCCGCATGCGCGAGCTGTGCACCGAATACGGCGCGGTCCTGATCTTCGACGAAGTGATGTCGGGCTTCCGCGTCGGCCTGGGCGGCGCGCAGGCGCTGTACGGCATCACGCCTGACCTGACCGCGCTCGGCAAGGTCATCGGCGGCGGCTTGCCGGTGGCGGCCTTTGGCGGCCGTGCCGACCTGATGGAAAAGATGGCCCCGGTCGGCCCGGTCTACCAGGCCGGCACCCTGTCCGGCAACCCGGTGGCCGTGGCCGCCGGCATGACCACCCTGAAGATCGTGCAGCAGCCGGGCTTCTACGAGCACCTGTCCGGCCAGGCCGTGAAACTGGTCGAGGGCCTCACCGCCGCAGCGCAGGAAGCCGGCGTGGCCTTCTGCGCCGACGCGGTGGGCGGCATGTTCGGCATGTACTTCTCGCACCACGTCCCGGGCAGCTACGGCCAGATGATGGCCGGCGACAAGGAGCGCTTCAACCGCTTCTTCCACGGCATGCTGGACGAGGGCGTGTACTTCGCGCCGGCGATGTTCGAAGCCGGTTTCGTGTCGGCGGCGCATGACGATGCGGTCATCAATGAGACGGTCGAGGCGGCGCGCCGGGTGTTCGCGAAGATCGCTTAAGCAGCACCAGCGTAAGCATAATTAAACATAAGGGCGGCTTGTTAAGCCGCCCTTATTCATTTCATGCTTCCCGCATCACGGCCTGGCGCTGCGTCGCCGCCACCGCGCGCGACGCCCGCTTGCGCCACCAGATGATCACCCCGGTCACGCTCAGCATCGCCACCACCAGCCCCATCATGGAGATCAGGATGCGCCCCGGCAGCCCGAGGATGCGGCCCGAATGCAGCGGGAACTGGGCTTGCACGAAGATGTCGGCAGCGGTGCCCTTCCAGGGCTGGCGCTGGCCCAGCAGCTTGCCGTCGACGCCGTCGTAGTACAGCAGCGCCGGGCCGACGCCGCCCGTGCCGTGGTCGCCGCCCGGCTTGAAGAAGCTGATCATGTAGATGCCGAATTCCTGCGAGTAGTACACGCTGCCCACCGGGTCCTCCCATTGGCGGCGCTGTCCCTCGAGGCCGGCGCGCGCGATGACGTCGGCCAGGCCGACGCGCGGCTCGATCAGGTGCTGCTTGTCCATCATCGGGCGGGTGTCGAAGGGCGTCGGCGTCACTGTCGAGACCTTGCTGATGACCGGGTAGAACACTTCGTTGTACAGGTTCAGCGAGAACGCGGTGAAGGCGAGGATGAACAGCAGGATCCAGGTCCACAAGCTGAAGGCGCGGTGCAGGTCGAAGTTCAGCTTCGAGGAACCGCCCTTCCAGCGCACCTTCCAGGCCGGCTGCCAGCGCTGCCACCAGGTCTTGCCCGCATTGCTGCCGCCCGCTGCCGGCTGCACGGCCAGCGCCGCCTTCTTTTTCCGCACCGGCAGCGTCAGGTAGAAGCCGACGAAGCTGTCGACCATCCAGATCATGGCGATGCCGCCCATCAGCCACCAGCCCCAGCGGTCGGTGCCCCACATCTCGGGGAGGTGCAGCGTGTAGTGCAGCTTGTACAGGAAGGAGACGAAGGTTTCCTTGGTGATCGGCCAGACCGCGCCCCACTCGCGCTTGCCGAGTTCGGCGCCGCTGACTGGGTCGACGAAGACCTGGTTGAAGCCGGGCGTGGCCAGTTCCTTCGTGGCCGGATCGAAGCGCGGCGATACGCCCAGCGCCAGCGACTTGCCCGCCTCCGGCGCCAGCACGATATAGGACACGCGCACCTGCGGATAGCGCGCCTCGACCTGCTGCGCCAGCGCCAGCGAGGATTGCGGCTTGCCCGCGGCCTGCGCTTGCATCAGGTGCGGGTTGAGCAGGTCGTCCAGCTCGTGGTCCCACGAGATGACGGCGCCCGTGAGACCGCTGACGAACAGGAAGCCGGCGGTCAGGAGACCGAGGTAACGGTGAATCAGGGTCCAGAAGGGGCGCATGTTGTCAGCCTCGGTCAGCCTCAGAAACGGTAGCGCAGCGTCAGCGACGCGCCGCGCGGTGCCTGGTAGTTCACGCCCTCGTACGCGGCCGACAAGCCGAAGTGTTTCTTGTCGAGCAGGTTGTTGACGTTCAGCTGGGCCGACAGCTGCCTGTTGAACTCGTAGCGCGCCATCAGGTTGACCAGCGCGAAGGACTCTTGCACGACGCGGCCGTCGGTCCCCGGCGGGGCGTTGGGCACGACCGTGTAGGTCTCGCCTTCCCAGTTCACGCCGCCGCCCACGCTCAGCTTGTCCCAGGCGCCCGGCAGGCGATAGGTGGTGAACAGGCGCAGCAGGCGGCGCGGATAAATGGTGTTGATGTTGTTGCCCGAAGCATCCTTGATGCGGAACTGGGTGTAGCCGGCGCTGGCGCTCCAGCCCCTGGCCAGCTCGCCCGAGAGGTCGAACTCGAAACCTTCGCTCTTGGCGCCTTCGGTGGCGACATAATAGGTTTCCGGGCCCAGCGGGCCGCCGCGGTCGATCTTGTCGACCGCCTGGGCCAGGTTGTTCTGCTTGACCTGGAAGACGGCCAGCGAACCGTTCAGGCGGCCGTCCAGGAACTCGCCCTTGACGCCGGCTTCGTAGTTCTTGCCTTCGATCGGGTCGAGCATGCGGCCCGCCAGGTCGAGGGCATTCTGCGGCTGGAAGATGTCGGTGTAGCTGACGTAGGCCGAGTAAGTTTTATTGATATCGTAGACCAGGCCGGCGTAGGGCGTCACTTCGTGGTCATGCTTGATCGCGTAGTCCGGCGCGAAGCCGCCGCTGCCGGAACGCTCGTAGTCGGTGACGCGGGCGCCGACGATCAGCTTGAGCGGATCGGCCAGCGCGAAGCGCGCCACGCCGTACAGGGCTTCCTGTTTGGTGTGACGGTCCTGGTAGAACTGGCGCTCGCCCCAGTTCGGCTGCGGGAAGGCGGCCGGGTTCCAGTTGTTGAAGTCGCCCGGGACCGGGAAGATGTCGGACGGACGGTTGTCGGCAGTGAAGTCCTGCTTCATGCGCATGTAGCCGAACGCGGCTTCGTGCCTGCGGCCGCCCAGTTCGAAGGCGCCGCCGGCGTGCAGGCCGATGTCTTCCTGGTCGGTATGGTTGATGTAGTTGGCCGGATAGGCGCTCATGCCCAGGCCCGTCACGCGGTCGGGACGGCCCGACAGGTAGAGCAGGTAGGCATCGCCGTCGCGCTTGGCCTTGTTGTAGACAGCGTGGACCTTCCAGCCGTTGTCGAAGGTATGCTGCAGGTCGACGAAGGCATTGCCGTAGGTGGTCGGCCAGCGGCTCCAGCCGGCGCTGGTGGTCTTGGAAACGTCCCAGTTGGTCGGGGTGCCGTCGCTGTACCAGTACGGCAGGCTGCCCCACATCGGGCTTTGCGCGCGGCTCTCCTGGCGGCTGTAGCCGGCCTGCAGCAACGTGCGCGGGGTCAGGTCGGCCGCCACCGTGGCGTACAGCGTGTTGCTGCGGGAACCGCCGTCGTCGACCCAGCTGTCGGCGTCCGTGTACTCGCCCACCACGCGGGCGCGCACGCTGCCCGAGCTGTTCAGCGGCGTGGACACGTCGCCCATCACGCGGCGCTCGTTCCAGCTGCCGACGCCGGCCTCGACCCAGCCCGTCACCTGCTTGCTGTCGGCATGCTTGCGCACCAGGTTGATCGCGGCCGACGGGTTGCCGGCGCCGGTCATCAGGCCGGTGGCGCCGCGCACGACCTCGACGCGGTCGTAGATCGCCAGGCTGGACGCGACTTCGCCGCCGCTCCACTGCTGCTCGTAGGTGGTCGGCAGGCCGTCGATCTGCAGGTTGTCGATCTCGAAGCCGCGCGCCGTGAACTGGCCGCGGTTGGTTTCGTACTGGTTGACCGAGACGCCGGTGGTGTTGTTGACGACGTCGGTCACGGTCTGCATGCGCTGGTCTTCGATGCGCTGCAGCGTCACCACCGACACCGATTGCGGCGTCTCGCGCAGCGACAGGTCGAGCGGGGTGGCGGTGCTGTTCGAACCGGCGGTGTACGAATTGGCCTGCTTCTGGGCGCGAACCTGCACCTGCTGCACGCCTGGCTCCACATCCGGCACCTCCTGCACGGCCTGGGCCTGTGCCAGCAGCGGCATGGCGGCGCCCACGAGGACGGCAAGACGGTTGAACTTCAGGTGCCGGACGGCGCGCGGATGCATTTTCATCGATATCCTATCAGTTGATCTTGGAAGTGTGATCCGCTGGCGCTGGTGGGCAGCGGAATCTAAGTGCAAATGATAACGATTATCATTTGAATGATCAACTGAAAGATAATGAACATGTCAGTTCGCGACAGTCTAAATGGCGTAAAAACGTCGTCCCCGCGAAGGCGGGGACGACGCGCATCTGGCTGAAGCTTACTTGAGCCAGCCCCGATGCCGGAAATACAGGAAAGGCGCAATCGCGCTGATCACCATCAGGCTCAGCGACCAGCCGTAGCCGAATTTCCAGTGCAGCTCGGGCAGGAACTCGAAGTTCATGCCATAGATACTGGCGATCAGGGTCGGCGGCAGGAAGGCGACCGAGGCCACCGAGAAGATCTTGATGATCTTGTTCTGGTTGATGTTGATGAAGCCAACCGTGGCATCCATCAGGAAGTTCACCTTGTCGAACAGGAAGGACGTGTGGTTGTCCAGCGACTCGATGTCGCGCAGGATCTGGCGCGCTTCCTCGAACTGGTCCGCGTTCAGGAGACGTCCGCGCATCAGGAAGCTGACCGCGCGCCGGGTGTCCATCATGTTGCGGCGGATGCGGCCGTTCAAGTCTTCCTCGTGGGCGATCGCATTCAGCGCGGCGGCCGCGTCCTGGTCGGTGAATTCCTTCTGCAGCACGCGCTGGCTGACCTCTTCCAGGCTCTCGTAGATGCCTTCGAGCGCATCGGCCGAATACTCGGCGTCGGTCGCGTACAGGTCGAGCAGCACGTCCATGTAATCCTCGATCGAACCGGGACGCGAGCGCGCGCGCAGTCGCACCAGGCGGAACACCGGCAGGTCGTCGTTGTGGACCGAAAACAGGACTTTCTTGGCCAGGATGAAGGCGACGGTGACGATGCGCGACGGGCCATCCTCTTCTTCGCGCAGGAAGTCGGTGCGCAGGTGCAGGTCGCCGTTTTCGCCTTCGTAATAGCGGGCCGAGGCCTCGATGTCCGACACCTCGTCTTCGCCCGGCAAGACCACGTCATACGTTGCCTTGACCCAGGCGCGCTCCTCGTCGCTGGGATCGTTCAGGTCGACCCATACGGGCGCCACGTTCTCCAGATCGGCGCGGGAAGCGATGGGTACCTGGTTCAGTCGGCCATTTTGTAGGACAAATACGTTGATCATGCGCGCTTTCTGGGCCGGGATTCGGAAACAGCGCAAGTGTACCCGTAAGCCCTGAGCCCGGCCACCCCGTCCTCAGGATTTTTGCTCAGCTGACCAAACACAAACCGGGGTCAGAGCCCGGTTTGTGGAAATAATCTCGTGGCACTTTTTCGTGCCAGCTTGCCGCTACACTTTTCCCGCAAAGCTTTTGCCCAAAATCGGGCTCTGCCCCCGGTTTGATTCAAGGCAAATCGGCGGCGTTCATGCGGCGCTGGATGATGGCGGTGCGGCGGGCCAGGTAATTGGTCCGGCGATGGTCGTCGTAGTAGCGCGGATTGGGCAGCATCACCGCCAGGCGCGCGGCCTGCGAAGCGCTCAGGTTGGCGGCCGGGATGCGGTAGTAGTGGCGGGCGGCGGCTTCGGCGCCGAATACGCCGCGGCCGAACTCGACCACGTTCAAATAGATCTCGAGGATGCGCTGCTTGCTCATCACCGCTTCCAGCATGTAGGCGATGACCAGTTCCTGGCCCTTGCGCAGGTAGTTGCGCGAGCCGGACAGGAACAGGTTCTTCGCCAGTTGCTGGGTGATGGTCGAGCCGCCGCCGACCACCTTATGCCGCTTGTTGTTGCGCTCGTAGGCTTTTTCCAGCGCGTCCCAGTCGACGCCGTCGTGCTCGGCGAAGTTCGCGTCTTCGGAGGCGATCACCGCGCGCTTCAGGTTGTTCGAGATGCGCGCATACGGCACCCAGGCCTGTTCCAGCTTCGCGTCCGGGTTTTTTTCGCGCAGCACCGACAGCTGCTGGCGCATCATGCTGGTCGAGCCCGGATTGAACTGGGTCCACCACAGGATCATCAGGAAAAAGTACAGCTGCACCAGCACGACCAGCAGCAGCGGTCCCAGCAACAGCCACTTCAGCCAGCGCCGCCCGCCCGCCTTCTTCGTGCGCGCGGCGGTTCCCATCTTGAGCGCATTCAGCATCGTCTTATCAATTAGAGTTTGTCGCGCAGCGCGACCAGCACGCTGGTGGTGCCCGGCCGCACGCCGCGCCAGATGGTAAACGCTTCGGCCGCCTGCTCGACCAGCATGCCGAGGCCGTCGCGCACCTGCGCCCCATGCAGGGCGGCGAATTCCATGAACGGGGTCGGCTCCTTGCCGTACATCAGGTCGACGGCCAGCGTGTCCGGGCCGAAGCTCGATGCCGGTACCGGCGGCAGGTCGCCGGCCAGGCTGGCCGAGGTGGCGTTCACGACCACGTCGAAGCGGCCTGCGATCTCGTCGAAGCCGATGGCGCTCACCTGCCCCGCCTGCGCCGCGTGGGCGGCAAACTCCGCGCCCAGCGCCTCGGCGGTGGCGCGGGTGCGGTTGGCGATCACGATGGCGGCAGGCCCCTGCTCCAGGAAGGGCAGGATCACGCCGCGCGCCGCCCCGCCCGCGCCCAGCAGCAGGATGCGCTTGCCGGCCAGGGAGACGCCGGCATTCCGGACGATATCCGTCACCAGGCCGGCGCCGTCGGTGTTGTCGCCGACGATCTCGCCGTTTTCAAAGCTCAGCGTGTTGACCGCGCCGGCCAGCCGCCCGCGCTCGGACAGCCGGGTGGCGATCGCCGCCGCTTCCAGCTTGAAGGGCACGGTGACGTTGGCGCCGCGATACCCTTCGGCGACCAGGCGCCGCACCGTGTCGACGAAACCGTCGACGGGTGCCAGGCAGCGTTCGTAGACGATGTCCTGGCCGGTCTCGGCCGCGAACACCGGGTGGATCTCGGGGGACTTGCTGTGGGCGATCGGGTTGCCGATCACGCAATATTTATCGGTCATTCATTCTCCTCCGCGCAGTTCGGCCTGCAGTTTTTCTTCGCGCGTGAAGCGGAAGCGGGTGATCACGATCCACAGGTCGTCCTTGTCGGACGAGCGCATGTTCGCCGGGAATGCCCCGAACGGCGCCGCACGCCGCACGATGGCGAGCGCGGCCTTGTCCAGCGCCGCGTTGCCGGAACTGCGTTCGATGCGCGGTCCGCCTTCCTTGTCGTAAAGGGTCCCGTCCTGGAAGACCGGGATGTAGACCACCAGCTCGCCATACAGCTTCTGGCCGTTCTGCTGCGGGAAATTCAGCGTGCCGACTTCCTCGACGCGTTTCTGCATCGCCTTATAGTACATGGCGTAGCCGACTTCGCGCGTGCTGGGGCTGATGAAGGTCTTCTTGGGGCGCTTGTTCTCGTCCGAGATGCGCTGGGTGATCTCGGCCGTCATGCGCGCGATGGCCTTGGCGGAATCGACGTTGTCGGCGCCGTTCCTGGCCGGGTCCGGCCGGTCCTGTTCCGCCACCGGGGCGCTGGCATGGTTCGACGGGTGGACCTGGGTCAGCACGTTCTTCTGGCGCTGCTCGAGCTCGGCGATGCGGCGCTGCAGGGCCTTGATGCTGTCGCCGTTCTCGATGCGCTTCAGGTCCGGCAGCGGCGATTGCGCGCGCCCTGCCTCGGCATTGCCGCCGCCGTCCAGGTTGGCCTGGGCCAGCGCCTCGGCCTTGACCGGGGCGCGCTCGTGCTTGGCATTGACCAGGATGACTTCCAGGCCCGGATCCGCCGGCTGCAGCCGGAACGCATCCGGCGCGGCGAAACGGATCGCCAGCAGGGACGCATGCGCCAGCACCGAGAAGGCGACGGCGATCATCAGGGGACGGTTGTGTTGATAGCTCTTCACGCGCTGCGGGCTTGGAACGGGTGGTTCGGGTAACTGCCCATTCTACCGTGCAGGCTGCCGACTTTGCGAGACTTCGGGGAAAGTATCGGTCTTGGCAGCAACATGGGGTTGTTGAGGTTTCAAGTTGAGTTGATCACGCGCCAACTGAAGATATCAATGTGATCACTATGCCAGGAACCTGGGTCCCCGCCTTCGCGGGGACGACGCGAAGGCGGCGGCGACGCGAAGGCGGCGACCCGGGTTCAAGCCGCGGCCTGCGGCGGCTCCGCCGCCACATCCGTCTGCGTCTCCGGGTCGACGACCGTGACCGACCCTTCGGCCTCGGCACTCTCGGCAGCGGCCGCCTCGCCGGTATCCGCTCCCGCTTCCTCGTCTTCCTCGTCGCCCAGCTCGGCCGCTTCCGGCGCCACCGCGGCCACTTCGAGCAGGCGCGCTTCCAGCGACAAATCGACCTCGTCCCAGCGCACGATGTCCAGGCGCACCTGGGCGCCGCGCGGGGCCGACGGCATGCCCGGCAGGCGGATCACCAGCGGGATCTCGACCAGGCGCAGCACCTCGTCCTTCAGCACCACGGCGTCGACCTGCTTGGCATTCTCCTGGCCCAGCCAGCGCAGGCACCAGTAGCGCTCCATGTTCTGCTGGAAGTCGTTGTAGGCGGCGTAGGCGGCGTCGAAGCTCGATACGATCGCGAACAGGGTCGCGTCGCGGTGCTTGAACGGGGCCACCAGCGGCGCGGTCACGCCGTTCGAGGCGCAGGCCAGGATCTGCCACTGGTTGACCAGGTCCGTGTAGCGGCGCAGCGGCGAGGTGCTCCAGGCGTACTGGTCGACACCCAGGCCCTGGTGCGGCGCCGCGTGTGTCACCATGCGCACCTGGATCTTGGCGTTCCAGCCGCCGGCGCCCGGGCCCTGCGAGCGGTAGATGCCCGGCACGCCGGAGTCGTGCAGCAGCTTGCCCCAGGTGCTGTTGGCGAAGATCATCAGCTCGGCGACGATCTTGTCCAGCGGCGCGCCACGCTTGCGGCGCACGATGGTCACCACGTCGTCCTCGACGTAGAAGTTGAAGTCGACGCGGTTCGCCTGCTCCGGCTTCAGGCCGAAAGCCTCCCGCTTCTTCATGCGGCCCGCTTCCAGCTGCAGCGCCCATTGCCACAGCAGGCCGAGTTCCGTCTTGTGCGGGTACTCGCCCGCGCCGCTGGCCAGCGTTTCTTCGTTGACCAGCTCGTCGAGGTCGTTGTGGCGCAGGTTGCTCTTGATGGGCACGCGTTCGGCGCGGGTGGTGGTCGAGACCACGCTCCAGTCGGCCGGATCGAGCACGGCGTACAGCGACAGCGCCGGGCAATCCTTGCCCTCGGCCAGCGTAAAGGCGTCGACCACTTCGTCCGGCAGCATGGTGATCTTGTCGCCCGGCATGTACACGGTCGACATGCGCGCGCGCGCGATCTTGTCGATGGCGTCGTCCGGGCGGATGCCCAGGCCCGGCGCGGCAATGTGGATACCCACGCGCACGGTGCCGTCATCCAGCGTCTCGACCGAGAAGGCATCGTCGATCTCGGTGGTGGTCACGTCGTCGATCGAGAACGCGGCCACCTTCGCCAGCGGCAGGTCGGCCGGCGCGCTCGGTACTGTTACCGGCGGGAAACCGGCGCCGCGCGGGAAATGCTCGAACAGGAAGCGGCCCATGTGCAGCTCCTTGGCCGAGGCGATGCCGCCGGTGGTCAGCATCAGCCGCTGGGCCGTGGTCTGCAGTTCGCTGGCGGCGGTATCGAGCGCCTTGAATTCGATGCTGTTCTTGTCCGGCTTGAACAGCAGCTGCTGGACCAGCGGCTGCATCGCCTGCGGCAGCTTGCCGGCCTTCAGCTCGTCGACATAGCCGGCCTGCACGATGGCCAGCTGTTTCTTCTTTTCGATGCCGGCCAGCGCCGCGCGCAGCGACTGCTCGGGCGCGCCCTTGTAGCGGCCGCGTCCCTTTTTATAGAAATAGATCGGCGAACCATGCAGGGCCAGCACCAGGCCGGCCGCTTCCGCCGGCAGCGGCGCGTGGCCGAAGTATTCCGCGCCCAGCTCGGCGAAACCGAATTCCTCGTCGCCCGCGACTTCCCACAGGAATTCGAGATCGACCTCGAGCGCGATCGCCTTGGCCTGCTCCATCAGCGCGGCCGGTTCCGGCTTGTCGAACTGCAACAGCACGTCGCGCGTCTTCACCTTGGTGCGCTTCCCGGTCGGCATCTCGACCTGGTAGGCCTCGCCGGCCTGCGACAGGACGGACCCGACCTTGAAATCGCCGGACTCTTCAAAAAATACGTTCATGTTCGTGTCATTTCGTGTTGGTTGCGGTCGCTACCAGGTCCAGCACCGCGGGCAAGAATACCTCGGTGACCAGTAGCAGGCCTTGACGGCGGCGGTAGACGCAGCGCCGCGCATAATATATGTCGTCCGCCAATTCCACGGTCGCCTCGGCTTCCAGGGCGGCGCGGGCGCGCGCCAGCAGCGGGTGGCCCGGGCGGATGCGGGCAAATTCGAGCCGGCCGCGCCGGACCCGCGGGTCGTGGAACAGCGTGGTGCCGAGCGAACGCTCGCCCAGCGCCGAAAACAGCGGCCAGTCGTGGGCGGTGGCGCCCATCGGCACTACCGTGTGGCCGTACACCGCCGGCCGGCCGTCGCAGCGCAGCAGCACTTCGCGCTCCCACACGCGCTGCGGCCGCGCCAGGCCGATCGCGGCTGCTTCGTCGGCCAGGCAGACGGCGCTTGCCTGGCGCAGCTTCTGCACCCGGAACTGGCGGCTGTGCGCGACCAGGCGCGCGGTCAGCGAGCCGGGCGTGGCGAGCCAGTCGCGCATTGCCGCGGGCGCATGCACGCCGCCGGGATGCGCCAGCCAACGGGCCTGGCGCAGGGAGGCCGCCCTCACCTTGCCTGGCCCGATCCGCTCGCGGCCTGCCCGGTGTCACAGAATGCCAGCACCTCGTCCACATATTGCTCGAATTCCGAGACAGCGTGGTCGCTGCCCTGGATCACGTGCTGGTGGGCGCCGGCGTAGTGGGCGACCATGTCGCGGTAATCCAGTACTTCGTCGCCGGTCGCGGCCAGCAGGTAATAGCGCTCCGGGCGCGTGATCCGGGCGATTTTCAGTTCGGCCAGCTCGTCGATGTATTCGCGCTTGAACTCGAAGGGTTCATCCGAGTGCCAGGCCGTGGTCACGCCGACATGCTTGTCCAGGTCCTTCAGCGGATCGACCGCCGGGTTGACCAGCGCCGCGCGGCAGCCGAAGCGTTCCGCCAGCCAGGTCGCATAAAAGCCGCCCAGCGACGAGCCGATGATGGCCAGGCGCTCCGGCCCCTGGCTGGCGTAGCGCTCGGCCAGGGTCAGCACCAGTTCCATCGCCGCCTTCGGCGAAGCCGGCAGTTGCGGGCAGATCAGTTCATGGGCGCGGGCCATCTCGGCCATGCGCCGGTGCACCACGCGCGCTTTATAGGAGCGCGGCGAGGAGCGGAAGCCATGCAAATACAGAATGTGCGGCAGCCCGCTCATGCCGGCAGGCTTTCCAGCAGTTTCTGGTGCACGCCGCCAAAGCCGCCGTTACTCATCACCAGGATATGGTCGCCCGGCTGGGCCGCCTGCACGATCGCCTTCACCATATAGTCGATCTGGTCGAAGCTGTGCGCGATATTCCCCAGCGGCTTCAGGGCGTCGGCCAGCGACCAGCCCAGCGCCTGCTGGCTGCCGAAGCCGAACACCAGGTCGGCGTCTTTCAGGCTGCCCGGCAGCGCATCCTTCATGGCGCCCAGTTTCATGGTGTTCGAGCGCGGTTCCAGCACGGCGAGAATACGGCCCGCATTGTTCCCACCTGCGCCGATTTTCTGGCGCAGGCCGGCGACCGTGGTCGCGATCGCCGTCGGGTGGTGGGCGAAATCGTCGTAGACGGTCACGCCGCCGACCACCCCGCGCACTTCCATGCGCCGCTTGACGCTCTGGAAGCGGGCCAGCGATTCGATCGCCTGGCTTGGCGTCACGCCGACGTGGCGCGCGGCGGCGATCGCCGCCAGCGCATTGGTGCGGTTGTGGTGGCCGGTCAGGTCCCAGTGCACGGTGCCTTGCAGTTCACCCTTGAACAGGACGTCGAACGAGGCGCCGCCCGGATGCTCGACCAGGCTCCAGTCCACGCCGTCCGAGGCGCCGAAGCTTTCCTTCTCGCTCCAGCAGCCGCGCTTGAGCACGCGCGCCAGCGAGGCTTCGTCGCCGTTGACGACCAGGCGGCCGACGCCCGGCACGGTGCGCACCAGGTGGTGGAACTGGGTCTCGATGGCGCCGATGTCCGGGAAGATGTCGGCGTGGTCGTATTCCAGGTTGTTCAATACCGCCGTCTTGGCGTGGTAATGCACGAACTTGGAACGCTTGTCGAAGAAGGCGGTGTCGTATTCGTCGGCTTCGATGACGAAGAAGTCGGATTCCTTCTCGCCCTGCAGGCGCGCCGAGATGCCGAAGTTCATCGGCACGCCGCCGATCAGGAAGCCCGGCGCATAGCCGGCATCTTCCAGGATCCAGGCCAGCATCGAGGTGGTCGTGGTCTTGCCGTGGGTGCCGGCCACGGCCAGCACCCATTTATTACGCAGGATATGTTCCCCGATCCATTGCGGACCCGACACGTACGGCAAGCCGCGGTTCAGGATCTCTTCGATCAGCGGGTTCCCGCGCGTCATCACGTTGCCGACCACGTACAGGTCCGGGTTCAGCGCCACCTGCTCCGGGCCGTAGCCCTGGATCAGCTCGATACCCTGGGCTTCGAGCTGGGTACTCATCGGGGGATAGACGTTCGCGTCGCAACCGGTGACGCGATGGCCGGCTTCCTTTGCCAGGACAGCCAGCCCACCCATGAAGGTGCCGCAGATGCCGAGAATATGGATGTGCATGGTGGTCGTGATGGTGTAACAGAAATATGGAATACGCGATTCTACCCGACGCGATGCCATTTTCCGTTCAAGAGTATGATCTGGCACATGATGCCCACACCAAATGACGACCTTCAACAGTTGCGTGCGCGCATAGCGGCAACGGCCGCGCGCATGATCGCCCAGGATGGCGCCGATTACGCCACCGCCAAGGCCAAGGCCGCACGCCAGGTGCTCGGCGTGGACCGCCCCTCCCCCAATTATCTTCCCGATAACCTCCAGGTGGAGGATGAGGTGCGCCGCTACCAGGCGCTGTTCCAGGGACCGGCGCTGGCCGAACGCCTGAAGCGCAAGCGCCAGGCCGCCCTCGAGGTCATGGAACAGCTGGCCGACTTCCGGCCCTATCTGACCGGCGCGGTCTTGAACGGTACCGCCGGCGAACACGACGACATCCACCTGCAATTGTTTGCCGACAGCGCCAAGGAAGTCGAGATCTGGCTGCTGGGCAGGAACGTGAACATCGATATCTCCGAGACGCCCCATTTCAAGGGCGGCCGCCACGATCCGGTTGAAACGGTGAGTTTCCTGTGGCATAAGGAGACCGTCCACGCCGAACTCTATGAAATGAACGACATGCGCGGCGCCCTCAAACCGCGGGCCGACGGCCGCCTGCAGCGCGTCGACGCGGCCGGGCTGCGTGCATTGATGACAACTGACGAAACCCTGGAACAAGATGAATAAGAAGAAACTCGCCGGCTACACGATCGTGGCCGCCGCCTTTACCATGCTCGGCGCGATTGCCGCCGTCAAGCAGGACAGCGCCGCCCAGGCCTCGCCTGCCGCGAACCTGTATGCCATGTCGCTCAACGACCTGTCCGGCAAGCCGCAGCCGCTGGCCCAATGGAAGGGCAAGCCGCTGCTGGTGAATTTCTGGGCTTCCTGGTGCGGCCCCTGCGTGCAGGAGATGCCGGAGCTGTCCGCGCTGGCGGCCAAGGATGGCGGCAAACGCTTCAATGTGATCGGCATCGGCATCGATTCCCCCAGCAACCTCGTCCAGTTCACGCAAAAGACCAAGGTCGCCTACCCGCTGTACGTGGGCGGCATGGGCGGCACCGACCTGGCGCGCGGCCTCGGCAATGCGAACGGCGGCCTGCCCTTCACGGTGCTGATCGGTGCCGACGGACAGGTGCGCAAGACCTACCTGGGCAAGCTGAAATTCGACCAGTTGAAGGCCGATCTGGCCAAGCTGTAAGAGGCCCTGGCGCTTCGGCGAACGGTCGTTCACTTCCCCGCACTCTTCCTTATATCGCTTGCCAACACGTAATGTTGGCGGCAAAATGCCTGTCTTTCGGGCAAACAGACGGTTCCATCATGGCGAAAAAGCTACTGCTGCTCAATGGCCCCAACCTGAATTTGCTGGGGACACGCGAGCCTGCGGTGTACGGCGCGACGACGCTGGCCGACATCGAGCAGGCCGCCACAAGCCAGGCGGCAGCGGCGGGTGCAAGCATCGATTGCTTCCAGAGCAACCATGAAGGCGCGCTGATCGACCGCATCCATGCCGCGCGGCAGGAAGCGGTCGACGCCATCGTCATCAACCCGGGCGGATTGACCCATACCAGCGTGGCATTGCGCGATGCGCTGGCAGCCGTGGAGATTCCGTTCGTGGAAGTGCACCTGTCTAATATTTATAAGCGTGAGGAGTTTCGGCACCATTCGTTTTTGTCCGCGATCGCGCAAGGCACGATTTGCGGACTGGGCGCTGATGGATATCGCTTTGCCATCGACTTTGCGCTCAAAGAGCGTTAATCTACGTCAACTTCACGCATTCCGTGCGGATTTGCGCCCCACCTGACGCACCGCATCCTCATAAACATATAATTCCAAGGGGTTTCACATGGATCTAAGAAAACTCAAGACATTGATCGACCTCGTCGCCGAATCGGATATCGCTGAACTCGAAGTGACCGAAGGCGAAAGCAAGGTTCGCATCGTCAAGTCCTCCGCAATCCCGCAGAATCAGGTGGTCATGGTGCCGCCGCAGGGCGTGCAGCAATTCCAGGCGCCGGCAGTCCAGTCCGCAGCCCCGGCACCGGCGGCAGCCCCGGCCGCAGCACCTGCAGAAACCGGCCATGTCGTGAAGTCGCCGATGGTCGGCACCTTCTACCGCTCGTCCGCCCCGGGCGCCCCGGCCTTCGTCGAAGTCGGCGCCACGGTCAAGGAAGGCGACACCCTGTGCATCATCGAAGCGATGAAGCTCCTGAACGAAATCGATGCCGATATGTCCGGCACCGTCACCAAGATCCTGGTGGAAAACGGCCAGCCCGTCGAATTCGGCCAGCCGCTGTTCGTGATCGGCTAATCAAGCAAGGTCCAAATCGTCTAGAGAGAGTAGGCCAGGAGCCTGCTCCGGATGGTCTTCCCGAGGAAGACCATTCTTCGCTTCTACCGATCCAGTTGTTCCCGGCCAGCGCCGGCACTCACAGAAACACCAAACTTACCATGTTTGAAAAAATCCTCATCGCCAACCGTGGTGAAATCGCGCTGCGTATCCAGCGCGCCTGCCGCGAAATGGGCATCAAGACCGTCGTCGTGCACTCCGAGGCGGACAAGGACGCCAAGTACGTGAAGCTGGCCGACGAGTCGGTCTGCATCGGGCCGGCACAGTCGGCGCAGAGCTACCTGAGCATGCCGGCCATCATCAGCGCGGCCGAAGTGACCGACGCCGAAGCCATCCACCCGGGTTACGGCTTCCTGTCGGAAAACGCCGACTTCGCCGAACGCGTCGAAAAATCGGGCTTCGTCTTCATCGGCCCGCGTCCGGAATCGATCCGCCTGATGGGCGACAAGGTCTCGGCCAAGCAAGCCATGATCCGCGCCGGCGTACCCTGCGTGCCCGGTTCGGACGGCGCCCTGCCGGACGATCCGAAAGAGATCATCCAGACCGCGCGCAAGATCGGCTACCCGGTCATCATCAAGGCGGCCGGCGGCGGCGGCGGACGCGGCATGCGCGTCGTGCACACCGAAGCGGCCCTGCTGAACGCCGTGGCGATGACCAAGACCGAGGCCGGCACCGCCTTCGGCAATCCGGAAGTCTATATGGAGAAGTACCTGGAAAATCCGCGCCACGTGGAAATCCAGGTGCTGGCCGACGAACACAAGCAGGCCGTCTGGCTGGGCGAGCGCGACTGCTCGATGCAGCGCCGCCACCAGAAGGTGATCGAGGAAGCCCCGGCACCGGGCATCCCGCGCAAGCTGATCGAGAAGATCGGCGACCGCTGCGCCGAAGCCTGCCGCAAGATCGGCTACCGCGGCGCCGGCACCTTCGAATTCCTGTACGAAAACGGCGAGTTCTACTTCATCGAGATGAACACCCGTGTGCAGGTCGAACACCCGGTCACCGAAATGATCACCGGCATCGACATCGTGCAGGAACAGATCCGCATCGCCTGCGGCGAGAAGCTGCGCTTCCGCCAGCGCGACATCATGCTGTCGGGCCACGCGATCGAGTGCCGCATCAACGCCGAAGATCCGTTCAAGTTCACCCCGTCGCCGGGCCGCATTACCGGCTGGCACCCGCCGGGCGGTCCCGGCATCCGCGTCGATTCGCATGCCTACGCCGGCTACTACGTGCCGCCGCACTACGACTCGATGGTCGGCAAGGTGATCGCCTACGGCGCCACCCGCGACCAGGCGATCCGCCGCATGCAGATCGCGTTGTCGGAGATGGTCGTCGAGGGTATCCTGACGAATATCCCGCTGCACCGCGAACTGATGGTCGACGCCCGCTTCATCGAGGGCGGCACCAACATCCACTACCTGGAGCAGAAGCTGGCCCACAAGCCGGACCTGCCGAAGGAGACCGGTATCGGCGCCAAATCCGAAACCAAGGCCGAACAATGAGCTGGACCGAAGTCGTCATCGAGATCGCCCGCTCGCATGCGGAAGCCCTGTCCGACGCGCTGATGGAAGCCGGCGCGCTGTCGGTCTCGGTGGAAGACGCCGACGAAGGCACGGAAGACGAGAAGCCGCTGTTCGGCGAGCCGGGCATGGTGGTCGAACAGGCCGCCTGGGACCGCAGCCGCGTGGTCGCGCTGACGGACGAGAACGATGACCAGCCGACTATCGTGGCGGAAGCCGCGCGCGCCATCGGCCTGGACACGCTGCCGGACTTTTCGGTGCGCTCGGTGGCGGACGCCGACTGGGTGCGCCTGACCCAATCGCAGTTCGAGCCGATCCACATCGGCAAGAACATCTGGGTCGTGCCGAGCTGGCACGAAGCCCCGGACCCGAACGGCCTGATCCTGGAAGTCGATCCGGGCCTGGCCTTCGGCACCGGCAGCCACCCGACCACCCGCCTGTGCATGGAGTGGCTGGAAGCGCATCCGGCACCGGGCAAGTCGGTGCTGGACTATGGTTGCGGCTCGGGCATCCTGGCGATGGTCGCGAAAAAGCTGGGCGCTGCCGACGTCACGGGCGTGGATATCGATCCGCAGGCGATCGAATCGGCCGCGCTCAACGCCGAACGCAACGCTTGCGCCATCGACTTCTATGTGCCGGACGATTTCGTCGCCTCGAAGCATGGCGAACAGCGTTTCGACATCGTGGTGGCGAACATCCTGTCGAGCCCCCTGAAGCTGATGGCGCCGATGCTCTCGGGCCGCGTCGCCGACGGTGGTGCCTTGATACTGTCGGGCGTGCTGGCGCGCCAGGCCGAGGAAGTGGCCGCCGCCTACGCACCTTTCATCAAGCTGGGCGTCTGGGCCGAGCAAGACGGCTGGGTCGCCCTGCACGGGCAGCTCGGCATGGAGTCCGCACCGCCGCCGCGCGCCGCCATCGACGGCGAGTGACGGCATGGCGCTCGCCACCCAGTGCCCCCATTGCAATACCACGTTCCGGGTCGCCTCGGACCAGCTCAAGCTCCGCGGCGGCATCGTCCGCTGCGGCGCCTGCCAGCGCATCTTTGACGGCAGCGCCCACCTGGTCGACCTGGACGCCCCGGCGGCCCCCAAGGCCGCTGCGCCAGCCGCTCCTCCATCCGCTCCCGAGCCCGTTCCGGCAGCGGCACCGGTGCCCGTAGCGCCGCCTGCGCCCGAACCCGCACCGGAAGCAGATATCGACCCGCAACCGGTCTATCCCCCCGATTCCGGCAGCACCTTCGATCCGCCCGGCATTTTGCCCGAGGCCGAGCCGGCGCCGGCACAACCCCAGGATCCGGAACCTCCGCACGGGGACATGCTGGGGCATGCCATGGCGTCAGCCGCCGCCGTCGATGCTCCCTCTTCCCGGGCCGAACCCGAAGCCGATCCGGAACCGCCGCATGGCGACGTGCTGGCGCATGCGGTGGATGCCGTCGTGGCGGTGGATGCCGGCCTGCCGGCGAGCGGATCCGAACCGGCCGCCGGTGCCGGCATTGACGCCGCCGTGACCGCGCCGCAGGACCCGGAGCCGCCCCATGGCGACGCGCTCGGCGCTGCCGTGGACGCGGCCGCCTTCGCGCCGCCGCCCGAACCCGGACCTGTCCCCTTTTCCTTCTCGCCGCCGGGCCGCATCGAACCGAGCTTCGACCTGCCGGTGGACGAGGAACTGGTGGCCCAGCCCCTGCCCGGCGACGCCCCCGATCCCGCTCCCCCGCCGCCATCCGTGGCGCCGGACCTGGCCGCGCCGGCAGCGCAGGGCGACGCCGTACCGCCCGCCTTGCCGCTGCGCGCCTCGAGCGGCGCCGGGTTCCCGGAAGCGGCACCCGCCGCGGCACCGAAATCGGCGCGCGCCAAGGCCGCGGATGCCCGGGCGCGCCGTTCCAGGCTGACGCCGACGCGGATCGAAGCGCCCAAGCTGCGCGTGCCGGAAACGGACGAGCCGGAATTCGTCAGGCGCAGCCGCAAGCAGGAGCAATCCGGACGCACGCGGCGCATCCTGATGGGTGCCGGCGCCGCGCTACTGCTGCTGGTGCTGGCGGCCCAGGTCGTGCTGAACTTCCGCAACGTGCTGGCGGCGCGTTATCCGGGCGCGCGGCCGGTGCTGGGCGCCGCCTGCGCCCTGCTCGGCTGCCGCGTCGAGCTGCCGACCCAGATCGACAACCTGGCGATCGAAAACGGTGAACTGAGCACACTCGGTCCCGACACGTATTCGCTCAATACACTCTTACGCAACCAGGGTAGCCTCGTCCAGGCCTGGCCCAGCATCGAACTCGAGCTGACCGACGCCAACGACAAGCCGGTGCTGCGCCGCGTGTTCATGCCCGCGGAATACCTGCCGCAGGGCACGAGTGCCGCGGCCGGCTTCGGCCCGCGCTCGGAACAGCCGATCAAGCTGCACTTCGCGCTGGCCGAGCTGAAACCGTCGAGCTACCACATCTTCATCTTCTATCCTTAAGAATCAGGACAAGCCATGACCAAGACTTCGCTGATCTGCGGCTCGATCGCCTTCGACAAGATCATGCAATACCACGGCCGCTTCGGCGAGACCCTGCTGGCCGACCAGCTGCACCGCGTGAACGTTTCCTTCCTGGTGCCGACCCTGCGCACCGAATACGGCGGCTGCGCGGTCAACATCGCCTACAACCTCAAGATGCTGGGCGGCGAACCGCTGATCATGGGGACCATCGGCCAGGACGGCGGCGACTACCTCGAGCGCATGGAAAAACAGGGCCTGGCCACCAACGCGATCCGCACCATCGGCGACGCCTACACGGCCCAGTGCTTCGTCACGGCCGACCTGGACAACAACCAGATCAACGCCTTCCACCCGGGCGCCATGCAGTTCTCGCACGAAAACAGCCTGGCCGACTTCCTGCCGCTGCGCGTGGCCATCATCGCCCCGGACGGCCGCGACGGCATGATCAAGCATGCGCGCGACTGCGCCGAGCGCGGCGTGCCCTTCATCTTCGACCCGGGCCAGCAGCTGCCGATGTTCAACGGCGAGGAACTGATCACCTTCATCGAGCAAGCCGCCTACCTGGCCTGCAACGACTATGAATTCGAGATGGTGATGGACCGTACCGGCCTCTCCCTGCAGGACATCGCCGCGCGCCTGGACGCGCTGGTCGTTACCCGCGGCGAAGCCGGATCAAGCATCTACGCCGGCGGCGAACACCACAAGATCCCGGCGGTGCCGGCCGCCGCCGTGGTCGACCCGACCGGCTGCGGCGACGCCTACCGTGCCGGCCTGCTGTACGGCATCGCCAACGATTTCGACTGGCCGACCACGGGCCGCCTGGCCAGCCTGCTCGGCTCGATCAAGATCGCCCACCAGGGCGGCCAGAACCACGCCTTCACGGCCCAGGAGATCGCGGACAAGTTCGAGGCGGCCTTCGGTTACCGCTTCTGATCCGGGTACACGCTGAATAAAAAGGGCTTCAGCACTTGCCGGTGCTGAAGCCCTTCGCTTTTCAAGGCATTGCCGCGGATCGGATCACATGGCGAACAGCCGGTTGATCAGGTATTTGACGATCTGCAGCAGGATGAACGCGACCAGTACCGTGATGTCCAGGCCGCCCAGCGGCGGGATCACGCGGCGCAGGGGGCGCAGCAGCGGCTCGTTGAGCGCGTGGACGAAAGGCGCCAGCGGCGCATGCGGGTTGACCCAGCTGAAGATCACTTCGATGATCAACAGGCCCATGAAACCGTAGATGATCCAGGTCAGGATGCGGTACAACGCATACAGCAGCACCGCCTGCCCCGAGAAGCCGGCCAGCAGCAGCACCGAGCTGGCCACCAGCACCACCAGGAAGGCGCCGATCAGGCTGGCCCAGTCGTAGCCGCCCATGCCCGGCACGATGCGGCGCAGCGGGCGAACCAGCCAGTCGGTGAGCGTGAAGGTGAACTGCCCGATCGAGGATGGCGGACGGACCCGGATTACCTGCATCCAGAAACGCAGCAGCAGGACGCCACCGAGGACGCCGGCGACAGTATCGACGATCAACTGAAGAATGGGCAGCACAAGGACTCCTTAAAAAAAAACCGCTGTGTGAACGGTCACACAGCGGTATTTTGCCTGATCCAGGCGTGGTATGTCGTTACGGACGGCTGCTGGTCGGGAACGGCCATGCGGCGGGCGCGATCACCGACTTGGCGGCCGGCTGGGCGGCGCTGTCCTGCTTGCTGTCGGCCTTGGCGTCCGGCTTCGACTCGGCCTTGGCTTCCGGCTTGGTGTCGGCCTTGGCTTCGGTCTTCGCTTCCGGCTTGGCTTCGGCCTTCGAGGCGACTTTCTTCGCGGCCGGTTTCTTTGCCGGCGCAGCCTTCTTGGCGGCGGCCGGGGCAGCTGCGGTGGCGGCTTCCGGCTGGGCTTCCGGCTGGGCAGCGGTCTTGGCGGCCGGCTTTACGGCAGCTTTCTTCGCAGCCGGCTTTGCTTCGGCGGTCGACTTGGTTGCGGCGGTCGACTTGGTTGCGGTCGACTTGGTTGCAGCAGTCTTGGCCGGGATCTTGGCAGCAGCGGTCGACTTGGTTGCAGCGGTCTTGGCCGGGGTCTTGGCGGCGGCGGTCGACTTGGTCGCAGCAGTCTTGGCCGGGGTCTTGGCAGCAGCGGTCGACTTGGTCGCAGCCGATTTGGCCGGGGTCTTGGCAGCAGCGGTCGACTTGGTCGCAGCAGTCTTGG
>CAJYQM010000306.1 GCA_913777025.1 uncultured Massilia sp. | reverse complement strand
CGGGCTTGTTTGCCTACCGAGGCGCGTTTGAAGGGCGCTGAAAAGAAAAAGCCGCCGGCTCTTGCGAACCGGCGGCCCTCTTTATTCTGGTGGTGATAGGTGGACTTGAACCACCGACCCTAGCATTATGAATGCTATGCTCTAACCAACTGAGCTATATCACCAGAACGGGGAGCATTATGCCGTCCGCTCCCAGAAGTGTCAAGGCTACCCGCTTCGGATCATCCTGTCCACACCGCTCACTGTTGTAATCCAGCAAGGTACTCCAGGATCGGTCGTGCAGGATCCGGCCCCAGGCAATCGATCACGATCCGCTCCGGCATCGAGCGCAGCCAGGTCAGCTGGCGCTTGGCGAGCTGGCGCGTGGCGATGATGCCGGTTTCGCGCAATTGGGCGCGGTCGATCCGGCCATCCAGGTATTCCCAGGACTGGCGGTAGCCGACGCAGCGCATCGAGGGCAGGTTCGGGTTCAGGTCGCCCCGTGCGCGCAGGCGCGCGACTTCGGCGACGATGCCGCTGTCGTCGCTGCTGCCCAGCATCTGGTCGAAGCGGGTGGCGATGCGCTCGTGCAAGACCGCCCGGTCGGAAGGCTCCAGCGCGAACGAGACCAGTTCGAAGGGCAACTCGGGCTTGGCGCGCCTGGCCAGCAGTTCGGACATCGGCTTGCCGGACAGTTCGATGATCTCGAGGGCGCGGTTGATGCGCTGGGCGTCGTTCGGCGCCAGGCGCGCGGCGGTGGCCGGGTCGAGCGCGGCGAGCTTCGCGTGCATGGCGGGCCAGCCGGTGCGGGCGGCGTCCTCTTCGATGCGCGCGCGCAGGTCCGGGTCGGCGGTCGGCAGGTCGTCCAGGCCGTCGGTCAAGCCCTTGAAGTACATCATCGTGCCGCCGACCAGCAGCGGCAGCCTGCCGCGCGCGGCGATCTCGCCGACCAGGCGGATCGTGTCGCTGCTGAACTGGGCGACCGAATAGGACTCGAGCGGATCGATGATGTCGATCAGGTGGTGCGGCACGCTGGCCAACTCCTGGCTGGATGGCTTGGCGGTGCCGATGTCCATCTCGCGGTAGACCAGGGCGGAGTCGACCGAGATGATCTCGACCGGATGGTTCCGTGCGATGGCGAGGGCGGCGGCGGTCTTGCCGGACGCGGTCGGGCCCATGATGGCCACGGCCACCGGTTTTTGCTGCTGTGTCATGTGAGTGCGTTATTGGCCGCGCAGGAAAAGTTTGTCGAGCGCGGAAATGTCGAGCTGCACCCAGGTCGGACGGCCGTGGTTGCACTGGTCGGCGCGTTCGGTCGCTTCCATCTGGCGCAGCAGGGCGTTCATCTCGGGCACGGCCAGGATGCGGTTGGCGCGCACCGCGGTGTGGCAGGCGAGGGTGCCCAGCAGCTCGTTGCGGCGCTCGATCAGCACACGCGAGCCGCCATACTCCCTCACGTCGCGCAGCACGTCGCGCGCCAGGGTCTGGGCGTCGGCGTTCTTCAGCAGCGTCGGCACGGCGCGCACGGCCAGCGTGGTCGGCGACACGGCGGCGATGTCGAAGCCGAGCGCCTTCAGGGTCTCCTGGTTCTCTTCCACCGTGCCGACCTCGATCGCATCGGCAAAGAAGGTGACGGGAATCAGCAGTTGCTGGACCTGCATCTGCTCGCCTTCGGCCTGGGCGTCGAGCGCGCGCTTGATCTGTTCGTACAGGATGCGTTCGTGGGCCGCGTGCATGTCGACCAGCACCAGGCCCTTGCGGTTCTGGGCCAGGATGTAGATGCCGTGCAGCTGGGCCAGCGCGAAGCCGAGCGGGAAGTCGTCGTCGGATGCCGGGGCGGTCGCCACGGGCAGGGCGGTGTCGCGCGCTTCCTGCGGCCGGGCGGCATCCTTGGCGGCATCGTCGGGTTTGAACAGGGCGCCGTAGCTTTCGGTGCGCTGGGCCACGCCGGCGCCCGTGGGGGCGTCCCAGCGGCTGCCTGCCGGGAAGGGCGAAGGCGAGAAGGTCGACGTCAGCTGGGAACCGAACGAGGTCTGTTCGTGCGGACGGCGCCAGGCCGGGGTCGAACCGCCGCCACCGCCGCTGGAGCCGCCGCCCGAGCCGCCGGTGCGCGCGCCGAAGCCTCCACCCAGGCCATTGCCCAGCGAGGTGCCGGACGGCGTGATCTCGGCCGCGCTGACCGGCGCCGGCGCGTCGCCGTGCGAGGTCGCCGAGGTCTTGGCCAGCGCGCGCTGGACCGCGTGGAACACGAACTGGTGCACGGCGCGGCTGTCGCGGAAGCGCACTTCGATCTTGGACGGGTGCACGTTGACGTCGACCATGGCCGGATCGAGTTCGAGCGCCAGCACGTAGGACGGGAAGCGGTCGCCGTGCAGCACGTCCTCGTAGGCGGCCTTCACGGCGTGGACCAGCAGCTTGTCGCGCACGAAGCGGCCGTTCACATAGAAATACTGGTTGTCGGCGCGCGCCTTGGACGCGGTCGGCAGGCCGACGTAGCCGTGCAGGCGCAGCGGTCCGGCCGATTCGTCGAGCTGGAGCCGCGCCTCGGCAAAGTCGCCGCCCAGGATCTGGGCGCTGCGCTTGGCCGCTTCACTCGTGTTCCAGTGGTCGATGGTGCGGCCGTTGTGGGTCAGGCTGAACGACACGTCCGGGCGCGCCAGCGCGATGCGGCGCACGACTTCGGCGCAGTGGCCGTATTCGGTCTGCTCGGACTTTAAAAACTTGCGCCGCGCCGGCGTATTGAAGTACAGGTCCTGCACGTCGATCGTGGTGCCGTGCGGGCCGGACGAGGGCGAGACCGTGCCCAGGTGCGAGCCGACGATTTCCCAGGCGTGCGGCGCGCCGGCCGTGCGCGAGGTGATCGAGACCGCCGCCACCGAGGCGATCGAGGCCAGCGCTTCGCCGCGGAAGCCCAGCGTGTTCACGTTCTCGAGGTCGGTCAGCGAGGCGATCTTCGAGGTCGCATGGCGCGCCAGCGCCAGCGGCAGCTCTTCCGGCGGGATGCCCTTGCCGTTGTCGGTGATCGCGATGCGCTTGACGCCGCCTTCCTCGAGGCGGACGGTGACCTGGGTGGCGCCGGCGTCGAGCGCATTCTCGAGCAACTCCTTCACCACGGCCGAGGGCCGCTCGACGACCTCGCCGGCGGCGATTTGCGAGATGAGCTGATCGGGAAGCTGCTGGATCGGGCGATGGGTAGGGACCGGGGCGTTCATGCCGTGATTATAGCCCGGCACCAAACGCATCAACGCCCTTGTCTGATTTTTCCCAAACCGGGGTCAGAGCCCGATTTTTGGAAATATACGATGCGACATTAATTAAAAACGGGCTCTGACCCCGGTTTGATGTGGTTCAGGGTTGTTGTTCGCGCACGGGAACTTGTACCGCGCACAGGTCGACATGGTGCATGGCCACCTTGGTCCACGGGCCGCCGCGGTCGCGCTGGGCGTCCAGCACCGACTGGAAGGCGGCGCCGTCGGTGCGCATCACCTCCAAGCGGCTGCGCTCGTTCGGCGGGACGTCGGCGGCGACCTTGACGGCGATGACCGGCACGTTCATCTCCGGCTTGTCATAGAAGCCCATCGGCGCCGGACCGCGCGGCAGGGCGGCCAGTTGCGGCATGCCGGCCACCACGCGGCCGACCACGGTGATGTTGCGGTCCAGGTGGCGGGCCGGGCCGATCACGGCGTACAGCGCGGTGCCGCCGCCGCTGTCGGCATCGGTGTCGCGGCCGACGCCGACCATGCCGTAGCAGTGCGCCAGCCAGGCTTCGCCGGTCTTCGGATCGCGGCCGGCCGGGAAGCCGTTCGCAAAGCCGGACTCGGGCGCGTAACCGTCGCGGTCCGGCAGGCGCGTGAACGGGCCGGCGCTTTTCAGGGGCACGGTGAACTCGGCCTTCACGGTCTTGTGCGCCCCTTCGACCTTGCGCGCCTTGTCGTTGTCCTCGTTCGGGTCGCCCCACTGGACGACGAAATTGTCCTGCACGCGCAGGATGGCCAGGCCATCGAAATAATGCGCCCGCGCCAGCGCCTTGATGTTCCTGACGTGGTTCGGCGCGAAAGCAGGTGCCATCTCGATGACGACGCGGCCGGCCGCGGTTTCCATGTACAGGGTGTTGTCCGGGTCGAGGGGACGCCAGTCGCCGGCTCGTGAAGCCTTGACGATGTCGGCTACGCTGGGCTTGGGCGGCAGCTCCTTGTCCGCGGCTGCGCCGGCGCCAGCGGCCAGCAGCGCGCACGCGCCGAGCAAGCATGTCTTGCGGAGGATTCTCATCGTGGTGTCCTGGCTTGTGTTGTTGACGACTGGATATGCCAGATTGTAATGCCAAGCCAACCCCGGCAAATGATCAAATTCTCTTGCCTAAGTTAGACCCAGAACCATTTTTGCAGCGCGGTCTGGTGGTATGATGCTGCGCTACCATTTAGGACTATTATGGATTTGATGCAATTTTTCGACATGATTCTTCATGTCGATAAAACCCTGGGCATGCTGCTCAACCAGTATGGCGTCTATGTCTACGCGGTGCTGTTCGCCATCGTGTTCTGCGAGACCGGCCTGGTCGTCCTGTTCTTCTTCCCCGGCGATACCCTGCTGTTCATCGCCGGCGCCTTCTGTGCCACCGGCGAAATGAGTTATCCGCTATTGATGGCGCTCCTGATCATTGCGGCGGTGACCGGGAATACCCTGAACTATCATATCGGCGAAGCCATCGGGCAGCGCATGTTCACCCACGATTACCGCTGGATCAACAAGGATGCGCTGAAACGCACCCACGACTTCTTCGAAAAGCACGGCGGCAAGACCATCATCCTGGCGCGCTTCGTGCCGGTGGTGCGCACCTTCGCGCCCTTCGTCGCCGGGGTGTCGGACATGACCCATACGCGTTTCCAGATGTTCAACATTACCGGTGCCGTGCTGTGGGTGGCGGGTCTTGTGACTGCGGGCTATTTCTTTGGCAATATCCCGGTAGTGCGCGACCATCTGACCGCCATCGTGCTGGTCGGCGTCGGCGCGGCGATCGTGCCGCTGGCGCTGGGCGGCATCTACAAGTTCGGCCGCCGCGTGATGAGCCGCTGAGCCCACCCGTCGTTGCCACTCTTGCCAGCGCGCCGCATTTGCCGGCGCGCTGTGCGTTTACAGCCTCAAGTTTACGTAGAGTAACGCCGATAAGGTAGGGGACAGCAACACACTCTTATTCCCATGCGTAACCTGATCGCCCTGTTCGCTTGCTGCTGCGTTGTCATGAGCGCAAGCGCGAACGATCCCGCCTCCGCCGCAGCCAGACTCGCGGCCTCCTTGTCGAAACCCGCTTCGGCTTCCCAGCCGGCGAGCGCCAGGTCGATGCCCGACGCCGTCAAGAAACTGGTGGCGGCCGCCGACGCACAGGTGGCCGGCCATGCCGCGCCGGCAGTGGCGGCGCCCGCCCCCGCGTCAAACGACAAGGAAGAGGACTCCGAAGTCGCCCTCTCGGCCAAGATCGCCGAGCGCCTGGCCGAACTGCGCGAACGCCAGCAGGCGCGCGCCAGCGCGGCCGTGCGCGCGAAGAAAGCGGCCGATACCAGGCGCAAGCAGGAAGAACAGGCTGCCGCGGCGGCGATCGCGGTGGCCAACGCACCGAAGCGCGGCACGGTCTGGTCCTACGAAGGCGAACTCGGTCCGGCCAACTGGTCGAAGATCAACGACGGCTGGGCCAAGTGCGGCACCGGCAACCGCCAGTCGCCGATCGACCTGCGTGACGGCATCAAGGTCAACCTGGAACAGATCAGCTTCGACTACCGCCCGACCTCGTTCAGCGAGGTCAACAATGGCCACACGATCTCGGTCACCGTGGGTGGCGGCAATTTCATCACGGTCGGCAACTCGACTTATGAGCTGCAGGAATTCCATTTCCACCGCCCGTCCGAGGAAAAGATCAACGGCAAGGGCACGGAAATGGTCATCCACATGGTGCACAGGAGCGTCGAGGGCAAGATCGCGATCGTCGCCGTCCTGCTCGAGCGCGGCCAGCCGCACAGCCTGGTCCAGACCATCTGGGACAACCTGCCGCTGGAAAAGAACGAGGTGGTATCGCCCTCGATCGTGCTCGACCCGATGGATGCGTTGCCGGAAAAGCGCGAGTACTTCACCTATATGGGCTCGCTGACCGAGCCGCCGTGCAGCGAAGGTGTGCTGTGGCTGGTGTTCAAGCAGCCGCGCCAGGCGTCGCCGGCGCAGATGGCCTTGTTCTCGCGCCTGTATCCGCTGAATGCGCGGCCGGTGCAGCCGACCGCGGGGCGGATGATCAAGGAATCGAATTAAGTGGCCGGGCGCTAAGCCGACACCGTCACCCGCTGCTCGCCGCGCCAGCTCCCGCCCGGCTCCAGCACCTGGGGCGTCAACAGGGCCGGCTCGATGCACACGAAGCGCCGGTATTCCTCATCCTCCATGTCCACCAGCGCGGCCGCATCCACCGCGCCCGGGTTCCACACGACCGCATCGGTAAAACCGGTCTGCCACAGGCCCAGCGTGTCCGCTCCGGTGTCGAAGCTGATGTGGCCGGGGATGCGTTCGAACACCTGGTCCAGCTTGTCGACGATCGCCAGCGTCTCCGCCTGCACGCCGTCGATGCGCACGCCTTCGACGTCTTCCACCAGGTAATAGGTGTGCAGCGCAGCGGAGAAGGGGAAGGGGTCGGGACCCGTGTTGCGGACCTCGAGCAGCAAGCCCAGTTCGCGCGCGCGCACGGTCACGCGCAGCTGGAGTTCGAAGGCGTACGGCCAGCTTGACGCCACCTGGGGCGGGAGGTCGGCCCGGGACAGCGCCAGCAGCGCGAAGGCGGCGCCGTCCTGCTCGCCGGAATCCACCAGGCGCCAGGTGCTCAAGCGCGCGAACCCGTGGCGCATGCCGCTGCCGCGTTCGGCGAACTGGGGGAAGATGACGGGCACGCCGCCGCGGATGGCGCGGCTGCCGTCGAGGCTGGACAGGGTGCTGAGGAACAGGCGTTCCTGGGGCACCGCGTTGGCGGCGGTGGCGTCCGGGCTGGGCGCATCCTTCCAGGACACCAGGTGGGCACCGTACAGGGTGATGGTTGCTTCGGCGCCGTCCGGCGCACGAAGTTGAACAGCGGGCAATTGCCCGAATCGGGTAGTTATTGCGCTCACGACATTCTCCTCGGCTGAAACCCGAGAAACGCCGCCAGCGCAACGCCTGCCCGGGTCAAGTCATGCGGCTCTTCGCCAGCGGCGGATTGTACGCGAAGTAGCGCTTGATGCCTTTGGTGATCGCATCGGCGAGTTGATTTTGATAAGCATCATCCTTCAACTTGGCTTCTTCTTCCGGGTTCGAAATGAACGCGGTCTCGACCAGGATCGACGGGATGTCGGGCGCCTTCAGCACGGCAAAGCCGGCCTGCTCGACCGCGCCTTTGTGCAGACGGTTGATGCCGCCGATCTCGGACAGCACCGCCTTGCCCAGCTTCAGGCTGTCGTTGATCTGGGCCGTGGTCGACAGGTCGAACAGCACGCTGGCGATCTCCTTGTCGTGGCTGGCGAAGTTGGCGCCGCCGATCAGGTCGGCCTTGTTCTGGTCGTTGGCCAGCCAGCGCGCCGCGCTCGAACTGGCGCCTTTTTCCGACAGCACGAACACCGAGGAGCCGCGCGCGCTCGGCTGCACGAAGGCATCCGCGTGGATCGACACGAACAGGTCGGCCTGCACCTTTCTTGCTTTTTCGACGCGCTGGCCGAGCGGCACGAAGAAGTCGGCGTCGCGCGTCAGCATCACGCGCGTGTTCGGCAACTCTTCCAGCTTGGCCTTCAGGCGCTTGGCGACCGCCAGCACGATGTCCTTCTCGTGCACGCCGGTGGCGCCGGTCGCGCCGGGGTCTTCGCCGCCATGGCCGGGGTCGAGCGCGATGGTCATCATGCGCGCCACCTTCTGGCCAGGCTTGGCCTTGGCTTGCGCCTGGGCCTGGGCTTTCGCGGCGGTCGGCGATTGCGGCGCGGCCGGCTGCGGGGTGGCGGGGGTGGTGCCGGCGCGGGCGGCGTCGGCTTCGAGCTTGGCAATGGCGTCCGGACCGGCCTGGCCCACGGTCGGGCTGCCCGGCTGGGGCACCGGCGCCGGCGTCGCGGCAGCGATGCTTTCGTCGGTCCAGTTTTCCTTGGCAATCATGTTGGCCAGCGGATCGACCGGCTTGAGCGGATACAGGTCGAAGATCAGGCGATGCCGGTAGCCGGCCACAGGCGCCAGCGTGAACACCTGCGGCTTGACGGTTTCCTTCAGGTCGAACACCAGGCGCACCACGTTCGGGCGGTTCTGGCCGACGCGGACCTGCTTGATGTAGGGGTCGTTCGATTCGACCTTGGCGACCAGGCTCTTGAGTGTATCGTTCAGCGCCAGGCCGTCGATGTCGACCACCAGGCGCGGCGGGTCCGTCACCATGAAATGGTTGGTCTTGAGTTCACCGTCGTTTTCCAGCGTGACGCGCGTGTACTCGTCCGCCGGCCAGACGCGCACGGCCATGATCTGGGCGGCGCTGGCGGGCAGGGGGGACAGGACGGACAACAGCAGTGTCCCGCCTGCCTTGAGCACCGCGCGCCGCTTGGGCGAACCGGGAATCAGGGAGTCGGGGGGTAGTGCAGGCTTTCGAGGCATAGCAGGCCCAATTCAGACAACGCCTGCAATTCTACATGACGGCCGGGGCCGCTGACTTCCAGCAACACGTTGACGTCGGGTGGCGGCAACACCGGTTCGCCCTTTTCGGGCCATTCGACGATGCAGATGTTCTTGCCGTCGAAGTCTTCGCGGAAGCCCGCGTCGAGGAATTCCTCGGGGCTGGCCATGCGGTACAGGTCGTAGTGGATCAAATTGACCTGTTGTCCATCCAGTGTGATGCGGTAGGGCTCGGACAGGGTATAGGTCGGGCTCTTCACCGCGCCCTTGTGGCCGGCCGCGTGCAGCAGCGCGCGCGTGAGCGCGGTCTTGCCGGCGCCGAGGTCGCCATGCAGGTAGATCACCAGGCCGGGCCGCAAGGCGCGGGCGAGGGCGGCGCCCAGGGCCTGGGTGGCCGTTTCGTCCGGAAGATAAGTCGTGAAGGGCTGCATCGAATAGAATGTCGTGTTGTTTCTCGTTCCCGCCATGTCCGCCTCCGCCTCCATTATTCCTGACCTCGACCGACTCGCGCTGACCATCAAGACCTGGGGTGCGGAGCTCGGCTTTGCCGACGTCCGCATCACGGACGTTGATCTCGCGCATACGGAAGCGGGACTGCAGGCCTGGCTGGATGCCGGCCATCATGGCGAGATGGATTATATGGCAAGCCACGGCATGAAGCGCGCCCGGCCGGCCGAACTGGTCCCGGGCACGGTGCGCGTGATCAGCGCGCGCATGGACTATTTGCCGGCCTCGACGCCGGACGACTGGCGCGCCCGCGAACGCCTGCGCCAGCAGGATCCGAACGCGGCCGTGGTCTCGTTCTACGCGCGCGGCCGCGACTATCACAAGGTGTTGCGCAATCGCCTGGCGCAATTGGCCGAGCGCATCCGCGGCGCCGTCGGCGACTACGGTTACCGCGTGTTCACCGACTCGGCGCCGGTGATGGAGTTGCCATTGGCGCAAAAGGCGGGCCTGGGCTGGCGCGGCAAGCACACGCTGCTGCTGTCGCGCGAGGCCGGCTCGACCTTTTTCATCGGCGAGATACTGGTCGACCTGCCGCTGCCGGTGGATGAGGAAACCGGCGCCCATTGCGGCGGATGCCAGGCCTGCATCACGGCTTGTCCGACGCATGCGATCCTGGGGCCGGGCCGGCTGGACGCACGCCGCTGCATCTCCTACCTGACGATCGAGCTGAAGGGCAGTATTCCGGAAGAATTCCGGCCGCTGATCGGCAACCGCATCTATGGCTGCGACGATTGCCAGCTGGCTTGTCCATGGAACAAGTTTGCCCAGCGGGCGCCCTTGCCCGACTTCGACGAACGCAACGGCCTGGGGTCGAGTAGCTTGGTGGAATTGTTCGGCTGGGAAGAAGAGGAATTCAACCGCCGCATGGAGGGCAGTCCGATCCGCCGTATCGGCCACGAGCGCTGGTTGCGCAACCTGGCGGTGGGGCTGGGCAATGCGGCGGACAAGGCACCGGGCGATGCCGACGTCGTCGCCGCCTTGCGTGCCCGCGCCGCGCACGCCTCAGACCTGGTGCGCGAGCATGTGGCGTGGGCGCTGGCGCGCCACGGCGACGCGCAGTAGGTTTGTCGAGGTGCCATCAGAGTTCGATACGTTTCATGCGCAGGGCCGACCAGTCGCCATCGATCGAGATCATGGCGACGCCTGTGATACCGTTTTCCTTCGCATAAGCATTGATCGAGTCGCGATTGATATCAGTGGCCTTCGACGCGGTCTGCTTCAGGTAGGCGACCCATAGCGAGCCCTTGTCGTTC
>CAJYQM010000305.1 GCA_913777025.1 uncultured Massilia sp. | reverse complement strand
CCTCGACCGCCGTCAACGAGGCGAATCCGGAAGTGGTGGCCGCGCGTGCCGCCAAGGTGCCCATCGTGCCGCGCGCGATCATGCTGGGCGAATTGATGCGCCTGAAGCGCGGCATCGCGATCGCCGGCACCCACGGCAAGACCACCACCACCAGCCTGGTAGCCTCGGTGCTGGCCGAGGGTGGCATGGACCCGACCTTCGTGATCGGCGGCCGCCTGAACAGCGCCGGCGCCAACGCCAAGCTGGGCACCGGCGAATACATCGTGGCCGAAGCCGACGAATCCGACGCGTCCTTCCTGAACCTGTCGCCGATGATCGAAGTGATCACCAACATCGACGCCGACCACATGGACACCTACGAGCACGACTTCGAGAAGCTGAAGTCCGCGTTCGTGAACTTCACCCACCGCCTGCCGTTCTACGGCCGCGCGATGATGTGCATCGACGACCCGCACGTGCGCTCGATCCTGCCGCAGGTGACCAAGCCGGTGACGACCTACGGCTTCTCGGAAGACGCCGAAGTGCGCGCTCTGGACGCGCATGCGGAAGGCATCCAGATGCACTTCACGGTGCGCCAGGAAGGCTACCCGGACACGAAGTTCGTGCTGAACCAGCCCGGCATGCACAATGTCCTGAATGCCTGCTCTGCAATCGCGATCGCGCGCGAGATCGGTGTGCCGGACGAGGCCACGGCGCGCGGCCTGCGCGAATTCCGCGGCGTCGGCCGCCGCTTCACGCGCTACGGCGAGATCCCGCTCGAAGGCGGCGGCAGCTTCACCTTGGTCGACGACTACGGCCACCACCCGGTCGAGGCGCAGGTGACGCTGGCCGCGGCGCGCGCGGCCTACCCGGGCCGGCGCCTGCTGCTGGCCTTCCAGCCGCACCGCTACACCCGCACGCGCGATTTGTTCGAGGACTTCGTCAAGGTGCTGGGCGCGCCCGACCTGCTGCTGCTGGCCGAGGTGTACGCGGCCGGCGAAGCGCCGATCGTGGCCGCCGACGGCCGCGCGCTGGCCAGAGCGCTGCGCGCCAGCGGCGAGGTCGAACCGGTGTTCGTGGAAGCGATCGCCGACATGCCGGCCACCATCCTGAAGGTGGCGCGCGACGGCGACGTCGTGCTCATCATGGGCGCCGGCTCGATCGGCGGCGTTCCTCATCAACTGACTTCGTATCAAAAGGTGTCATCGTGAGTGCATCCACTCTCACCCCATCCGAAATCGCAGCCCTGGGCAAGGTCGGCGTCCTGTTCGGCGGCCGTTCCGCCGAGCGCGAAGTGTCGATCATGTCCGGCACCGGCGTGCTGAATGCCCTGAAATCGAAGGGCGTCGACGCCTACCCCTTCGATCCGGCCGAGCGCTCGATCGCCGAGCTGGTGGCGGAACGTTTCGATCGCGTGTTCATCGCGCTGCACGGCCGCTACGGCGAGGACGGCAGCCTGCAGGGCGCGCTGGAACTGCTCGGCATTCCTTACACGGGCAGCGGCGTGATGGCCTCGAGCGTCGGCATGGACAAGATCACCACCAAGAT
The DNA here is from genome assembly GCA_913777025.1 of uncultured Massilia sp. Classification (GTDB taxonomy): domain Bacteria; phylum Pseudomonadota; class Gammaproteobacteria; order Burkholderiales; family Burkholderiaceae_D; genus Telluria. The sequence continues at coordinate 7,624 of CAJYQM010000305.1, read as the reverse complement.
CGTCTGGCTGGCGAACGGCGTGCCGACCCCGAAGTATGCCGTCATCGATGAGGGCGCCGATCTCGACAAGGTGGTGGCCGACCTCGGCCTGCCGCTGATCGTCAAGGCGCCGCTCGAAGGTTCGAGCATCGGCATCACCAAGGTGACCCGCCGCGAAGAACTCGAGGCGGCGGTCGAGCTGTCGCGCAAGTACGACGCGCGCGTGCTGGCCGAGCAATTCATCGAAGGCCGCGAGTTCTCGGTGCCGCTGCTGGGCACCGGCCCCACCGCGCGCGCGCTGCCGATCATCGAGATCGTTGCCCCGGAAGGCAAGTACGACTACCAGAACAAGTACTTCACCGACGACACCAAGTACCACTGCCCGGCGCCGCTGGACGCGGCCACCACTAGCGCCATCCAGGCCGACGTGGAAAAGGCCTACCGCGCCCTCGGCTGCGAAGGCTGGAGCCGCATCGACGTGCTGCTGCGCGAATCCGACGGCCAGCACTTCCTGCTGGAGGTGAACACCTCGCCGGGCATGACCGGGCACTCGCTGGTGCCGATGGCCGCGCGCGCCGAGGGCACGAGCTATGAGGACCTGTGCGTGGCCATCCTGCGCACCGCCAGCCTCAAAATTGGACAAGCCGGGAAGAAGTAAGGGATAAACGATGTGGCAAGACGTGCGAGCCCTGAATGCAACCGCCAGCGCGATCACCGCGCTGGTGGCGCTCGCCTGTATCGCGTCGGGGCTGTGGTGGCTGTCGCAGCGCCCGATGTTCACGCTGCGTGCCGTGCGGGTCGAAAGCATGTACGGGCTGGACCTGCAGCACGTGAACGAACTGACGGTGCGCAACGGCGTGCTGGGCAAGATCAAGGGCAACTTCTTCACGTCCGACCTGGAGCAGGTGCGCGCGACGTTCGAGGCGGTGCCCTGGGTGCGCAAGGCCAGCGTGCGCCGCGAATGGCCGAACCAGCTGATCGTCGCCGTGGAAGAACACGAGGCGCTCGGCACCTGGGGCGAGGACGGGCGCCTGCTGTCGGTGAAGGGCGACGTCTTCACCGCCAACCTGGCCGAGGCCGACGATGACCACGAGCTGCCTGCGTTCGATGGTCCTCCCGGCAGCGAGAAGGAAGTGCTGGCGCGCTTCGCGGAACTGCGCGGCTGGTTCGCGCCGGTCCGCCTGGTACCGGCATCGATCAGCCTGTCGAACCGGTATGCCTGGACCGTCAAGCTGGACAACGGCATGAGCGTGGAACTGGGGCGGGAACAGGACAGGAGCACGCTGAAGGGACGCGTGCAGCGGCTGGTGAGCATCTATCCCCAGCTCGTGGCCAGGCTGCAGGAAGGGCGCATCGACACCATCGACATGCGCTATCCGAACGGCCTGGCCCTGTCCTCGGCTGCCTTGAGCGTGCCGGCGGATGCGAGCAAGCCGGTCAAGGCGGCAAAACAGAAAAAAGCACCAAGCAAAACAACAAAGCATATTTAATTTAAGCAGGCACAGCTAACATGACTAAAGACGCGAAGAACCTGATCGTCGGCCTCGACATCGGCACCTCGAAAGTGGTGGCGGTGGTGGCCGAAGTGATGGCCGATGGACGCCATGAAGTGATCGGACTCGGCCAGCACGAGTCGAGAGGATTGAAGAAGGGCGTTGTCGTCAACATCGAGGCGACCGTCGAATCGATCCAGCGCGCGCTCGAGGAAGCGGAGCTGATGGCCGATTGCAAGATCCGCAACGTCTACGCCGGCATCGCCGGCAGCCATATCCGCTCCTTCAATTCGAGCGGCATGGTGGCGATCAAGGACAAGGAAGTCACCGCCACCGACGTGGCGCGCGTGATCGAGACCGCCAAGGCCGTCAACATCCCGACCGACCAGCAATTGCTGCACACGGTGCCGCAGGAATTCATCGTCGACAACCAGGAAGACGTGCGCGAGCCGATCGGCATGAGCGGCATCCGCCTCGAGGTGCGCGTGCACATTGTCACCGGTGCGGTGTCCGCAGTGCAAAATATTGTAAAGTGCGTTCGCCGTTGCGGCCTGGAAGTCTCCGATCTCATCTTGCAACCGATGGCATCGGCCGACTCGGTGCTGACCGGCGACGAAAAGGAACTCGGCGTGGTCCTGATCGACATCGGCGGCGGCACGACCGACATCGCCGTGTTCAGCGATGGCGCGATCCGCCATACCGCTGTCCTGCCGATCGCGGGCGACCAGATCACCAGCGACATCGCGATGGCCCTGCGCACGCCCACCGGCGAAGCCGAGGAGATCAAGATCCGCTACGGCGTGGCCAAGCAGGTGCTGGCCGACCCGAACGAGACCCTCGAGGTGCCGGGCCTGGGCGACCGCGGTCCGCGTTCGCTGTCGCGCCAGGCCCTGGCGGCCGTGATCGAGCCGCGCGTCGAGGAGCTGTTCGCGATGGTGCACCAGGTGGTGCGCGAGTCCGGCTACGAGGGCGTGCTCTCGTCGGGCATCGTGCTGACCGGCGGCTCGTCGATCATGCCGGGCATGATCGAGATGGCCGAAGACATTTTTCTCAAGCCGGCGCGCCTCGGCACGCCGGAATACCGTGGCCAGCTCGCGGATGTGGTGCGCAGCCCGCGTTACGCGACCGTCCTCGGTTTGCTGTTGGAAGCGAAGAAGCAGTACCTGCGCGGGCACATTGTCACGCGCCAGGATGGTTCGGTGAAGGCGGTATGGCAGCGCATGAAAGAGTGGTTCCTGGGGAATTTTTGAAGAGATGCCCCGAAATGCAACGCGGTTCGCTGCTTTTCGGGGTTGCTGATACACGTAGTTACGGTTTTGCTTGGTAACGGTCACAAAACATTCTTACAATATAGGCACGTTTCCAATCTCGAGTTTTCACAATCCTGTGAGGGTTCGAGATTGGAAACGGTCATTGAGAGATTAGGAGTTCATCATGGAGTTTGATATGGTCGATAACGCATCACTGGGCACCGTCATCAAGGTGGTCGGTGTTGGTGGCGCGGGTGGCAACGCGGTGCAGCACATGATCAACAAGGGCGTGTCCGGGGTGGAGTTCATCGCCGCGAACACCGACGCCCAGGCGCTGAATGCCTCCAGCGCCCACAACATCATCCAGATCGGCGATTCCGGCCTGGGCGCAGGCATGCGTCCGGAAATCGGCCGCCAGCTGGCCGAACAATCGCGCGCGCGCATCGAAGACGCGCTGCGCGGCGCCCACATGGTCTTCATCGCGGCCGGCATGGGCGGCGGCACTGGCACCGGCGCCGCACCGATCGTGGCCGAAGTGGCCAAGAACATGGGCGCGCTGACCGTGGCCGTGGTCTCCAAGCCGTTCTCGTACGAGGGCGACAAGTGCATGCAGGTGGCGGAAGCCGGCCTGGAAGAGCTGACCAAGCACGTCGACTCCCTGATCGTCATCCTGAACGAGAAGCTGGAAGACATCTACGAAGACGAATCGATGCTGGACTGGATGAAGCACGCCGACGACGTGCTGAACAACGCGGTTGCCGGTATCGCCGAGATCATCAACGTCCCGGGCCACATCAACGTCGACTTCAACGACGTGAAGACCATCATGAGCGAGCAGGGCAAGGCCATGATGGGTACCGCGACCGCCGCTGGCGTGGACCGCGCGCGCATCGCCGCCGAACAGGCCGTGGCATCGCCGCTGCTGGACGGTATCGACCTGTCGGGCGCCAAGGGCGTGCTGGTGAACGTCACCGCATCGCGCGGCCTGAAGGGTAAGGAAATCAAGGAAGTCATGGCCGCCGTGCGCGCCTTCGCCGCCCCGGACGCCGCGATCGCACAGGGCATCGCCTACGACGACGCGATGGGCGACGAGCTGCGCGTGACCGTGGTCGCGACCGGCCTGGGCAAGAACAAGGCCAGCATCTCGCTGGTCCAGCCGCAGCAGGTCCTGCGCACCGGCACCTACGGCAGCCCGGTGATGGGCACGGCCAACGTCCCGGCGGGCGTGGGCATGGGCGCGATCTCCGGCACCGACGGCATGAAGCAGCCGGCCGTGTGGCGCCGCGAGCAGGCCTCCGAGCAGGTGCAGGCGATGCAGCGCAACGGTGTCGAGACCTACGACATCCCGGCCTTCCTGCGCAAACAGGCGGACTGACAGCGCCGACCAAGCCTTGATCTCTCAAGCCGGCTGACCACCGGCAATCCATGATGCAAGAAGGGCCAGTGCCGAACCAAGCGGCACTGGCCCTTTGTTTTGAATCAAACCGGGGTCAGAGCCCGAATTATGGCAAGTGCTCATTGGCCATTTCCAAAAACCGGGCTCTGACCCCGGTTTGCGTTGGATCAGGCATACTTGCGGGTTCTGATAACCTCAATAAGGAATGTCCACCATGACCATCCAGATCGGCGACCGCCTGCCGGAAGGCTCCCTGGCCGAATTCATCGAGACCGAAACCGAAGGCTGCACGCTCGGCCCGAATACCTTCCAGGTGGCCGAGCTCGTAAAAGGCAAGACCATCGCCATCTTCGGCCTGCCGGGCGCCTTTACGCCGACCTGCTCGGCCCAGCACCTGCCGGGCTACGTCAGGCTGGCCGACCAGCTGAAGGCCAAGGGCGTGGACGAGATCTGGTGCATCTCGGTCAACGACGCCTTCGTGATGGGCGCCTGGGGCGGCGAACAGAAGGCCACCGGCATCGTGCGCATGATGGCCGACGGCAGCGCCACGTTCACCAAGGCCCTGGGCCTGGAGTTCGACCTGGTCGCCAAGGGCATGGGCATCCGCTCGAAGCGCTATTCGATGCTGGTGCAGGATGGCGTCGTCAAGCAACTGAACCTCGAGAACGGTGGCTTCGACGTGTCGTCGGCCGAGAAGCTGCTCGAACAGCTGGGCTGAGCGTGACGGGCAAGGGCGGCAGCACTCCGGGTACCAAACTCAGCGGTAACCTGCGCAGCATCCAGGCGATGCTGGCCGGCGTCGTCATGTTCTCCGTCATGGACACGGCAATGAAGCTGCTGTCCGCCCATTATCCGGCGATGCAGGTGGCGGCGCTGCGCTCGCTGTCCTCGCTGCCCCTGGTCTGCGCCTGGCTGCTGTGGCGTGGCGGACTGCGCTCAAGCCTGCAGGTGCGCTGGCCGCTGCACCTGCTGCGCGCCGCGATCGGCATCGTGATGCTGGCCCTGTTCGCCTACGGCGTGCGCGAGCTGTCGCTGGCCGAGGCGTATTCGATCTTCTTCATCGGCCCGATCCTGATCACCGCGCTGTCCGTGTTCGTCCTGAAGGAGCGGGTGAACGCGGCGCGCTGGATCGCGATCGCGGTCGGCATGGCCGGCGTGCTGGTGATCCTGCGTCCCACCGGCGAGGGCATGCTGACCCTGGGCGGCCTGGCCATCCTGGCTTCGGCCGTGTGCTACGCGGTGTCGGCCGTCAGTGGCCGTATCCTGGCGCGCACCGACCGCAGCGAGCACATGGTGTTCTGGCTGATGCTGCTGATGTCGATCGGCGCCAGTGCCCTGGCGGCGCCCGACTGGGTGCCGGTCCGCGGTGGCGACCTGACCCTGCTGGCGGTGCTGGCCGTCAGCGGCTTCCTGGCCCAGCTGGCCATTACCGAAGCCTTCAACCACGGCGAGGCCTCGGTCGTCGCGCCCTTCGAGTACACGGCGCTGGCCTGGGGCCTCGGCATCGACTGGCTGATGTGGCATACCTTGCCCGATCAAACCACCCTGGTCGGTGCGGCCATCATCATCGGCAGTGGCCTGTACTTGATACGCCACGAAACCGTGCACGCCGAATCCGAGCATCCCTGAAAGCGTGGCGTTTCAACCACCGGGAATGGAGCGGCCTCCAGCGAAGCCGCGCGCACCGCTATATAATCGAATGATGCTCAAACAACGAACCATCAAACAATTGGTGCGCACGACGGGTGTCGGCCTGCACTCCGGGACCAAGGTCGAACTGACCCTGCGCCCGGCGGCCGTCGACACGGGCATCGTGTTCCGCCGCGTCGACCTCGACCCGATCGTCGAGTTTCCTTCGAACGCCGACATCGTGGGCGACACCCGCATGGCGTCGGTGCTGACCAAGGGCGGCGCGCGCGTCTCGACCGTCGAGCACCTGATGTCGGCCTGCGCCGGCCTGGGCATCGACAACCTGTACGTCGACGTCACCGCCGAGGAAATCCCGATCATGGACGGCTCGGCCTCGTCCTTCGTCTTCCTGCTGCAGCAGGCCGGCGTCGAGGAGCAGGCGGCAGCCAAGAAATTCATCCGCGTGCTCAAGCCCGTGGAAGTGCGCCAGGGCAGCGGCAACAACGAGAAGTGGGCACGCCTGACCCCCTACGACGGCTTCAAGCTCGACTTCTTCATCGAATTCAACCACCCGGCCGTGGACGGCACGATGCAGCGCGCATCGGTCGATTTCGGCAAGGTCTCCTATGTGCACGACGTGGCGCGCGCCCGCACCTTCGGCTTCATGCAGGACGTGGAAAGCCTGCGCGGCATGGGCTTGGTCCGGGGCGGCTCGCTGGAAAACGCCATCGTGATGGACGAGTACCGCATCCTGAACGCGGACGGCCTGCGCTACGAGGACGAGTTCGTGCGCCACAAGATCCTGGACGCGATCGGCGACCTGTACCTGGTCGGCAACCCGCTGCTGGCCAGCTACGAAGCCCACAAGTCCGGCCACGGCCTGAACAACCTGCTGCTGCGCGAACTGCTGGCGCATCCGGATGCGTACGAAATCGTCACCTTTGCGGAGCAGGCGAGGGCGCCGCAGTCGTATGGAGCGCAGATGGAGCGGGAGTGGGCGCTGACCTGACGCGCATGACGTGGCGTACCAGTGCGATCGATCCGGCGGCGGTCGCCACGCCGCCGAGCATGTCCACCAGATAGTGGCCGCCGTGACTGGGCGTCGATACCAGCATCAGGGCATTGACGACCAGGCAGGGCAGGAATGCGGGGCGCAGGCCGCGATGCGCATACGGGATAAGCACGGCCAGGACGGTGTGGAAGGATGGGAAGGCAATGATCCCTTGCAACTGCTGCATCGAATAGGTGTGGATTCCTCCGGCGCGTAGCCCGGCCAGGTCCTTCAGGTGGACGGCACGGTCCAGTTCGAGTTCGTAATAGGCAAACGGGCCGGCGGCCGGAAACAGCATGAACACGGCTGTGGTCGCCAGTAACGCGACGAGAACCGTCCAGAAGAACTCCTTGTTCCTGTCTTCCCGGCCGGCATGGGCAAGCAGCAGGACCGTCAGTAAAATCTGCGGCAACAGGCTGGCATAGGCGCACGCGAGCAGCGTATCGAACAGGGGACGGGCCCGGAGGAAAGCAGCCCAGCGCTGCCAGTCGAACCCCAGCAGCCTGTCGAATTCCGACAGCGCCGGGTCGTAGAGTTCCCTTTCGCCAGATGCGGCGAGGTAGGTCATGATGGACATCAGCGCGCCGCAAGCGATGAACAGGGCGCCGTAATAGCCCATGTCCGAAAGCCGCTTGCTGCGGCCGGAATGACGGTACACGACGGCAAGCAGCAGCAGGCCGGAGGTGCCAAGCAGGGGGAGGCCTGGGTCCGTGAACGTCAGGCCCGAACCGCGCGCCCAGGCGAAGTCGACGATCAGGATCGACAACATTGCCAATACTTCCGGGCGGCCCCGGAGATGATGAAGCAGTCTGCGCATGATGCACCC
>CAJYQM010000304.1 GCA_913777025.1 uncultured Massilia sp. | reverse complement strand
TGAGCACCAGCACCGGCACGTCGTTTTTGGCCTTGCGGATCGCGTGCAGCACGCTCATGCCGTCGGTGCGCGGCAGGTTCAGGTCCAGCAGCACCATCTCGTAGTGCAGGGTCTGCAGCGTGGACAGCGCGCTTTCGCCGTCGCACACCCAGTCCGCCGCATAGCTGGCGTCGCGCAGCGCCGACTGCACGACGCTGCCGATCATGGGGTCGTCTTCGACCAGCAATACCCTCATGCGCCGCTCCGCTCCCCGTGTTTCAAGGCGCCGGGCGGCGTGTCGAACATCTCGGCCGCGTAGCGCGCCAGGTCGTTCATGCCGGCGCCGGCCGCCATGTGGGCGGTCAGCCAGCGCGCCTGGCCGCCGCCCTGCAGCAGGTCGTCGATCAGCAGGCAGGCCGCCGGAAAATCCGGGTCGTCCGAGCGGGCCGCCAGGCGCGCCAGGTCGGCGCGCACCGCCTGCTCGACCGGCATGGCGGCGCCTGTCTCCGGATCGATCCAGGTGGCGCGCACGCCATCCTTGGCCGCGTTGAAGCGGTTCCAGGTATACACCTCGCGCGAGCCGTCGCGCGGCCAGGCGCCGGGCCGATCCGCCATTTCGATGCACAGTTCGCGCGCATAGCAGCCCAGGGCCGCCGCGTGCGAGGGGTGCAGCGGGGTGTCCAGCACGCGCAGTTCGATGGTGCCGTATTCGGGCTTGGGGCGCACGTCCCAGTAGAAGTCCTTGATGCTGTTGACGATGCCGTGCTGGGCCAGGCGCTCGAAGTGGGCGGCGAATTCGTCCCAGCTGCGGATGTCCGGCGGCATGGTGCCGCTCATCGGGAAGGCGCCGACCACGTTGCTGCGCGCGCTGCAGAAGCCCGAGTCCTCGCCCTGCCAGCATGGGGAACTCGCGGACAGCGCGATGAACAGCGGCGCGCGCTGGGTCAGCCAGGCGCCCACGCGCACCGCCTCGTCGGCGCTCGGCATCCCGACGTGCACGTGCATGCCGAACACGGTGAACATCTTGGCCAGGTAGCCGTACTTGCGCGCCGATTCGCGGTAGCGGTCCTTCGGGTAGATGCGCTGCTCGTTCCACCGCTGGAAGGGATGGGCGCCGCCGCCGGAGATGGCGGCGCCGACGGCGAAGGCGGCGCGCTGGACGCTGGCGCGGATTTCCTCCAGCTGGGCCTCGGCTTCGGCGAAGCCGCCCAGCACCGAGGTCGCCACTTCCAGCATCGAGGTGGTGATTTCCGGGGTCGCCACCCATTTCTTGTCCTGCTTGTCGAGCAGGAGCAGGATGTCGGGCGCGGCCGGCAGCAGGTCGTGCGTCAGGCGGTCCAGCACCATCAGTTCGAGCTCGATGCCCATCGTGCCCAGCCGCGAGCGGGCGAAGGGCGGCAGGAAGGCCGGGCCCTGGCCGGCCACGGCGCGCGCCTGGGCCGTCGCCGCAGCGTCCGTACCATCCGCGTTGTCCATATCGTCGATCATCTCGGTCATGCTTCATTCCCTTCGGTTGTTTCGCCCGCCAGGCGCAGGCCGGCCCAGGTGATGGCGGGGGCGACCAGCACGTTCAGCGCCAGCAGCCCCTGCATCACGCCCTGGGCGGTGGCGCTGAGGTAGGCCGCGTTGGAGATCGAGCTGTCCACCACCAGCGTGCTGAAACTGACCAGCGAGCAGGCGGCCAGCGCGATCGCATGCTTCTTGCGCGTGCTCCAGGCCTGGGCCGGCACCAGCGCCAGGCGGGTCAGCGCGATGCGCGCGCCGAACAGGACCAGGGCGATGAGCAGCACCTGCCAGTGCAGCACGTCGCGGAACTGGACCAGCGCGGCCGACATCATGAACAGCAGCGCGTAGCCGATGTCCTGCACGGTCTTGATCTGGGCCTGGAACACGTTGTCGCGCTTTTCCACGTTGCGCAGCAGGAGGCCCATCAGCAGCAGCGAGAGCAGGGCGCTGGACGAGGTCACCGAGCACAGGCCGAGGTCCATCATCAGCGTCGCCAGCAGGATACCCGGCCTCAAGCCGGCCTGGGCGCTCGATACGCGCGCCGCCACCGTGTAGACCGCGTAGCAGGCCACGGCGATGCCCGCGCCCAGCAGCAGCTTGCCGCCCTGGATCATGAGCTGGTCCAGGAAGGGCGGTTCCGGCACCGCGCCGTGGCTGCGCAGCCAGGCCAGCGAGACCGACAGCGCGAGCAGCGCCACCAGCTGGCTCAGGCCGACCGTGTTGGCGGCGGCATAGGTCGCCACCCCGCTGGCGTTGTTGTCGGCCACCATCGATGTAAACACGACCGGGTTCACGGCGATCAGGATCGAGGCGATGAAGGCCGCTTCGCTCCAGCTCATGCCGAGCGCCGCCAGCAGCGCGAACGCGGCCCCGCCGCGCAGCACGCAGCCGAGCGCCAGCGATGCGCCCTGGGCGCGGCTGCGCCACAGCCAGGCCAGGTCCATCTTGCGGCCCGCTTCGAACAGCACCAGCGCCGACGCGGCGTTGAGCAGTTCCTGGAAATAGGTCAGCAGGGTGCCGTCGACCACGCCAAGGCCGCTGACGCCGAGGATCAGGCCCGCCACCACGGCGCCGTACAGCTTGGGCAGGCCGCGTTTCTGCATCAGGACGCCGATGACCTGCGACAGCAGCAGGCCGGCGCCGATGATGGCCAGCGGGGAGAACAGGAACAGGGGCAGGTTGTCGTCATTCATGGCGCGCCGCCCATTGCGAGGCGAAGGCCTCGAGTTCGTGTTCGAGCACCCCCTTCGCGCGCGCCACCGGCGCCGCCTCCGGATGGGCGCCGGTACCGGGCGCGAGAAGGGTCGACATGCGCACCCGCAGCGTATGCCTGCCCGTCTTTTCCGGTATCCACAACTGGCTGTTCAGCCGGTCGCCCTCGATCCAGGTCGCGAGGAACTTGGCGCCGCTTGCCGGCGTGGCCGGCAGGGCCAGCAGCTTGAAGGGCGTCAGCCACGCGGCGTTCGGCAGTTGCCGGCTCAGTTGCAGGTGGGTGGCCGCGCGCTGTTCGAGGCGGCTGTCGGTGACGTTGTAGGATAGGGGGAGCTTCGACTGGCCCGGCATCGGATTGCTCAGGGACAGGCAGATGCCGCCGGAGGCCATCGACATGCCCTCGGTCCCGATTTCCCCGGGACGGCTGCCCAGTACGTCGGCGAACACCGACTGCACGCGCGCGGTGTCGGGCGCCACGGCGCCGGCCTGCGGCGGCGCGGCCTTGCGCACGGCGTCGACCAGCAGTTGCCAGCGGCCCTGCTGCCAGCGCCGCGTCGCGGGCCGCGGATTCGGCTGCCAGCGCCATTCGGTGGCGCTCCAGTTGCCGTCGCGCCCGCGCTCGACCAGCAGCAGGCGCTCGCCGCCCTCCGCCGGCAGCAGCGCGCTGTGGACGGTCCATCCGGCTTGCCAGACGCTGCGCGCGGTGCCCGGCGGCAGGCTGGCCTGGGCCTGGGCCCACCAGTGCGCCTGGCGGCTGACACAGCCGGGCGCCGCGTCGGCGGCCCAGGTCCAGCGCCGGGTGCTGAGGCGGTTTTGCCAGGCGCAGCTGGCGTCGCCGGCGGTCCAGCCCTGGCCGCGCAGGTCGGGGATGGGCGCGGGTGCGGGGCAGGTCCAGGGACGCTGCTGCGCCAGCAGCTTGAAGTCGGCTACGAGGTCGGCGCCGGGCTGCTTGCGCGGTGCGCGCGCGGCCTGGGCAGTGCCGGCACAGGCGGCGCCCAGGGCGAAGGCGGCGCCGGCCGCGAGTGCGCGGCGGGATGCGCGTTTCAGCTTGATCAATATTCCCCCTTTCACTTAGTTGCTCACAGTTAATGAGCGCAAAG
>CAJYQM010000303.1 GCA_913777025.1 uncultured Massilia sp. | reverse complement strand
GGACGCAAACTTTGCGTTGCCGGCCAACGCCGGTCCGAGCCGTGGCCGGCCCGGGCGGCGGATACCCCGTCAGCCTTGCGGGCGCCCTGCTTCCACAGGCCCCGCAGCGTGGACCGCTACCGGGGTGCGCGTGGCCGGCGCCGCCGCGTCATGCCGGCCCTCGTGCTCCCCGCGGTTGCCGCTACCCTTGAGCTGGCGCGCGAAACGGGCATAGTTGCGCGCCGCGTTGAAGTGCGCATCCCAGTGCGCGCGGGCGGCCTGGCGCCAGCTCCGAGCCGCGCCCCGGTCGCAGAAGCGGGCAAACGCATTGGCGATGGCGGCGACGTCCGCATCCGCCGGCAGCAGCACGCCGGTCGACGCGTTCGCGATTTCCCCACTGCCGCCGACGTCGGTGGCCACCAGCGGCAACCCCGCAGCGGCCGCTTCCATCAGGCTGACCGGGATGCCTTCGCTGTCGCTGACATTGACGATGAAGTCGAAGGCTTCCTCGCGGTACAGCGCGGCCAGCTGGGCCTGGGTCTGGTAGCCCTTGAAATCGCACCGGGCACGCTCGTCGAGGCGGCTGGCGGCATAGGCGCGTATCTCGTCCAACAGCGGCCCGTCGCCGACGTGGGTCCAGTGCACCTGCAAGGCCGGGTTGGCCTCGAGCAGGCGGGCGATGGCGTCGACGATCAGGTGCAGCCGCTTGCTGGCGATGACGAAGGCGCAGGACACGATGCGCAGCGGTCCGCCGGCGGGCTGGGGATTCAGGAGGCCGGGATCGTTGACGCCCAGCCGCGCCATGTGGAACTTCGCGCGCCATTGCGGAAAGCACGCGGCCAGGTAACGGGTGCCGTGGTCGGAGATGCAGTAGATGTCGTCGACGCCGCCGGCGATGCCGCGCCGCAGGCCCGCATAGCCGCCGGGCTTGAGGTCTTCGTAGAGGTCGCCGCGGTGGGCGCGGCATACGATACGCACGCCAGCCCCGGTCGTTGCGCGGTAGCGCAGCGCCCCGGCGATCTCGGGCACCAGCCAGTAGAAATACATGACCTCGCTTTCCTTCGCCCGCCCCGCCCGCTCGGCCAGGAAGCGCTCGAAGTTGCGTGCCCGGTACAGCGCGCGCACCAGTTCCTTCAGGTTGTCGAGCCTGTGGCCGCGGCGCAGGATATGGCCGAAGTCCCCCACCCAGCGGTAGTGGACCAGCGCCTGCAGCAGCGACAGCAGCATGCGCGGCACGCGCAGCAGGCCGCGCCGCGTATCCGCATAGCCGAGGTTCACGGGATTCGATTCCGGACGCGGAAGCTCCCCCGGCGTATAAAAGCTCGGCACCAGTTCGATGCCCGCAAAGGCCGGTGCGATGTGCTCGAGCTCGGCCACGACGAAGGTTTCGCCCTGCCCGTACGGATAATAGGAGGTGAGCATCAGCAGGTGCGGCGCGCTCATGCGGTCCTCCCTTCGGCCTGCGCGATCCGTTCGGCCATGATGCGGCGGTACATGAAGACGGTGTAGCCGGCGGTGACGGTGAAGGCGACGGTGGATGCCAGTGCCGCGCCATGGGTGCCGAACACCGGGATCAGGGCCGCGCAGCCGCCGGCGTTCAGCGTCAGCGACAGCAGGGAACCGTAGATGTTCACGTGCTGGCAGCCCATGCCGGCCAGCGAGTTGGCGACCACGCTCATGTAGCTCCAGGTGACGATGCCCGGCAACAGGATCGCGAAGGGCAGGACCGAACCGGCGTAGTCCCTGCCGAACACCCAGGGAATGACCAGCGGCGACAGCACCCCGGCCAGCAGCGCTCCCGCCAGCGTGATCTTGAAGACCGAGCTCGCTACCTTCCGGATCATGCGCTGCAGCGCGGCCGGGGTACCGTTGTGGGCCGCCGATTCCGGGAACACCACGACCGAGGCGGCACTGGCGATCAGCCACAGCACTTCGGCCAGCTGGATCGACAGGGCGTAGCGGCCGGCGGCGGCCGGGTTCAGCACGAAACTGACCAGGTAGAGCGCGACCCGGTAGTTGAGGAAGGTGATCATGTTGCTCAGGTGCGTGCGCAGGCCGAAGGCCACGGCGGCGCGGAAGCGCAGGCCGCCGGCCGTTGCGGACGCTTTGTAATGGCGCACACGCGCCTCGCTGGCCAGCCACAGCGCGGCCTGGCTGGCGATGTGGCTGGCCAACACCGCCGGCACGGTCACCCTGCCCGCCGCGTCCAGCGCCAGCACGCCGAGGCAGAACACCAGCGGCTGGGTCAGCGCGGTCTTGTTGTAGGTGGCGTAGTCGCGCGTGCCCTGGATCAGCGACGAGGTCCAGGCGGCCAGCAGCATCATGGGAAACAGCAGGCTGGCGTACAGCGCCGTGGACTTGGCCGTGCCCGGCAGGTAGCGCGCGACGATGCCTTCGCCGAGCAGGGCCAGCGCCAGCACGACGGCCAGCCACAGCCCCAGCGCGAGGCGCCAGTTCATGCGGCGCATGGCGCGCGGGCTGCCGGTGCCGCTGCTCATGTGATAGACGTGGCTCGGGCCCAGGCCGAGGTTGAGGAAGGCGTACAGCGTTTGCGGCAGCAGCAGGGCCGTGACCAGCAGGCCGTTGTCGTGCGGGCCGAGCCGGCGCGTGGTGATCCACAGGGCAAGGAAATACAGGGCGCTCGAGGCGACCTGGCGCAACACGGTCGAGCCGATGGCGGCCGACAGGTCGAAGCGGGAATCGGGCGTGCGTCCTGGGGAAAGCGATGCCAGCAGGCTCTTCATTTGGGTCAGCATTCGGCGGGCTTTCCTGACTTGGGCAAGATGGGTCCATTATCCGTAGCCTTCGATGCACGGAACTGAGCCTGATCAAGCGGACTGACGAGAAAACACGTTGCCGAAATTAAATATTCGTGCTCGGGCACACGGTCGAGCAAACGCAAGGCGAAGTGCAGCCAACGCGCTAAGGTCGCTGGGCCGCCCTTTCCTGGACCGACGATGAAACCGCGAACACTGTCCTGCCTGCTGCTCCTCGCCACCTGTGCCGTGACGATGCCGGCTGCCGGCACGCACGGGCGCACGCTGTACGTCGCCCCCGATGGCGACGACGCCAACCCGGGCACGCGCGGCGCCCCCTTGCGCACGATCGCTGCCGCCGCCCGGGCGGCCGGGCCCGGCACCACGGTGCGGGTCGCGCCCGGGCTGTATCCGGAAAACGTCAAGTCGAGCGCCAACGGCAGCGCCACGGCGCCGATCCGTTTCATATCCAGTGTGAAATGGGGGGCACGCATCGTCGGCGATGGCACCGAGGCGGTATGGGAAAACCGCGGTCACCACGTCGAGATCGCGGGCTTCGACCTCAGCGGCAGCGGACGCACCGGCATCCTCAACCATGGCGCCTGGGTGCGCATGGCGAACAACCACGTGCACGACCTGGCCCTGTCCGGCGGCTGCACCGGCAATGGCGGCGGCGGCATCGTCAACGCCAACTACAAGGCCTCGGACGGCGAGATCAGCGGCAACCTGGTGCACGACATCGGCGCGCCCGGCGCCTGCACCGGCGTGCACGGCATCTACCTCGCCAACCTGCGCGGCAGGATCGTCAACAACATCGTCTACCGCGCTTCGGCCTGGGGCATCCACCTCTGGCATGCGGCGGACCAGGTCCTGATCGCCAACAACACCGTCATCGCGAACGGCTCGGACAGGATCGGCGGCGGCATCCTGGTCGGCACCGGGGACAGTCCTGGCGGCGTGGTGTTGAGCCAGACCCGGGTCGTCAACAACATCGTCGCTTTCAACCCGCACGCATCGATCCGCCAATACTGCGACCCCGGCCAGGCCTGCATCGGCAGCGGCAACGTGGTCGCCAACAATGTCGTGTACGGCAACGGCATCGGCATCGAGATGCGGGTCGGCACGGCCAGCGGGACCATCGCCGACGATCCGCTGTTCGTCGACTTCCGCCCCGACGGCAAGGGCGACTACCGGCTACGGCGCAGCTCGCCGGCGCTGAAACGCGGACTGGCCGCGGGTGCGCCCGGCACCGACATCGACGGCAAGCGCCGCCCGCGTAGCGCCTCGGTCGACATCGGCGCCTACCAGATGCGCTGAAGGCATGCCCGCACGTCCCTGATCGGCCTTCCCGGGCTGGTCAATTCATAAACGATTCTTCTTTCAGTCCTCTTCCCTCCAGGAAAAACCTTTTACAGTTTTATTACCTTAGGAAAATTTTTTCTAAATTTCATTGAACTCTGGCAGTTTTTCTCTCTCAAAACTTCCGTAAATCACTTTTTGAGAGGAAACTCCAGATGAAGAAAATCGTCACTTTTGCTTCGAATGTTCACGCCGGCGCCCTGCTCTGCTGCAGCGCCGCTGTCCTGGTCACCGCCTGCGGCGGCAGCACGATGGACACCCCCACCGCCACGGCTTCGACCGGCGTCCAGAGCGCGAACGTATCCGAAGCAACTGATGCCG
>CAJYQM010000302.1 GCA_913777025.1 uncultured Massilia sp. | reverse complement strand
AGGTGTACGGGTGGTCGTAGGTCAGGGCGGCGGTGACGCCGAAGCCGAGGTGGGTGGTGGCGTGGGCCAGCAGCGGCACCAGCGCCAGCGGGTCGCCCAGCGGCGCCTGCACCGCGTTGCGCAGGGCGGCGTCCGCGCGGCCCTCGTAGACGTCGTAGACGCCCAGCACATCGGCCAGGAACAGGGCGTCGAAGCGGCCCCGCTCGAGCAGCTGCGCGAGCTCCACCCAGTGCGCCGCCGTCTTGTAGCGGTGGCTGGTGTCGCGCGGGTGGGTCCACAGCCCGGGCGACTGGTGGCCGACGGTGTTCATCTGGAAGGCGTTGAAGCGGATCGGTTTCATTGTGCTTTCCCGGCGAGCATGGCCAGCTGGTAGTCGGTCTTGGCGTAGCCCGGGTTGTGCTGCAGCGTCCAGGCCAGGAAGTCGCGCGAGCGGTAGGCCGCGGCGATGTCGCGCGCGAATGGCTTGTCGAGGTCGGCCGTGCGCACGGCGACCAGGTTCACGTAACTCGACGAGATCTTTTCCGTGCGCAGCGCGTCGGTCAGCTTCAGGCCGGAAGCCAGGGCGTAGTTCCCGTTGACGAAGGCATAGTCGGCGTCCTGCAGCGCGCGCGGGAGCTGGGCGGCCTCCAGCGGCAGCAGTTTCACCCCGCGCAGGTTGCGGGCGATGTCGCGCTCGGACGCCTTGACCGGGTCCGTGTTCGGGCGCAGCTGCAGCCAGCCGAGCTGCTCGAGCATGACCAGCGCGCGCGCCTGGTTGGTCGGGTCGTTCGGCAGCGCCACCGTGGTGCCGGCGTGCGCTTCATCCAGGCTGCGGTGCTTGCGGCTGTAGATGGCGATCGGCGCGGTCGGGATGGCGACCAGCGGTGACAAGGCGAGTTTGTGGTCGCGCGCGAACTTGTTCAGGTAGACGCTGTGCTGGAACACGTTGGCGTCCAGCGATCCCTCGGCCAGCGCGAAGTTGGGCTGGATGTAGTCGTTGAATTCGACCACCTTGACCCGGTAGCCCTGGCGCTCGAGGATCGGCTTGATGCCGTACTTGACCTGGTTGGCGTAGGGGCCGGCGCTGGTGCCGATCACCAGGTCGCGCGGGTCTTTGGCGTGGGCGCTGCCGGCCAGGGCGAACGCGAGCGCGGCTGCCAGGCAGGCGCGGCGGGCTGTGTGCATGGGTTTCCTTTTCATGGCGGGTGGATCAACGTTTGTCGAGGCGGCGCGCCAGCCGGTTGCCGGCCAGCTGGATCAGTTGCACCAGGGCCACCAGCACGGCGACGGTGAACACCATGACGTCGGTCTCGAAGCGGTAGTAGCCGTAGCGGATCGCGAGGTCGCCGATGCCGCCGCCGCCGACCACGCCCGCCACCGCCGAATACGACAGGAAGCTAATGGCCAGCACGGTCAGCGCCAGCACCAGGCCGGGGCGCGCCTCGACCAGCAGCACGCGCAGCACGACCTGCAGGTCGGACGCGCCCATCGCCTGGGCCGCCTCGATCACGCCACGCGGCACTTCGCGCAGCGTCTGTTCGACCAGGCGCGCGAAATACGGGATCGCCGCCACCGACAGCGGCACGGCGGCCGCCACCGGTCCGATCGAACTGCCGGCGACGAGGCGGGTGAAGGGCACCAGCGCCACCAGCAGGATGATGAAGGGGAAGGAGCGGACCGTGTTCACGATCCAGCCCAGCACGGCGGCCAGCGGCCGGTTCGGCAGCAGCCGGCCGTCGCCGACCAGGAACAGCAGGATGCCCAGCGGCCCGCCGAGCAGCACGGCCGCCGCCAGGCCGATGCCGAGCATGGTGAGCGTCTCGCCCAGGGCCACCGCCAGTTCCGGCAGCAGCTCGACCAGCTTGGCCAGGTGCGCGTCATTCATGGAGGGCTCCCTGCGCCGGCAGCGCACGTGCTTCGCTGCCGTGGAAGGCCAGTTCGCGCCCGAGCGCGGTACGTGGCGGCTTGCCACTGCCGGCCAGCTCGAATTCCTCGGCCACGCGCCCGTCCTCGAGCACGGCCACGCGGTCGCACAGCGCGCCCAGCGCCGGCAGGTCGTGGCTGACGATGACGATGGTGACGCCCAGGCTGGCATTGATCTCGCGCAGCGTCGCCAGCAGGGCACGCGTGGTCTCGGCATCCAGCGCCGACGTCGGCTCGTCGCACAACAGGATGTCGGGCTGGCTGGCCAGCGCGCGCGCGATCGCCACCCGCTGTTTCTGGCCGCCGGACAGGCGCGCCGGCCAGCTGTCGGCCTTGTCGCCGATGCCGACCAGGTCCAGGCACTCGCGCACGCGGCGCGCCAGCCGGGGCGCGTTCAGCAGGCCGTGCAGGCGCAGCGGCAGCGCGACGTTGTCGTAGACGCTCAGGTTGTGCAGCAGGTTGTAGTGCTGGAAGATCATGCCGATGTTGCGCCTGGCCTGGCGCAGGTCGCGCTTGGACAGGCGGGTCAGGTCGCGCCCGGCCACGGTGATCGTACCGGCGTCGGGCCGGTCGAGCAGGTTGATCATGCGCAGCAGCGTCGACTTGCCGGCGCCGCTGCGGCCGGCGATGCCATAGATCTCGCCTCGCCGGATGCGCAGCTCGACCTCGCGCAGCGCGGCCGTGACGGCGCCGCCGCCGGCGGCGAAGGACTTGGCGACGCCGTCGAGCGCGATCAGCGCGGCGTCCGGGGAGAGTTGCGGATGCATGCGCGCCTCAGGAATACGGGGTCGGTTCCGGCAGGCGGCCGTCCAGCGCGTAACGCCCCAGGTCGCGCAACTTGTAGTCGACCGGGTCGTGCAGCGTGTGCACGCGGGCATTGCGCCAGTAGCGGTCGAAGCCGAAGCGGCCAGAGGTGGAACGGGCGCCGGTCAGTTCGAACAGCTGGCTGCCGATCTCGATGGCGGCGCGGTGCGCCAGCACCTTGGCTTCGGCCACCGCCACCGCGACCTCGCCGCGTTCGCCTTGCGTGAGCTCGGCGCCGCGCTGCCACGCCGCCTGCAGGGCGTCGGCCGCCACGTCCAGCAGCACCTGGGCCGGCCGTACGTAGAGCCGGAACTCGCCGAAGCGGTGCTGGATGAAGGGATCGTCGACCGCGGCTTCCACGCCGGACGCCAGCCAGGGCCGGGCCTCCTCGCGCAGGGAGCCGCGCGCGGCCTCGAGCGCGCCTTCGGCCAGGCCGAGGTAGAGGTTGGCCATGACCAGCTGGGCCACCTGCGAGCGCAGCGTCGATTGCGGCGTGGGCGCGCGGCCGGCCGGCTGCAGCACGAAGTCGTCGGGCAGGATCACGTTGTCGAAGCGGACGTTGCCGCTGTCGGTCTGGCGCTGGCCGAAGGCGTCCCAGTCGGCCTGCAGTTCGATGCCGCGCTGGCGCGTCGGCAGCACGCCGATCAGGGCGGCGCCGGCCAGCGGGTCCCAGCCCGACACCGTCAGCCAGTCGGAACCGATGGCGCCGGAGGCGAAGCTCTTGATCCCGTTCAGCAGGTAGCCGCCGGCCGAGGGCACGGCGACCAGGCGCTTGTCCAGCGGATTCAGGGCATTGCCCCAGAACGCGCGCTCGGTTGCCGTCTCGGTGTACAGGCGGCGCTGCTGCTGGGATGAACCGTACAGGCGCAGTCCGGCCAGCTGCAGGTGGTGGAAGCCCAGCAGGTGGGCCAGCGCGCTGTCCGCACGGGCGACGATGCGCACGGCGTGCAAGACCACGGGCCAGGCGGCGCCGATGCCGCCGTATTCGGCCGGGATGGAGAGCAGCAGCAGGCCGGCGTCGCGGATCCAT
>CAJYQM010000301.1 GCA_913777025.1 uncultured Massilia sp. | reverse complement strand
CCTGGGCTGCATGCTGGTGGCGCAGTGGGCGCAGTCCGGATCGAAGCTGAAGGTGGCGGGCGCCTTCCTGGTCGCCCCCAGCGATACCGAGGCGCCCTCCTACCCGATCGGCAGCAACGGCTTCGCGCCGATCCCGATGGCGCCGCTGCCCTTCCCCTCGCTGGTCATCACCAGCAGCGACGACCCCTACGTGACGCTGGACCGCGCCCACGCCTTTGCCCAAGCCTGGGGCAGCCGGGTCGTCGAAATCGGCAAGGCGGGCCACATCAACGCGGACAGCGGCTACGGTCCCTGGCCCGAGGGCGAGGCCATGCTCGACGAATTCTGCCGCGACCTGAACCCCTGACTGGACGATGGCCATGCAGCCGAGCCCCCTCGACCGGCCATTCTCCCTCTACCTCGACCTGGTGCGCACGCTGGCGGCATGCGCGGTGGTCGCCGCCCATTTCGGCTTCTTCCACATCCTGAGCGCGCGGCAGGCGGCCGCCATGCCCGACTTCGGGCGCGAGGCCGTGATCGCCTTCTTCGTGCTGTCCGGCTTCGTGATCGCCTACAGCGCCGAGCACAAGAACCGCACGCTGGCCGACTACGCCGTCGCGCGCGCCGCCCGCCTGTACTCGGTGGTGCTGCCGGTACTGCTGCTCGCCTTCGTGCTGGCGTCCCTGGTGGACGCCCTGGCCCATGCCCCCATCATGGATGCCTACCAACTGCACAAGCCCTGGGCCTACATCCCCTTCCACCTGGTCTTCCTGGGCGACGCCTGGCGCTTCGCCGAGCGGCCGCCCTGGCTGCTGCCCTACTGGTCGCTCGACTACGAAGCCTGGTACTACGCGCTGTTCGGCGCGGCCTGGTACCTGAAGGGGCGGCGCCGGCTGGTGGCGGTGGCGCTGGTGCTGGCCATCGTCGGACCGCGCCTGTGGCTGCTGCTGCCGGTCTGGCTGAGCGGCGTGCTCCTCTACCGCTGGCAGAAGACGGCGGTCCTGCCGCGCGGCCTTGCGCTGGCCGGCTGGGTACTCAGCGTAGTGCTGGTCGCCGCCTGGGGCTGGTTCGACCCGGAGCCGGCGCTGCGCGCGGTGGCCAACCAGGCCTGGCCCTTCCCCGCCATCCGCCTGGGCAGCGCCGACCGCGTGCTGGCCGACTATGCGGTGTGCGCGATGGTGCTGCTGAATTTCGCCTGCGCGCGGCATGCGGATTTCGGCTTGCTCGAACGCGCGGCCACGGCGATCCGGCGCTTGTCCGCGCATACCTTCACGCTCTACCTGTCGCATGCGGTGGTAATCGGAGCGTGGGAGGCGCTGGTGCCGTTCCGGCGCGGGCACTGGGTCGACATCGGCGCGCTGGCGCTGGCGATCGTGGTGACGGCGGCGGCGTTGCAGCCCCTGACCGAGGCCTTGCAGCGGAGCTTGCGCTTGCGGCTGGCGGCACTGGCCGGGGCGATGGGGTGGGCGGCGCGCGCAGTCAGGTGAGCCGGCCGTCGCTGCGGAGGTGCGGCAGCGTAACGGCCCAGAACGCAAGCGCCAGCGCACCGACGGCGGCGCCAAGCAGGCAGACGCCCGGCCAGCCGGCGGCCGCGTAGACGGCCGTACTCGCCAGCGCCCCCAGGCCGCTGCCGGCTGCATAGAAAAGCATGTAGGCAGCGACCACGCGGCTATGCCCGTCCGGGTGGGAGCGGAAGATCATGCTCTGGTTCGTGACGTGGATGGCCTGCCCGCCGAGATCGAGCAGCACGATGCCGATGACGAGCGCCCAGAGCGAGATGTCCAGCATGGACAAGGGGATCCAGGCGAGCACCAGCAGCGCCAGTGCGGCAAAGGTGGTGGCTTGATCGAACCCCTGGTCTGCCCAGCGGCCCGCACGTGCGGCGGCCAGCGCGCCAACGGCACCCGCCAGGCCGAAGGCGCCGATCGCCGTATGCGACAACAGCCAAGGCGCTGCGCCGAGCAGCAAGACCAGGGCGCTCCAGAAGATGTTGAAAGCGGCGAACATCAGCAGCGCAAGTACGCCCCGGACCCGCAGCACGCGGTCTTGCCGGAGCAACCCGAACAGCGAGCCGATCAGGCGGACATAAGGCATCCGCTGCGGCGCCGCCGCCAGGCGTGGCAGCCCTGCCCACAGCAGCACGGCGAGCACCAGCATCGTCAGCGCGGAACAGACATAAACGGTGCGCCAGCCGCCGATATCGCTGATGCCGCCGGCCAGCACGCGCGCCAGCAGCAGCCCGAGAAAAACCCCGCCCTGCGCCGCGCCGACCACGTGTCCCCGCTCATGTGCCGATGCGGCACTGGCGGCATAGGCGATGAGTCCCTGGGTCATCGCCGTCCCGAGTGCGCCGGTCAGGAGCATGGACACGAACAGCATGGCAGGGGACCCGGCCGAGGCCACGCAGGCGAGTACGGCCGCCAGCACCAGCGCCTGCACCAGCATCAGGCGCCGCCGATCGAGCAGATCGCCCAGGGGAACGAGCAGGACGAGCGCGAGCGCGCATCCCACCTGCGTGGCCGTGACGACCCCGCCGATCGCGGCAAAGGGGATGGCGAAATCCGTCGCCAGCGCATCCAGGAGCGGATGCGCGTAATACACATTGGCGACACTCAGGCCGCTCGCGCAGGCAAACAGCAGCACGGCGGGGCGCGGCATCGCCGGGGCGTTGAAAGTCATCTCATTCGCTTGCATGAAGCGCTCTCCATCTGGTTTCAAAATAAAACCAGTTGGAGAATAACGAAGCCGGTTTTAAAATGCAACCATCTTTCAAGCGTGGATGACGATGAACAGCCGCAAGAACACCAATGCGCAGCCCTGCCCGGTCGCCCGCTCGCTCGACCTCATCGGCGATCGCTGGACCTTGCTCGTCGTGCGCGACGCCTTCGATGGCATTCGCAGGTTCAGCGACTTCCAGCGTAACCTCGGCGTGGCGCGCAATATCCTGTCAGAACGGCTGCGCCGGCTGGTGGACGCAGGCGTCCTGGCGACCCAGCCCGCGTCGGACAGCAGCGCGTATCAGGAATATGTCCTGACCGAGCAGGGCAAGGCCCTGTTCCCTGTTGTCGTCGCGCTTCGCCAATGGGGCGAACGGCATCTGTTCGCGGAACATGAGGCGCATTCCGAACTGGTGGAAAAACGGACGGGCAAGCCGCTGGGATTCATGGCGCCTCAGGCAATGGATGGGCGTGAAGTGTCGGCTGACGAGACCGAAGTGCGAAAATTATCCTAGGCGTGCGGTTTGCCTTGTCAATCGGTTTGACCGATTGAATGCGGCAGCGGCACTCGTTCGGGATCGCGCTCGAATGCCCGGGTCCCGGGCGGCAGCTGGACCCAGGGATGGCGGCGGGAGTGGTACATCGATATCCGGGGCGGCGGAAAAGCGGGATCGGCGAAGGCGCCCACCGCCACGAACACTTCATCGTCGACGTCGTCTTCCGTATGAAAGACCGTCGTCCCGCACACTGGACAGAAATGGTAGACGAAGCCGCAGCCGTCGTCGCCGCTGCGCACGTAGGCCGTGGAGCGGCCGCTTACCGGATAAGGAAGGGGGAAGCCGGCAACGGGCGCGAACACGCTGCCGGTGCCCCGCTGGCAAGCCAGGCAGTGGCAGATGCCGACGCCGTTCGGCTCGGCTGCCACCTCGATCTGCAATTGGCCGCAACTGCAGGATGCGGTTCGTGTCGCCATGATGTACTCCTCGCGGCATCTTACTGCAGGGCGCGTCGGTGGAAACGCTCCCACTGTCAGAACAAATAGGTTTTCCTTTTATTAATTGTCCAATATTATGGACAGCGTTACGTAATGATGTAACGCCATAACAAAACCAAGGAGACCCATGAGCACCACAGAAATCTTCCTGCTGGCGATGCTGCTGATCTTTGTCGCCCCCTATCTCGTCTGGCGTATCTTCCGCACCGACTATTTTGCTCCGCTTGCCATCGTCCAGATCCTCATGGGCATCGTGCTCGGCCCCGGCGTACTCGGCGCCGTGTTCCCCGAATACCACAAGTTCGTCTTCAACCCGGACGTCGTCAAGACCCTGAACGGCATCGCGCAATGGGGCGTCATGCTGTTCGTGATGCTGGCCGGGATCGAACTCGACCTCAAGAAAGTATGGCACTACCGCCGCGAAAGCGCCACCACGGCGGGCTTGTCGCTGGGCGTGCCGCTGGTGTTCGGTTGCGGCGCCGCCCTGCTGCTGCTCAACTATCCAGGCTGGATCGGGCCCAAGGGCGCGACCTGGCAATTCCTGCTCGGCACCGGCATGGCCTGCGCCGTGACCGCGCTGCCGGTGCTGGTGCTGTTGATGGAAAAGCTGGATATCCTGCGCCAGCCGATGGGGCAGCGCATCCTGCGCTACGCCAGCCTGGACGACGTCGCGATCTGGGGCGTGCTGGCCTTGATCATGCTCGACTGGGAGCGTGTCGGGCGCCAGGCCGGATTCCTGGCGGCGTTCGCCATCCTGACCTTCGGCTACCGCCGCCTGATGGCGCGCCTGCCGCAAACCGACCGCTGGTACGTGGCGCTGATCTGGCTGATCGCCTGCGGTTTCGGCGCCGACTGGGCCGGCCTGCACTTCATGGTCGGCGCCTTCCTGGCCGGCGTGGTGATGGACGCCGACTGGTTCGACCAGGAACAGCTCGATGG
>CAJYQM010000300.1 GCA_913777025.1 uncultured Massilia sp. | reverse complement strand
CGCGTCGGCGTCGCCGCACAAGCTGATCATCATGCTGTACGACGGCGCGCTGGCGGCCCTGATGGGTGCCAAGGGCAACATCGCTGCCGGCAACATCGCCGCCAAGGGCACGGCGCTGTCGAAGGCGATCACGATCATCGACAACGGCCTGCGCGCCTCGCTCGACAAGGATGCCGGCGGCGAGATCGCGGCCAACCTGGACGCCCTGTACGACTACATGAGCCGGCGCCTGCTGCAGGCCAACCTGCACAACGACGTGGCCATCGTCGAGGAAGTGCACCGCCTGCTGGCCGACCTGCGCGAAGCCTGGGTCGCCATCGGCGACAAGGTCGGCCAGCAAGCGTCCGCGGCAGCGGCCTCCGCACCGCGCGCGGCGAGCTTCGCCGGCGCCTGACTGGAGAGCGCGAGATGATGACCGGACAGGAAGTGGTATCCGTGTACGAAGCGATGGTCGGCATCACCGACCAGATGCTGGCCGCCGCCGGCACCGGCGACTGGGACCGCCTGGCCCAGCTCGAGATGCAGTGCGCCGCCTGCGTGCGCCAGCTGAAGGACAATGGCGACGGCCAGCCGCTGGCCGGCCAGGAGCGCGTGCGCAAGGTCGACGCGATCCGCCGGATGCTGGCGGCCGACCGCCAGATCCGTGACCTGACCCAGCCGTGGATGGCCAAGCTGTCCGCCATGATCAACAACAAGGGCACCGAACGCCGCCTCGCGCGCGCCTACGGTATCTGAAGCTTCCCATCCGCTGAACGATGCTGCCGCGCGACTCCCTGCCCCTGTCCCAGGTCGCGCGCACGCAGGCCGTCGTCCCGGCCGCGGACCCGCGCCAGCAGGCGTTCCAGCGTGCCTTTGCCGGCATGGTCGGCCAGTCCATGCAGGCCGAGGTGCTGTCGAAACTCCCCGACGGCGCCTTCGTCGTGCGCGTCAACGACATGGCGGCGCGCATGCCGCTCCCGGCCAACGCCCAGCCCGGCATGCAGGTGCCGCTGACCCTGGTCGCCCTCAATCCGCGCCCCACCTTCCAGGTCGACACCGGCAAGGGCGCGCCCGCCTTTGCCGAAGCCGGGCCGCCGCTTCAGGAAGGCGCCGGCGCGCAATCCTCGCCGCTGGCTTACCTGGAAGGCCGGCAAGCCGCCGCGCTGACGCGCACCGCCGCCCTGCTGGCCCAGGCCAGGACCGTGGCCCAGCTCGGCAGCGGCGCGGCGGGCGACGCCAATACCTCGATCAGCAAGGCCGGCAAGCTGCTCGGCGACGTCATCGCCGCCGCCCAGAAGTCGGACCTGCCCGCCACTGCCGCGCTCGGGCGCACGCCGCTGCTGCCGGGCCCCTCGGCGGACGCCGGCAGCATCGCCGGGGCGCTGCAGGAAGGCCTGGCCAAGAGCGGCCTGTTCTACGAATCGCACGTGGCCGAATGGGCGCAGGGCACGCGCGCCAGGGCGGAACTGGCGGCCGAGCCGCAGGCCCAGGGCCGCATGCCCTCGCCCACCGAGCCGGGCACGGCCCAGTTCATCAACATGCAGCTGACCGCGGCCGAGCAGGCGCGCGTCGCCTGGCAGGGCCAGTTGTGGCCGGGCCAGGACCTGCGCTGGGAAATCGAGCGCGACGCGCCCGAGGGCAGCCAGGCCGGCGCCCGGGACGGCGGCGAGACGTCGACCTGGCAGAGCCGGCTGACCCTGCGCTTCGGGGGCCTGGGCGAACTGTCGGCGCGGGTCGTGCTG
The DNA here is from genome assembly GCA_913777025.1 of uncultured Massilia sp. Classification (GTDB taxonomy): domain Bacteria; phylum Pseudomonadota; class Gammaproteobacteria; order Burkholderiales; family Burkholderiaceae_D; genus Telluria. Next base: position 805 of record CAJYQM010000300.1, on the reverse strand, counting down.
TCCGGCGACCAGTTGCACATCCGGCTCGACGCCGCCAGCGAGGACGCGGGCCAGCGCCTGCAGGCCGGGCGCGCGCAGCTGGAACAGGCGCTGGACGCGGCCGGCATGCCGCTGTCCACGCTGGCGATCCATGCGCTGGAAACGCCGGAGGCGGAAGGCCGGTCCGATGGATGAGAAGGAAGCGGCGCGCCGCCAGACCGCGGTCGCGCTGGCCTATGGCAGTGGCGACCCGGCGCCGAAGGTGGTGGCCAAGGGCCGCGGCCTGGTCGCCGAACAGATCATCGGACGCGCCCGCGAAGCCGGCGTGTTCGTGCACGAATCGAAGGAACTGGTGTCGCTGCTGATGGAGGTCGACCTCGACCGCCAGATCCCGCCAGGCCTTTACCGCGCCATTGCCGAACTATTGGCATGGCTTTATTATATTGAGTCGGGGCAAGCCCTCCCACCCCAAGCACCGGTTGGAACAAACACAAGTGATCACTGAAGCAGAATTGGAAAGCTGGCACGACTACGAAGTCGAGTCGCGCAGGGAAATCGTCGCGCTGCTGCGCCAGATCGCGGAAAGAAGCAGCTGATCCGCCTGCTGGTCAAGGGCGAGGCCGACGTCTGCGTCACCTCCTTGCTGGCCGTCGACCCGGACTACGGCACCCTGGTGCTGGACCGCTCGGTCAGCCCCGAGCAGAACGCGCGCATCGTGGCCGCCCCCAAGGTGTGGTGCGAGACCTCGCTCGACAAGATCCGCATCGTGTTCAGCCTGCAGAACCTGGGCGAGACCCATTTCGAAGGCGGCATCGCCCTGCGCGCC
>CAJYQM010000299.1 GCA_913777025.1 uncultured Massilia sp. | reverse complement strand
CGCGGCTTCGAGACCGTCACCTTCATCCTGGACGGCCAGCTGGCCCACCGCGACAGCGCCGGCCACGAGAGCGTGATCAACGCCGGCGGCGTGCAGTGGATGACGGCCGGACGCGGCCTGGTGCATGCGGAAATCTCGCCGCAGTCCTTCATGCAGGCCGGCGGCGCGCTGGAAATCCTGCAGCTGTGGGTCAACCTGCCGCCGAACCTCAAGATGACGGACCCGCGCTACATCGGCCTGCAGCGCGACCAGATCCCGGTGGTGGAAAGCGACGAAGGCCGCGTGCGCATGCAGCTGGTCTCGGGCGAGTATGGCGGCGTGACCGGTCCGATCCCATCGCTGACCGGCGTGTTCATGAGCACCGTGGAGATGAAGGCGGGGTCGCGCCTGTACCTGGACAACCTGCTGCAGCGCAACGTGTTCCTGTACGTGGTGCGCGGCGTGATCGCGGTCCAGCCGGACACCATCAGCGCCTTCCACCTGTGCGAGTTCGAGCCGGAAGGCGACGAGCTGGAAATCCGCGCCGAACACGACAGCGTGCTGCTGCTGGGCCACGCCGAGCCGATCGGCGAGCCGGTGGTATCGCACGGGCCCTTCGTGATGAATACGCGCGAAGAGATCAACGAGGCGATCCGCGACTACCAGGCAGGCAAGTTCGGCGCACCTATCTGAGGAAGCCTCGACAAACCTACTGCGCGTTGCATTTTCGTTTTGCGATGCTCGCTGTACTCCCGTACAGCTGCGCTTCTCGAACGAAACTGCCGCCGCTCGCTACGGTTTGTCGAGGCTTCTCAGCTTTTCCAAAGAATTGCCGGCCCGGTCCGATTGGCCAGGCCGGCGGTGTTTTTTAATTCAACGCGCGCTGCTCACCACCACGTCGGTGGCGAAGGGCACGCGGTCGAAGGTCAGCATGGTGCCGGTGGACTTGGCCAGGAAGCGGTTCTGGCCTTTCGGCACCAGCTGTTCGCGCTTGCCGTCCAGTTGCGCGTACAGGCGGTTGCCGCTGTCGGTCAACACCAGCATGCGGCCATCGTCGAGCTGGAAGGTCCCCCTCATGTGCTGGGCTTCGCCCGGCGCCAGGCGGAAGGCGGCACTGTTGCCGGCCTCGATCGTGACGACGTTGGCGGCGTTCGGTGCCGGCGGGATCGCCGGGTCGGCGAAAGCGGACAGCGACAGGGTGGCGGCAGCGGCGAAGGCCAGGACGTGTTGAATGCGCATGATTGCTCCAGAGAACGATTCGATATAAATAACGGACCGCAAGCTTATTTGCAAAATATTTGCTGCAAGCTAACCTGGTCCACCGTATTTGCTATCGCCGCGTTGGTAATGTTCGGCGAGTGATGACAGTCTAGGCAAGGCCGCCAGGGCCGTCATCCGGCATCTGCCGAAGTGTCGAAAATGCGGGATGAAGTGTCGAAAACCGGGACTGAAGCGTTGCCAATACATACAGTTTTTGCTGGCCTAAAACGCAGCAGGACACGGTGCCGCGCCGATATTGGGTAGAGTTTGGCCATCCCGAAACCGACCCGAGACCAGCATGCATCCAGCGCCCCTCGTCGCGACCACGCGCGGCTACCCAGACACCGGCCATGCCGTCGAAAACATCCATTACGGCTCGGTCGCCGTCGTCGACGCATCCGGCCGCCTGCTGTATTCGAGCGGCGATCCCGACTTCATGACCTTCACGCGCTCGGCGCTGAAACCCTTCCAGGCCCTGCCCTTCGTGCTGGACGACGGCCCGGCCCGGTATGGCTTGACGCGCGACGAACTGGCGCTGCTCTGTGCCAGCCATTCGGGCGAGGACAAGCACGTGGCCGGGGTGCGTTCGATCCTGGACAAGATCGGGGTCGACGAAAGCCATCTCGAATGCGGCTGCGCGGTGCCGCTGTACTACGAATTCGCCGGCCTGCCGGTGCCGCCGGAGCGGCGCTGGACACCGGTGCACCACAACTGCTCCGGCAAGCACAGCGGCTTCCTGGCCTGGTGCCGCCTGCACGGGGCGCCGCTGGAAAACTACGTCGATCCGCGCCACCCGCTGCAGCGGGCGGTCCGTGCCGCGCTGGCCGATTGCGTGCAGATGAACGAAGAACAGTTGCCGGCCGGCCTCGACGGCTGCTCGGCGCCGAATTACGCGATGCCGCTGGCGCGCCTGGCCCACCTGTACGCGCGCCTGGCGCGGGGCGCTGACGATCCACGCCTGGGCGCCGCGCTGGGCGACCTGTTCGACGCCATGACCGCCCGCCCCGACCTGGTCTCGGGCGAAGAACGCACCGACCTGCACTGGATGGGCGCCGGCGGCGGCGACTGGGTGGCCAAGATCGGCGCCGACGCGGTGCAGGCGATCGGCATCCGCTCGGCCGGCATCGGCATCGCGATCAAGGTCGCGGATGGCGCGGTGCGTGCCCTGCACCCGGCCGTGTACAGCGTGCTCGACCAGCTGGGCCTGCTCGATGCCCGCAAGCGGGACATGCTCGAACGCTACCGCAACCCGGCCATCAAGAACGCCCGCGGCAGCGTCGCCGGCGATATCCACGCCGTGTTCACCCTGCAGCCAGCCTGACAAAACGCAAACCGGGGTCAGAGCCCGGTTTTTGGAAATATGTTGTGGGCACTGCGGTTTGCCTTGTTCCGGAAGCCTGGGCAGGGACAATAGGCGGCTACGGGCGCGCGGGCATCAGCCGAGTGCCCGCTGCAGCTCGGCCACCACCGTGTCCAGCACCTGGCCGTCGCTCCAGTAGGCCGAATGCGAGGTCGGATTCCAGCTTTTCAGGATCCAGTTCACCATACCCTGCCCGGCATTGATGCGCCGGTCCTGGACCAGGGCCGCGTAGTCCGGCGACAGCGCCTGCAGCGGCCAGCCGAGCGCGTCGTCCGGGTCGTAGATGTTGATCCATTCGAAGCCCGGCGTCGGCCGCGCGATCGGCTTGATGTCCATGGTCCTGTGGGCGGCGACGAAGATCGGGATGTTGCAGCCGGTCGTGACGAAGGCGTCGCAGTTGCCGCCGGCCAGGAAGCGGCGCTCTTCCGCCGTCAAGCGGTGCCCCAGCGCGCGCATCGCCCAGGCGTCGACATCTTTCCAGATGCCGGCCAGCACGGGTTCGCCGGCCAGCGCCTTTTGCGCGTCATACACATAGCTGGACAGCACCTGGCAGCCCAGCGAATGGGCCAGGAAGACGATGCGGGCATCCGGCACGTTCTTCCAGACGCCCAGCAACTGGCGCGCGATCGCGGCCTGGGCCAGCTCATACACCGAGCCCTGGATCTCCTTGCGGTTTTCCAGCCCGGCGGCATCGCCGAAGCCGAACAGCAGGAAACGGCGCAGCTCGTCGTAATGCAGCTTGGTGCTGGCATCCAGCTTGGCCCAGACGGCTTCCTGGTTCGGTTTCAGGATGTCCTGGTAATACACCGAGCGGAAATCGACCTGCGCGCGCGCATCGCCCAGGCGGCCGCTGACGGCGCCGAACAGCTGCACGGCATACTCGCGCGGGGTTTCCCCCATCCCATGGACGGTCAGCAGTGCAGCTTCGGACATGGCGATCCTTTAATGAATACCGGGTAATGGCATTCTGGCATGAGGCCAGCCCTGCGGCGCACACGTATTGCCAATTAGGCTTGCACAGAATAAAATCGATAGGTTGCTATCTATTTTATGTCTAATGATGAGCGTTCTACCTGAATCGCCGATGGAGGAGCGCCTCTCGGCGGCCCTGCACGGCACGGCGCGCATCTGGCGCCAGGCGCTGGACAAGCGCCTGAAACACCTCGGCATCGGCCAGTCCGGCTGGATGACGATCGCGATGGTCGCGAAAACGCCGCACCCGCTCTCGCAGCGCGCGCTGGCCGACCTGGTCGGCGTCGAAGGCCCGTCCATGGTCGCCATGCTCGACCGCCTGGAACGCGACGGTTTCGTCACCCGCGCCCCGTCCGCCACCGACCGCCGCGTCAAGGAGGTGCACCTGACCGACGCCGGCCGCACCGTCTACGACGAAGTGCGCAAGGTGGCGCACGACTTCCGCGACGGGCTGTTGGCCGGCCTCGACACGCAGCAGCTGGCGGCCGCCACCGCGTTGCTGGAAACCCTGCGCCGGCGCATCGAGGACGCCCTGTGAGCGACAACCCGAGCCTGGCCTCCGAGCGCCAGCCGATCAACCGCACCATGATCACGATCTCGATCATGCTGGCCACCATCATCCAGGCACTGGACGGCACCATCGCCAACGTCGCCCTGCCCCACATGCAGGGTTCGCTGTCGGCGTCGTCGGACCAGATCACCTGGGTGCTGACCTCCTTCATCGTGGCCGCCGCCATCGCCACGCCGCTGAACGGCTGGCTGGTCGACCGCTTCGGCCTGAAGAACGTGTTCCTGGTCTCGGTGGCCGGCTTCACCATCGCGTCCGTCCTGTGCGGGCTGTCGGCCACGCTGACCGAGATCGTCGTCGCGCGCATGCTGCAGGGCGTGTTCGGGGCGGCGCTGGTGCCGCTGTCGCAGTCGGTCCTGCTCGACATCAACCCGAAGGAAAAGCACGGCTCGGCGATGGCCGTGTGGGGCATGGGCGTGATGATCGGTCCGATCCTGGGGCCCTCGCTGGGCGGCTGGCTGACCGACAGCTACAGCTGGCGCTGGGTCTTCTTCATCAACGTGCCGATCGGCGCCATGGCCTTCTGGGGCATCTGGCGCTACATCCACGGCGAACGAGGCGCGCGCCGCGTGCGCTTCGACACCTTCGGCTTCTTGACCCTGTCGGTCGCCATCGGCGCGCTGCAGATGCT
>CAJYQM010000298.1 GCA_913777025.1 uncultured Massilia sp. | reverse complement strand
CCAGCAGGACCAGCACCGTCTTCATCCCGAGCTGTACCTGCAGGGCCATCGCATAGCCGCCGGTCATGGCCAGGATGGCCAGGTTTTCATTGAAATTCTGGACCGCGATCGACTGGCCGGCGCTCATCAGGCTGTGGCCGCGGTGCTGCAGAACGGCGTTCATCGGCACCACGAACAGGCCGGCCAGGATGCCGATGACGAGCAGCAGCGGCAGGGCGACCTGCACCGAATGCACCAGCACCATCGCGCACAGGGCGATGCCCAGCACCACGCCCAGCGGCATCACCGACATCGAGCGCACCAGCGGCACCGCCTTGCCGGCCAGCGCGGCGCCCAGCACCACGCCGGCCGCGAACACCGCCTGCAGCGCCGCCGCCTGGTCCAGGCGCAGCCCGAGCGCGCTCTGGGCCCAGGCCAGCAACAGGATCTGCAGCACCATGCCGGCCCCCCAGAACAGCGAGGTCACGCCCAGCGAGACGCGGCCGGCGCGGTCGCGCCACAGCGTCGAATTGCAGCGGTAGAAATCCCGGAACAGCGCGCCGAACGAACGCCGCCGCCTTTCATAGCGCTTGCCGGCGTTGACCACGCCCAGGTTGAGGATCGCCGCCAGCAGGTAGGTCAGCACGATCACCGTCACCGCCGCATGCAGCGGGCTGGGGACGATGTAGCCGAACAGCGAGAAGCTGGCGTGCAGCAGCCAGGCGATGGTGTGTTCGTTCGACGAGATCAGGCCGCCGAGGATGGTGCCGAGGATCATCGCGACCACGGTGGAACCCTCGATCCAGCTGTTGGCCACCACCAGCCGCCGCGCCGGCAGCACCTCGGCCAGGATGCCGTACTTGGCCGGCGAGTAGGCGGAGGCGCCGAAGCCGACGATGCCGTAGGCGAGCAGGGGATTGGCCTTGGCCAGGATCAGCGAGCAGCCGACCATCTTGATCGTGTTCGTCACCAGCATCACCCGGCCTTTGGGAAAGGTATCCGCGAAGGCGCCGGCGAAAGGCGCGAGCAGGATGTACGAGAGCACGAAGCCCATCTTCAGCATCGGCGTCATCCACTCCGGAAAGGCGAGGGTAGAGATCAGCGATACGCACAGGATGAACAGGGCGCTGTCGGCCAGCGACGAAAAGAACTGGGCGCCCACGATCGCGAAAAAGGCGGGTCTCATGCTGCCTCGGGAGGTTGTCGGTTCGACCTTATATCACAGGCGCCGACGCCGTCGCTTTCACTTGCTTCTGTTGGAATGGGTGATGTTTTTTCGCTACTGAAATAATGCGAGAGATTTATCTATTGGCAAGAACATTATACTTATAGAAATTTAAATACATACAATGTTCTTGGCCGGGGAAAAGGATGGATGCGTTCACATTGACGGTGGCTTGCGCGCTGGCGGGCACGATCATGTGCGGCAGCATGGGCTTGCTCTACCTCGCCAGCGCGCGCCGGGTCTGCCTGTTCAACTGGGCCCTGGCCGGGCTGTTCTTCGCGATCAACATGATCCTGGGTGCCTGCGCCATCAAGTTCGGCCTGAAGCATTTCCTGGTCCCGGCGTTCGGCAACATGTTCTATATCGCGGGCCACTACGGCATCCTGGCCGGCCTGCGCCGCCATCTGGGGATGCGTCCGCGCTGGGACATCCTGGGCGTACTGGCATCGCTGGTGTTCTGCGCGCACCTCGTGCCGGCGGTGCAGGCCTCGGTGGTCTGCCGCGTGGCCCTGTTCACGCCGCCCATCGTCCTCATCAACCTGAGCGTGGCCTGGCTGCTGTGGCGCCAGCCGACCGGGGAGACGCGGCTGTCCTTCCTGCCGATGATCGTGCTCGAACTGTTCTTCCTGGCCCAGCAGAGCGTGCGCGCGCTGCTCATGGTCCACGAGGCGCGCATCGATCCGGCATTCGTCGCCGGCCACGACCTGCAGACCTGGGGCACGCTGTTCGTGCTGGTGTTCCTGTCGGTGGCGACCATGAGCTGCGCGCTGATCGTCACCCACGACCAGGCGCTGGCGCTGACGCGCGCCTCGCTCACCGACGTGCTGACCGGCTGGCTGAACCGCCGCGCGCTGCACGACATCGCCGCGCGCGCCTTGCGCCGCTCCCGGCGCAGCGGCGAGGCGATCCACTTCATCACCTTCGACATCGACCACTTCAAGTCGATCAACGACCGCTACGGCCACGGTGTCGGCGATGCCGCGATCTGCCATGTGACGCGCCTGGCCGCGAACGCCCTGCGCGGCAACGACGCCCTGTTCCGCATCGGCGGGGAGGAGTTCGCGGTGCTGGTCACCGGCAGCGGCCTGATCGAGGTGTACGGCATCGCGGGGCGGCTGCGCGAACTGGTCGCGGCCTCGAGGCTGGACATCGAAGGCCACTCCGTGCGCATGACGGTGAGCGTCGGCGTGGCGGCCCTCGATCCCGGCGACGACACATGGGAAGACATCCTGCGCCGCGCCGACGAGGCGCTGTACCACGCCAAACAGCACGGCCGCAACCGCGTCAGCGTGCATGGCGTCGACTTGCCGGGGCGGCAGTTGATGGCCGGCTGATGGGCCGGCCGCGATCACGGTCCTGATCGTTTGCGGCTCTGGTGCCGTTCCGGTCCCGCCGCACATTACCATTCCAGCTCTTCCATGGAGGGGAGCATCTTGATCCGACGCCTTTCACTCGTCCTGCTGCTGGCCGGCGGGCTGGCCCATGCGCGGCCTTTCCCGATCGACGCCGGCGGCCGGCTGCCGTCCATCGTGCACGACGACCAGGCGACGCTCCGCCTGGCGGCCGGCATGCTGGGCCGCGACCTCGAGCGCATCAGCGGCCTGGCGGCACCCCTGGCCACCCGCCTGCGGGACTGCGCACGCCGCTGCATCGTGGTAGGCACGGCGGACTCGCGCCAGGTGCGGGACGTGGCAAAGGCGCTGGGTGTCGACCTGGCGCCGCTGGCCGGCCAGGCCGAGCGTTACCTGCGCGCCGCCGGCCAGGCGGAGGGGCACTCGGTCCTGCTGATCGCCGGCGCCGACCGCCGCGGCGCCGTGTACGGCGTGGTCGACCTGACGCGCGAACTGGGCGTCTCGGCCTGGGAATGGTGGGCCGACGTGGCGCCGCGGCCCCGGCGCGGCATCACGGTCGACGGCACGGCGCGGCTCTCGCCCGCGCCGTCGGTGGCCCAGCGCGGCATCTTCATCAACGATGAGGACTGGGGCCTGCAGCCCTGGGCCGCACGCACCGACCCGGCCGGCGACATCGGCCCGGCCACCTACGCGCGCGTGTTCGAGCTGCTGTGGCGCCTGAAGGCCAACCTGATCTGGCCCGCGATGCACGATTCCACCACGCCGTTCTACCAGGTGCCGGGCAATGCCGGGATGGCGGACGACTACGCGATCATCGTCGGCACTTCGCATGCCGAGCCGATGATGCGCAACAACGTGCGCGAGTGGCCCAAGTCGTCCGGCGCCTTCAACTTCTTCACCAACCGCGAGCGCCTGCTCGCTTACTGGCAGCAGCGCATCGACGAGGTGAAGGGCTACGAGAACGTCTATTCGCTGGGCCTGCGCGGCGTCCACGATTCGGCCATGGAAGGGGCGACCAGCCCGGAGCACGCACGCGACACGCTGGCCCAGGTCTTTTCCCTGCAGCGGGGCATGCTGGGCCGGGCACTGGGCAAGCCGCCAGAGCGCATCCCGCAGGCGTTCACGATGTACAAGGAGGTGCTGGACTACTACAACCTCGGCCTGCAGGTGCCCGGGGACGTGACCCTGGTCTGGCCCGACGATAACTATGGCTACCTGAGCCAGCTCGGCACGCCGCGGGACCGCCGGCGCCCGGGGGGCAGCGGTATCTATTACCACCTGTCCTACTGGGGCCGGCCGCACGACTACCTGTGGCTGGGCACGACGCATCCCGCCCTGGTCCGCGACCAACTGCAGCGCGCCTGGGCCCTGGACGCGCGCCGGTTGTGGGTGGTCAACGTCGGCGACATCAAGCCGGCCGAGTACCTGGTCCAGTATTTCCTGGACGCGGCCTTCGACGCCAGGGTGCTTGAGCAGGAACCGGTGCGTCATCTGCAGGCGTGGGCTGGGTCGCAGTTCGGTGCGGAATACGGCGCGGGGATCGCGGGACTGATGTGGGAGTACTACCGCCTGGCCTGGGAGCGCCGCCCCGAATTCATGGGCTGGAGCCAGACCGAACCCACGCGGCCGACGCGCACGACCGGCTACCTGCGGTCCGGCGGCGAGGAAGCCGAGCGGCGCCTGGCAGCGTATCGTGCGCTGGCGGCACAGGCCGAGGCCCTGGGCGCGCGCTTGCCTCCTGAACTGCGCGATGCGTATTTCGAGCTGGTGCTGTATCCGGTGCGCTCCGGCACCAACCTGAACACGCGCATCCTGAAGCTGGACCTGGCGGCCGGGTATGCGCAGCAGCAGCGCCCGAGCGCCAATTTGTATGCGCGCCAGGCGCGGGAAGCGCATGCGGCCATCATCGCCGATACCGCCGCCTACAATGCGCTGGCGGGCGGCAAGTGGAAGGGCATCATGGACATGGCGCCGCGCCGCCTGCCGGTGTTTGCCGAGCCGCTGTACCCGGCCTGGAATGCGTCGGCGCGGCGCGGCTGCGGCATCGTCTATCCGGCGCCGTTGTCGCTCGAGGCGGACCGGCTGGTGCTGCGCAAGGGGAAGCCGGCGGCCCGTACGGTGACGCTGGTCAGTTATGGCGAGCAGCCGGCCGCGTGGTCGGTCCGCGCGGGCGCGCGTGCGGTGCGCGCCGATGCGGACGCGGGCGAGCTGAATGCGGCGAATGGCTTCGAGCAGCGCATCACGCTGGATTACGACGGCGGCGAGCGTCCCGGCCTGTCCCTGCAGTGCGGCGACAAGACCGTGAACGTGAACCTGCGCGTGGAGGACACGGCGGGCGATGTGCCGGGCGAGCGCGAACGCATCGTGGTACTGCCCGCCGGCCTGGCGCCCGCGAACGCCGACTGGGAAGCGCAGCCGGGCCTGGGCACATCGGGCCAGGCGATGCGTGCGCGCCTGGACCTGCCGTCACGCCAGCCGCAGACGCCGGGCATCCCGCTCGAATACCGCTTCGCGACCGCCACCGAAGGCGACGCCACGCTGCGCTTCGTCACCGTGCCGGAACACCCGCTGACGGCCGCCAACCGCGTGCGCATCGCGGCCAGCCTGGATGGCGGACCGCTGGAAGTCTTCGACTTCACGACGGTGGGGCGCAGCGATGCGTGGAAGGAGGCGGTGCTGTCGAACATGGCGGTGCGCAGCAGCAGCGTGGCGCAACTGAAGCCGGGACCGCATACGCTGCGCGTGCATGCGCTCGATCCGGGCGTGGTGCTGGACCGGATCGACGTGGTGATGGATGGCGCGCCCGACTATTACGGGATGCCGCCGGTCGACTGAAGCCGGCGGCATTTGAACTTACTTCATCCAGATGGCGTAGTTGTTGCCGGAAGTCTGCAGGGTCCAGCCGGAGCCCGGGCTCCAGCTGTTCGGGCCGATCTTCATGGCCAGCTGGCGGGTGGTGCCGGTGATGGTGGCCGCGTACAGCCCCTGGGTCGCCTGCTGGATCGCGACCGCGGAGGTCGAGTTCACGCCGGCCGCCTTGCGCGCATTCATCAGCGCGGCAATCTGGGACTTCAGGTTCCAGTTGTAGATGTGCGGGTAGAACACGGTCGGGATGCCCGGGTGGGTCAGGATGTAGGCATAGCCTTCCATCACCTTGTCGCAGGGCGCCGGCCACAGGTTCTGGCCGCTGCCGCAGCTTTCCGCCGGACCGGTGTCGTGGTTGTCGACGAAGGTCACCGACATCGCCGGCCACCAGCCGATCGCGCCCTGCGGCTTGCCGTCGGCCGCCTTCAGGCGCCAGTAATTGCCGTTGGCGAGGGCGTCGTTGAGGATGCCCTTGGTGGTGAAGTCGAAGGCGCCGCAGCTGCTGTTGGTGCCGTTGATCCAGTTCATGATGGCCTGGCGGTTGGCATCGATGTTGTTGATGTCGAAGTCCTGCCACAGCTCGCCCACGCAGAACTCGGCGCCGAAGGCGTTCGCATACTGGCCCACGTAATTGGCGCCGAAGCCCTTCACGTAATCGAAGCGCAGGCCGGAAAAGCCGACCGGCTTGAGGGTGTAGTTCAGCCAGTTGACGATGCCGTTCTGGACCTCGCCGACGTTGGTATGGGCCAGGTCGCGCCCGCCGCTGAAGCCGCCGCCGGTGTCGGCCGCGCCCAGGCCGCAATTGCACTCGTCGTTGTTGACGATGGTGTAGGTGGTCCAGTTCGGATTGGTGAAGTCGGACCAGCCGGTCGTGCCCACGCGGTGGTTGACGACCACGTCGGCGATCGCCTTCACCCCGCGGCTCTTGAAGGCGCTGATCACGTTGGTCAATTCGGCGGCGCTGCCGTAGCTGGAATCGAGTTTGTTCAGCTGGCGCGGCAGGTAGCCTTCGCGCGCCGCGGAATCCGATGGCGGCGGGAACCAGACGTGGGTGAAGCCCATGCCCGACAGGTCGCCGACGTTGTTCATCAGGGTGTTGTACCAGTCGGGACCGGCGTAGGCTGCGGAATTCCAGTGAAAGCCCTGCAGCAGGATGGCATTGCTGCCACCGGCCTGCTGGGCCGGGGTGGCGGCGCCCGCGCAGCCCGCGGCCGCAAGGATGCCTGCCGCCAGGATGGCGGCGAACGGCTTGTTCTTCATGATCTCCTCCGATTGTTATACGGTAAAGTACTGACGGTTTGTTAGGTACTTTTACTACGTATCAGGCGCATTATCTTGCGTTGTCTCCGTTGCGCTGACCGGATGATTCTTGAACACGCCTGTATTTGTGTCAATCGAATTTCGATATCTGTGTAGTTTTAATACATAGAGTATATATAGAAGCGGGTATCGACCTTCATGACGGGGAAGTCGGCAGGCAGCTCGGCCGCGTCGATTTCCCTGAAGCCGTGCTTGTCGTAGAAGCGGTGCGCCGCCAGGAATTTGTCGGTGGTGCCCAGGTAGAGACGCCGCATGCCGCGTGCCCGCGCCCAGTCGACGAGGGTGTGCAGCAAGCGTTGCGCGGTGCCACGGGCAGCGCCGCGGTGGCTGGGGGCGACGAACATCTTGCGCAGCGCGCCTTCGCCATTGCCGATGTCCAGGAGGCCGATCGTGCCGACCACCATGCCGCCGTCCAGCGCCACCCAGAACTGGCCCTTGCCCTGCTGGTAAAAGCCGGGAATATCCAGCAGGTCGGGCTGGTCGGCGAGCTGGACCGGGATCCCGAATTCCAGCTGCTGGATCGGCAGGACGACGGCGATGACGCCGTCACGGTGGCCAGGGTCGAACGGCGTGATCAAATGAACCCGCGCACCGGCAGGCCGGCATCGCGCTGGATCCAGTTCTTCGGCGAATACGCGGTACGCCCATCGGTCACATGCAGGGTAAAAGCATGGCGCGATACCGGCGAGCGGTTCGGGGCCGAGTAGTGCGGCAGCAGCCCATGGAAGCACACCAGGCTGCCCGCCTTGGCTTCCAGCGGCACGGCGATCGAGTCATCCGGCCACGGCGTGCCGTCCAGCTTTTCCATGGTGATGGCGTCGCCCTCGCGCAGGAAGCGCTCGCGCAGCGGGCCGCGGTGCCCGCCCGGCTCGACCCACAGGCAGCCGTTGTCGAGCGTCGCATCTTCGAGCGCGAACCAGAAGGTGGTCACGCTGATCGGGGTCGAGTCGAAGAAGGTGGCGTCCTGGTGCCAGCGCACTTCGCCGCCGATGCCGGGCTGCTTGAAGATGTAGATCGTCTGGTGCTTTACACCCCATTCCAGTAAACTGGCTGGATGAACACGCCCAAACCCCTTGCATATAGCTACCGGCGCTTCTCGCACATCCAGCAGAACGAGGAAGGTAGCCTGAAACGGCAGAAGGACATAGCCGTAGAGTACTGTCGGAAACATGACCTTCAATTGGTCGATGACGAGCAGTACGTATTCCTTGACCGTGCCAAGTCGGCATACCGTGGGAAGAACGCAACCGATGACAAGGCCGAGCTGCGCCGGTTTCTTGATCTGGTAGAAGCCAAGTCTATTCCGGTCGGCTCCTACCTTATCGTTGAATCACTGGACCGTCTGTCCCGTCAGCATCCTAGAGAAGCGCTCCCCAGATTCCTTGACTTGCTGAATGCTGGAATCCATATTGTCAGCGTCAACGATGACAAGCTGTACAAGGCTGGTGAGGTCCAGGAGCTTGACCTAATCGTCAGTATCATGGAAATGAGCCGGTCGCACCGGGAGAGTCATCACAAGTCTGTTCGTGTCGGCATTGCGTGGCGCAACAAGCAGGAAGCCGCGCGTTCGGGGAAGCCGATGGGAGCCACCAAGCCAGGATGGCTCGATGCCGTCTACGATGACAATGACAAAAGCCTGAAGAAGAAGCCAACGCATTACGTCGTCAACGAGGCAAAGGCAAACATCGTCCGGGACATCTTCCAGATGACACTCGATGGCTACGGCAGGAACATTGTTGCTCGCAAGTTAAACGAGCGTGGGACTCCAGCTTTCAGGGGAAAGACTGGCTGGGGGGCGTCCAGCGTCGATCAAATTCTGAAAAGCCCCACAGTGCTAGGTATCTATCAACCCTACAGGGGCAAGGGTAAGGAGCGGGTGCCAGTGGGCGAACCGATCACGGGCTTGTACGCACCGATTATTGATGAGACGACGTTCTACGCGGCACAGAAGGCCACCACGGACAGATTCAGGGCACGATCAACGAAGCAACCCCCTCGCTTCAATGTCTGGTCAAAGCTGCTGAAGTGTACGCATTGTCGCGCCGCGTTAAACCTGTACAGCAAGGGCAAGGAGCAGCGGAAGTACCTTCGTTGCTACGAAGCTGCCAAAGGACGGTGTCAGGCCAAGGCGATCCGGCTGGACAGGTCCGAAGAAGTGTTTAAGGAGCTACTTACGAAGGTCAACAGCTTGTCTCTGGTGCAGAGTGACGCCCGGAGCCTTCAAGCCCAGCTAAACGAATTGGAAGGCCGGATAGCGGTACTACAGCGCGATATGACTGAGAATTTGGAGTTCCTGCGTGCCCGTCCGTCTCCAGCAATCCGGGCACTTGTAGCCGATGCTGACGACGAGATAGCGCGACTGGAAGAGAAGCGCGTCGAACTGGAAAAGGCACTTGCCGCCGACAGAATCACGGACAAGGCTGACTTCTTCGCCCGATTGGATTTGGAGAGCTACGAAGGACGGTCCAGGGCTAACGAGCTACTGCAACGGCTGAGCATCCTTGTCACGGCGTCAAAGGTGGACATCGTGACGACGTACCTTGTCTACAAAAAGGAATTAGAAATCCTGACGATCAAGGAGACGGACGGCAATATTCACAAGGAGACAGACAGTCCCGATGTTATGACGGCGATGTTCTACCAGGGGGAAGTGAAAGCGGAAGACTTATTCGTCAGTGGACGGCGCCGCAAGCTTCGTAAGCCAAACGATACTACCCAGCCGGTTACGCCAGCGTCTACAGCTCCGGGGCCAGACTGGAGCCAATACGAGGAACCCGACTGGTACACCGTCACCAATAGCGTGCCGGATGAGTACACGGTGACGCGTGATGATGAGTCGCCAGCCGGGTGATTTGCCAACCCTGATTTTTTTAAAAAAATTTTTGAGAAGGTGCCCTGTCTGGCCGAAGGCTCCGTGTATCTGGAAATCGACGGGGGGCCAGCGGATTGCTTAACGGGCCGGGGATGGCATGGCAAGGGCCATTCGGAGCCGTAAAATATCAATAGGAGCGGCGCGGAGAGGCCGGGAGGGGGTAAGGGTCATCCCCACTGGAAAACGGCTCACAGCGGCTCTTACTGCTTCGTATGTGCGTAACCTTCTGCGTCTTATACGATGTTGGAGCCTGTCAGAGCGCTGTGGAGGCGTTTAAATGAATGAGTTGATGGCTGAGTAGCCTGAACGGCAAAAAGGCCGCCATGGGCCTTTAAACGGGTCCAGTGCTTATTCAGCTATTTGAGCCTTGAGCAGTGCGGCTTGTTTGGCCACCGTGCCACGGCTGCAACCCACTAGCTCCATAATCTCATTCCAGCTTGACTGACCTGCTTTCAGGTGGCGCTGGATCAGGGCGTTACGCTCCGTATCCTCAACCCGGCCTTGATACTTCCCTTTGGCCTTCGCCTTTTCGATACCTTGTGCAGCGCGGCGGCGACGGTCTTCGTAGTCCTTACGAGCGATAGCGGCCAGCATGTCAAGCATCATATCGTTGACGGCAGCGAACATACGACTAGCTGTCGGATCAGTAGCCGTCATCATCCACGAAGTCGGCAGGTCCATCGCTACAACTTTAATTTGCTTGGCCTTAAGCGTAGCCTTCAGAGCTTCCCAGTCCCTTTCGTCCAGTCGGGACAAGCGGTCCACTTGCTCAATCAAAAGGATGTCGCCTTCTTCGGCTTCTCCGATCAATTCAAACAGAGCCGGACGTTTCAGGGATGCGCCCGATTCGTTCTCTACATACCAAGCTGCAACGGACAGGCCGCGCTCCGCAGCAAATGTTTTCAGTTGATCTTTGGCACGGGTTGCATCCTGGCCGTCAGTCGAGGCACGGAGGTAGGCGCGTACGAACATGTTAGTTCCTTTCAGGCTGCTGTGTTGATTAGTCTATTATACACAGTCTATTAAAATTGGTATATTTTACTTGGTACATTTTGATTTTTTGTACCGTAGAGCTACCGGCTCGTTGCTGGTCTAACTAGGGCATGCTTCAAATGGACCAGATGATGAAAGCATTTTTAAAAATTCGTTTACAACAAGAAAATACCAGCTATACAATAGTTGCATCAGGTGGATACCTGAGGGTGTTCGAAACGGAAACCACGAATCGAAGGATACGGGTCTCTCTTAGGAGAGACGATCAAATCCTTTTGGAAGCGATCACGACCGGGAGCCGGCCATTCATCGACTGCGAATGCGCCTGTGTTATCGGACCCGACGCTGGGGTCTACCCCAGTTAGGCGTAATGACGTGAGAGGGAACTGCCGCGCCGGTTTTTGCCTTCGATAGCAATACTTCAATGTTAGGCAAGCCCCACATGGTGTGGGGCCTACACCAGAAATGGTGTCTACTTGAAAGGAAAGCTATTATGGAAAAGCCAAAATTTCCCGTGGTGTACGTTGCAGTAAAGAACTTGGTTGTGGTAAATCGGGAGATTTCCACTGACGACAAACCCGCCGGCGCTGGCAAGTTGAAATCAGTATTTGCGAGGTTTTTTTATTCGCTCATACCTTTTTTCGTTAGTGAAGTAGTTAAGTGGATTTCTCACTTTGATATCAGCTAACCCCTTTCACTGATTTTCCGTTATTTGCTAAATCATGGCAGGTTCGCATAAAATTTATTACGCTGGAATACCTATCGGAAGTGTTGCAACTTTAGCAAAAACGTTAGATATTACAGAGAATCGGCTTGTAAATTTGGCGGCACGCGGTCAAAAGAACTACTTAGTTTTTGATAAGATAGTCAAAGGAAAAAACCGTGAACTTGCAGAGCCTTATTTAGAGCTTAAGGTTATTCAAAAAAGAATTCTTAGTCGTATTTTTTGCCACTTAAAGTATCCTGCATATCTGCACGGTGGAATAAAAGCTTCAGATTCTCGGGACTTCTATACCAACGCGAATTCGCATCGCAACGCAGAAGTTGCCATTATGATGGATATTAAGGGATTCTTCCCGGCAATTACTCCAGAGTTGGTTGAGAAAACATTTTTACTTCTTTTTAAGTTCCCACCCAAAGTATCAAACTTACTAGCAAAACTCACTACGCTAAATGGCCAATTGCCGCAAGGCGCCCCCACGAGTTCAGTAATATCGAATTTGGTAATGTTTGAGGACGAGTATAAAATTGCCTCAAGTTTCGAAGCTCAAGGTTATATCTATACTCGACTCATTGACGATATAACCGTGAGCAGTAAGAAATTAATTTCAAACGAGCGTGTAACGAAGGTAGTAACTCGTGTTGCTGCTATGCTGTCCTCATATAACTTCCATCTTCACCCCAAAAAAACTCATGTACGTTCTCGGTCAAATCCAGCCGAACTCATGTCTGTAACTGGTCTGTGGCTTAATCGTGGAACACCCAAGCTAGAAAAGAAAAAACGACTGGCAATATCGGCAGAGGTTGTTAATGTTAGACGTAAAGCTCAGCAATTTGGACGCTTTTCAGATAATTATCACAACGAGTATAACTCTGTGTCGGGAAAGGTTGCACTGCTGCAAAGGCTAAAACATTCGCGAGCGTTACGGCTCCGTAGCTTACTTAATGGTATTGAGCCGATTTACGATGATCGAGGAGTCGCAAAAATTTCCAACCTCGTGGAAAAATTCTGCCGACGTGCCCGTGATACTGGGACCATTGGATACATAAAAAAATACTACAACCTTCAGCATAACGTTGCAGTTGTGAAGCGGACACATGCCACAGTTGCAAAGAAATTACAGAATGCACTCAACAAGAAACGTCCAGGGAAAACCTTGAGGTCGATTTATGCCTAGTCAAATTTATTACGGAATATTGAATGCTTACGACCCAGTAAAAGGAGTAGGATTCATTAGACGGGAAAAAGGCAAAGACGTATTTGTGCATTTTAGCGAGTTCACCGGTGAAGATGGTGATGCAAAAGCTACTTTAGGATCTAATGTCCAGTTCGAATTACAGTATCCGGAAAACCCAAAAGGACCACGAGCAAAGAACGTGACGATCGTGGGGACACTGTAGTTTAAAATTTTACGCCTAGATTGAATGATGGTTTCATGGCTTCGGCAGCGCATTTAATGTCTTGGACAAGGCTGTAATATTGATTTTAGTACTCCAATTCATACTGTCAGATGCCCTAGTACACGCGTAAATTTAACCGAACTGATCGAGGCAATATTTACCCGGAAGTAACTGCTTAGCAACTGGGAGTAATTATGCAATTCACCGAAGCGGAACGGGCCTACCTCAATGAAATGAGAATGTTGTCTACCGACAACGATGGAAACGAAGTTTTTGTAGGCTTGACACTGGAAGAGTCGCTGGAACACTACAAATATACCCGGCTTGGTTTCAGCCATCAGGGAGATATGGGCATTCTGGACCGACAGGTTAAGCTCCATGAAAAGCACGAAGGTGCACGGCTTGCTGTAATTGGTGCGGAGATTGCAGCAAGAGACGACAAGTCACCCCGACATTAGCGAACACCCTGGAATCGCTGTGCAGAATTTTCTGCATACGTATCTAGACTCCTAAGACAAGGCTGTACTGCGACATGACGACTTCATGCGTAAGGTTGCTGGGCACCCTAGAATTAACGCGCGGAATTTCCTGGGCGATTATTTAGGCGGGCTGGCAATACGGGCCAGCTCGGCCAGCACGGCAGCGTTCATCCTGGCTGGCGCTGGCTGTGTTGGATTTGGAGCCGCTACATGAGTCTTTGTTTCCTCGTCTGGAGCACCCCACCACCACGTGCCCTGGGGCGGCTTAGCAGGCTGGGGAGCGGCCTTCAGTGACGCTACTGGCGCTGGCGTAGCTTTACGTTTCAAACTGGCTTTCATATATACATCCTTTCATAATTGGGTTGACTCATGTGGAGCCGTAGTTCTCGTCCTGTCATCCTATCGATGGCCCTATCGAATTCGGCTAGGTTGACTCTTGCCGGTGCCGGATGGGCTTCTACGTAGCCGGAATATCCGAATTCATGGGTTAGCTCCTGCTTAACCTGAAACAGGGAGCGGTTGACGCCTTTACTTGCTAGGTGGCTCTGAATCTCTTTGACATTCATTCTGGCGTCTACACAATTCTTGTATAGGCCGCCCAGGTACTTGAATGCTGCTTCTTTCAATCGGTCTGACATATCTTCTCCTTCGTTTGTTGAGATTGCTTCTACTTGCGCTGCTGGGAGAGCAGCGGCAGGGGCTATCGCCTTCTGTGTGGCTCGTTTGGTTTGGGAAGCCTTGAACTCTGAATAGAAATACTTCTCCCTTGATGGAATATCGTCTTTGGACCGGCATTTGAACAAATAGTCTGTCCACCTCAGACAGTCTTCCAGCTTCTCGCCCTTTAACGGACGGGCGAAGAATTGACCGTCATGCATACTGTTCTTTGGCTTGCTGATATGGATCCTGTTTAGACCGTGCCTATCAGCCAGCTTATGCAGGTATTCGCCATCGTTGATATTAAGAATCTTAAATGGCGTTTTCTTGCTCGTTTCGGTCAACAGGAAGCAGTGAGCATGCATCCCTTTTACTTCGTCATTTTCGTATGCACCGAAGTATTCCATTCGGCATCCATGATTCCTGATACGTCTAACGAGGCTTTTGATTACAGCTTGGTAGGTAGCAATCGACTGGGAGCCAGTTAAAACTAGGTGGTATAGCACCGGCTGTTTCAAGTCGTGATTAAGCAGGATGTTACGGGCGTTATTCAATGCCCTTTGGCTATCCAGACCGCCATTGGCGTCTAGGATGGCACTCTTCATTTTTGTACGTGGCATTTCCAATCTCTTCCAGTTGGTTTCTTTTCCCCTCCCCAATCAATAGGGAGGGAGGGGAGTAATGCTTAGGATTCATCCCTTGACTCTTCCTTAGTATTACTATTAATATTGTTTAGGCTTATATATGACTTACCTGACAGCCCGGAGAATGTCATTTTCTATTTGTCAAATTGCCGTTTATAATCAATAACTTACGTAGCTCGTAGGCGTCTTTGAAAAATGTTCTAATATGCAGTTATCGATATTGACAATCTTACGGGTGCGTAGCACTAGCAATGTTCACGAGCTGTTCTACAATCACGCTGTCACTTACTCCGTGACGGATTCCCATTCCTCGTAATTTCTCCCAAGTAGCAGGCGGCAAGTAGACCCAGGCACGCTCTAGCTCTACTCCATTATGCTTACCCATTATTTGACGGCCAGTCCCAGGAACGCACTTTGGGACGTATTCACTCGATTTCATTTGCTTTCCTTATTCGTTATGCAAAACGCAGGCGAACGGATGCGCACCGTGATAGCGGCGTACATTGATCGACTGCGGTTTACGGATTGTCTTTACTACTGTTGCCAGAATAAAAAACTAGATGGTTTTTAATTGGCGAGAAGCGCTCCCCGACCGGGAGGCTGGGGACTTACTTAGTTGAGCTTTGCCAGCTCTTTATTTGCTGCTTTGCGCAGCTCCGCGATCTGCTTTTCAAGATTAGCGGTGGCATCAGCTACGTCCTTTTCCAATTGCTTTCGCTTCTCATCTTCCAGCAGGCGCTTAGCGGCGGCTTCTACGTCTCGCTTGTAAGCAGCGGCTTCCTCTTGTTGGCTCCGTTCAATCGACTGCTTTGCCGCGTTGATGATGTACTCTTTCGGACTACCTTGGACTAGCGTGAACCACGCCCAGCCAGTAGGAGTAATCTGAATTGGACCGTCACTAAGCGTATATCCTTGACGCGCATGCAGAATCATCTCGTTAAACGCTGCGTCCATCGGCGCTCCGATAGTGATCGAGAACGGCTTTGCTGGCAGGTCTGGCATTGCCGGTGCGGTTTCGGCTGCTGGAGCCGCTTGTTTCGTTGTCATGTTTATTCCTTATCTGTTGTTGCGTTAAGTTTGCGATGCCTGATGTATTGAGAAACGCGTTCTCTGTTCCACTCCATGCCTGACGCGGTGGGCAGTTTCTGTGAATTCAGATGCATGGCGATGGTCCGCAAAGTACTGTGCGGGCGCAGTACAGCAATGATGCTGTCCACGATGGCGTAAAAGTCCGGCGTTCGGAGCTGCTTTCCGAACCCAGGGATAGCGTTGTTCACACGCATAGATATATCTCCTATGTGTCAAGGATTGAAATTTGTTGTCTAGGGTTGATCCAGGATGGATCGAGAATCGAAGTGACCGGGTGTAGCACACATGTCACCTGTAATACCCTGAATTGTAGCATGGAAACAACACTCTGTCAACTTCTTACAACTTTAGGTATGAATCATACCCACAAATTGCTCAAAATGTGGTATTTGCTGAACTGGGTAAAGTGGCATGAATCCTAGAGTGCGAGCGGAGCCGATTTCGCTGCGGTTGACGGCGATTTTTCGCGTAAAGAAGGAGCTGAAGAAGTGCCCAGGTTAAGCAAACCGGGCCAGTCAGTGAGGGACGATTCTGTGGTGTGGGAGCTGGAGCCACCTATGTCAGACTGTGGGGTGTTTTCCACTAATCGATGTACATCGACTGCCAGATCTGCGGCTGCTCCAGGCCCAGGTCGCGCGCCACGGCGGCCAGCTTCGCATCGCGCGTAAAGGCTTCGAAGACCGGGTCGAGGTCGTGCATCGCGTGGCCGATCTTGTTGATCGACAGGGCCTTGGCCTGCTTCAGCTGGCCGTCGGGGCCGAAGGCTTCCTCTTCGAAGAAGCAGCGCACCGTGTTGTCCGAGCCGAGGAACCAGGCGTCGCTGGCGCGGGCCTGGTCGTGCGTGGTGAAGACGGCGCGCGATTCGGCCGGGTCGAAGGCGTCGACGATCTGCTCGGCGCGCCGGCGCAGGCGCGCGAGTTCCTCGGCGGGTTTGAAATCGGGGATGACGACGTAGCCGTCGCGCTGGTACTGGGCTTGCTGTTCCTGGTTGAGCATGGCGTGGTCCGGTGGTCGATGCAGGTATTTTACGCCGCCGGCGCCACGGTCCAGGCCCCATCCGCGTAGACCCGCTCGCCATCCAGCCAGACCGCGTCGGTCACCACGAACACGTCGATGTGGTAGCGCGCATCCTTGCGCTTGAAGCCAGGCTTGGCATACACGCCGTGCTTGGCGCCCAGCGACAGGTGGATGCCGCACATGCGCTCGTAGGTGCCGATGTCGTCGACGCGGCGCTCGCGGGTGAAAGCGCGGTTCATGCCGAAGCCGAGTTCGCGCACCCAGACCTCGCCCTCGTCGCGGCGGATGATGTCGAGGACTTCCCGGAATTCCGGCGTGGCGTCGATGGCGTCGACCACGCGCCCGCGCTCGATCACGATGGTCACCGGTTTTTCGGGACGGTTGACGAGGTAGGAGGTGTCGCCGAACACGTGGATCTGCGCGCGGCCGCTGACCGCTTCCAGGTCCTTCGCCTCGGTGAACACTTCGCCGATCGGAAACTGGCCGCCGGCGTTGGCCATCGCGCCGTAGTCGCCCACGTTCAGCTTGGCCGGTTCCAGCGCCGAATCGAACACCAGCACCTCGCCGCCGCCGTGCACCTCGGCGCGGAGGGCGTTGTCGATGCGGCGTTTGAGCGCGTGACCTACGCCACGGAAGTATTGCAGATCGTAGGCCAGCGATTCGATGTAGTGCTCGCCCTGCGTCCCCGGCATGCGCGACAGGTGCACGTGCTCGATCACCTTCAGGCCCAGCTTGAACAATTCCACGCGCAGGCGGAAGCCGTCGAGGCGGAAATTGGTCGACTGCACCAGCACCACCAGGTCCTTCGGCGCCAGGGTCTTGAACAGGGCCAGCACCTCGCCCGGTTCGACGCTGTCGAAATCGACGAAGCGGGCGTCCGGCAGGTTGCGCCGGTAAGCCTCGGCCAGGGCGCGCGCCAGGCCGGTGCGGGTGTCGTGGACCACCAGCGCGGCGTGGTCCGGACCGTGCTCGAGGGCGAACGCCAGCAGGTCGCGCAGGTTGGCGCTGGCGGCGTCGATGGCGGAGGCGGGCAGGTCGGGCGAGGTGGGCGGGCTGAGGGGCGGGACGGCGGTCATGGCGGGATGGATGAGGAGTCGACCCGGCATTATAGGTGAAACCCGGGACAAACCCGGCAGCCGGTCCGGCGATACCGGGGCTTGCGCAAGCGCAGGGCTGGCAGCCCCGGCTTGCTGCACAGTTTGGTTGTCAGGAGCGCCATCATGTTGATTCTTAAGGGAAAATTTCTAAAATACAAGTTCGCGTCGATGCTGGGCGCCTTGCTGATGCTGGCCGCGCTCGCCTGGATGGACGTCGCCCAGGTGCAGGCCGCGCCGCGCCAGGCCGGGCCGCGCCAGGCCTCGCCGGACGCGGTGGCGGCCGAGTTCTACGGCTGGTACCTGGACACGCTGGGCGCCGACCAGGACCCGCTCAGCGACCGCCACGCCACCTTCAACAACTACGTCGCCAGGGAATTGACGGCGCGCCTGAGCGAACGCCTGAGCCTGAGCCCGAGCGGCGGCAGCGCCCCGTCTACCGACTATTTCCTGCAATCGCCCGGCTACCAGAGCGCCTGGCGCCAGCACGTGGCCGCCACGGTCGTGCGCCAGCGCGGCGACGGCGCCGACGTCATCGTCACCCTCGGCAGCGAGGACGGCGCCAAGCGCGTGCTGGCGCTGGCGATGGTGCGCGAGGCCGGCAGCTGGAAGATCCGGCAGGTGGTGCTGGCGGAAGCGCGCTCTTCCAAAAGTTCCTTGGAACAGGCTGGACTTTGATCCCTGAAGCATAGCCACACGCTACCTCGTGAACAGCGCGCCGTCGGCTTGACGGTAGCGCTATGATTCCAAAAGCACAACGACCCGACGCGAGAGGCGGGCCGGTGCTTTTTTCGAATCATGCATATTCACGATCAAGATCCAACGGGCGAGCGAATGGCATACCGATGGGAAACGCCGGCCAGCGTCTGGCTGGAAGACGAGAGGACCGGGCAGTTCGACCTGGCCGCCAGCGAAGGGCTGGGGCAGGTCGGCTGGAGCGCCGGCACGCAGGCACGCGGCCGCGTGGCCGACATTGCGCGCCTGCTCGGCGCATCGCTGCCCACCGCCTGCGAGCACGCGCCCATCTATCCCGAAGGTTTCGCCTACTGTCCCGAATGCGGCCGTCCGCTCGAACGCTTCGCCGGCCGCCAGCAGCGCCTGCCCGAGTGGTGGGGGCCGTATGCGGACGCACTGCTGCCGCGCCACGTACCGCACGGCTTGCCCGTCACCGCGCTGCCCCTCGGCGATAGCCTGGAGGAGCGTCCCGCCGCGCCCGTGGTCGGGCGCTTCGAAGCCGAGATGCCGCCGCCGCCGAACGCCCACTGCGTGTTCGCCGCCGCCGGCTACGGCTTCCCCGAACAGCGCCTGCTGGCGCTGGCGCCGGCGCGCGGTGTGCTGCAGTACTGGGACCCGCTGGCCGCCGTCTGGCACGTGATGCTGCCGGAGGAGGGCGCCGCCGACCTGAGTTTCACGGCCTCCGACTACGGCTGGCTGCCGCTGCCGCACCTGGGCGATCCGCCGCGCCGCGGCGAGGTCGCGCTGGTGCCCACGGCCCAGGGCCTGCGCCGCCTGTGGATCAACCCGGTCACCGAAACCTACCGCACCGAAACGCTGCTGGCCGCCCCGCTGGTGGCCGCGCCCGGCACCATGCGCCGCCACATCGCCTGCCTGGCGCGCAATCCCGCCGGCGGCCTCAGCCTGTATGCGCTCGATCCCGACCTGGCACCGGCGCCAGCCCAGGATTGCGGCGCGCTGCCGCTCACGGGCTGGAGCCGGCCGATCGGCTACGATGGCCGCCTGCTGTGGCTGCACCCGGAGGGCCAGCTGGCCTGGCGTCCGGGCGAGGCGCCGCGTTTCCTGCCCTGGCCCGACACCTGGCTGCCCAGCCTCGACCTGGGCGGCCCGACCCTGAGCCGCGACGGCCGCATGTGGCTGATCGGGCACGACGGCCAATCCTACGGCTTCCTCGAACTGGGTAGCGAGCGCCCGCAGCGCGAGCGCATCGACGGCGCGCGCCTGGGTTTCGCCAACCTGCTGTTCCGGCGCGGCCACCCGGTGGTCGACGAGCCCTGGTCCGGCGAGCACGTGGAAGACCAGGCCGAGGACGATTCCTTGGTCTTGCCGCTGCTGCGCAGCTTCAACAACAACCGCAGCCAGCCGAGCGGGCTGGTGCTGCGCTTCCACAAATACACCGGCCGCGCGGAAGACGCGCTGGCCAGCCGCGTGATCCCGCGTACCACGGTGGAGTGGATCGGCAGGCGCAACGTGATCCTCGACGAGGTCGCGCGCCTCTCGCGTCCGCTCGAGTGCGTGCCCTTCGTGTACGCCAACCGGCTTTGGCTGCACCACCCAGACTGGAACCGGATCCGCGGCTGGAACCTGGAAGCCTTGTCGTGAGGGGCGCCATGGGTCGTCCGCTGTTGCGTGCCTGCCTTCACGCCGGGGTGCTGGCGCTCGGCCTGCTGGGCGTGCTGCGTCCGGCCGCGGCGATCCCGCAAGTCGTGCTGGTGCAGAACTCGGGCTGGATGGAGCCCTTCTACAGCGATCCGCAATCCCAGTTCAAGCCGCTGGTGGCGGCGCTGGCCGGCAGCGTGGCGCAGCCCGGCGACGCGCTGGTGCTGGCCGCCTTCAACCAGTCGCAGCCCGGCGCGCCGTCGCCGAAAGGCTTGCTGTCCGAGCGAGTCGACGCAAAAACCGTGCAGACCCACGTGCAGGCCGCGCTGGCGGGCCTGGACACGGCGCGCAAGCCCGGCGGCAATGCGCTGGCCGACACCGACCTGGGAGAGGCCGTG
>CAJYQM010000297.1 GCA_913777025.1 uncultured Massilia sp. | reverse complement strand
CGCCGATGCTGACGTCATCGGCGGCGAACACCGCCTGGCCGTTGAAGACGGTCTGGTTGCCGACCTGGGTGATCTGGGACAGGATCTGGTTCGCCTCGAGTTGCAGCGTGTGGCGGTCGGCATCCGTGTACGAGCCGTTGCCCGACGTGACCGCCAGTTCGCGCAGGCGCTGCAGGCTGTCGCCGATGTTCGCCATCGCGCTGTCGGCCACCTGCAGCAGCGAGCCGGCATCGTTGATGTTGCGCCGGGCCTGGCTCATGCCCTTCAGGTTCGACGCCATGCGCTCGGACACGGCCTGTCCGGCCGGATCGTCGGTCGCGCCGCCGACGCGTGCGCCCGAGCTCAGGCGCGCGAGCAGGGTCGACGCCTCGGTGGTGTGCTCGTTCAGCTTTCTCTGGGCGACGAGCGACAGGACATTATTATTGATCGACAGGGACATGGTCGACAGGCACCCACGGGTTGCAATCTGTCCTTATCGACAATATCTCGACGTTCTTGAGGGAAAGTCGCTGATTTATTACCAGCGCCTTACCCGCCGGCGCGCGCCGCGAAATCCGGCCCGATCAGGTCGATGCGGTCGGTGCAGAACGCATCCACGCCCCACGCCAGCAGTTCGGCCGCCCGCGCCGCTTCGTTGACCGTATAGCAGAACAGCCCGAAGCCGGCCGCCTTGACCGCCTGCGCCTGCGCGCGCGTCAAGTGCCGCTGGTTCACGTGGAGGGCGACCGCGTCGACCTCGCGCGCGCGGCGCTCCCAGTCGGGCGGCAGCTCGCTCATCAGGAAGGCGCGCGGCAGTTGCGGCGCCACCTCGCGCGCGGCTTCCAGCGCGACCTGGCTGAACGAGGACAGCAGCGGCGCCTGCGCCAGCCGGCCCGCCCCGATGTCGTCCGCGAACATGGCGGCGGCGATACGCGCCACCGTGCTGCCGGTCTCGAGCTCGTAGCCCGGGGCCGGCTTGATCTCGATATTCATCCATATGCCGTGCGCCTTGCAATATTGCGCGAACTCGACGAACAGCGGTACCGGCTCGCCTTCGTAGTCGCGCGCGAACCAGCTGCCTGCGTCCATGGCCGCCAGCTCGAGCGCATCGTAGTCGTAGACATGGCCGGAACCGGGCACGGTGCGGCCGAGGAAAGGGTCGTGCAGCACCACCGGCACGCCATCGCGCGCCAGCATGACGTCGTACTCGATGGCGCGAAAGCCCGCCGCCATGCCGCGGCGCAGGCCGGCCAGCGTGTTTTCCGGGGCCAGGGTGCCGCCGCCGCGGTGGGCGAGAACCTTCGGATAAGGCCACATGGGCATGTCTCCAGTGCGATGCAGAAGAAGGCGATGGGTTGCGCGGCCACGCCGCACCAGGACAGGCGCCGCGACAGGCGTCATCGCATCAGCTTACGTTTCCATGCCGCGTCTGTCTACCCGGCAACGTGGATCGACGCACACGGTTCGCCAGCGTACGGAGCAAAGCCGCTCGACGGCCTACTCTCGGTTCCGACTGTTTCACGAATGGAGATCGCAATGTCATTTAATTTGGGCAACC
Organism: uncultured Massilia sp.; assembly: GCA_913777025.1. Lineage (GTDB taxonomy): Bacteria > Pseudomonadota > Gammaproteobacteria > Burkholderiales > Burkholderiaceae_D > Telluria. The sequence continues at coordinate 8,913 of CAJYQM010000297.1, read as the reverse complement.
TGCTGAACCAATACCTGGGCGGCGGCGCCGGTGCCAATCCGGCGCAGGCCGAGAACGATTTCGACCACGTGGCGCAGAACTCGCCTTTCGGCGCGCTTGCGCAAGGCGTGACCCAGGCGCTGCGCTCGAACCAGACCCCGCCCTTCGGCCAGATGGTCGGCCAGATGTTCAGCAACGGCAATCCGGAACAGCGTGCCGGCATGCTGAACCAGCTGCTGTCGAACATCAACCCGGGCATGCTGTCCTCGGTGGCCGGCGGCCTGTTCGGCAACCTGCCGGGCGGCGACCAGGCGAAGGTGTCGCCGGAACAGGCGGCCCAGCTGTCGCCGCAGCAGGTGCAGGAACTGGCCGAAAAGGCCGAACAGCAGAACCCGGGGATCGTCGAGCGCATGGGCGACTTCTACGCCCAGCACCCGACCCTGGTGAAGACCATCGGCGGCGCCGCGCTCGCGGTCGCCCTCGGCGCCATGGCGCAACGCATGCAAGGCAATGCCGGCGCATCGACCCCACAACCCGCAAACAACACGCAAGGAGGAAACAACATGGGCATTCTCGGCGACATCTTCCACAAGATCTTCCCTTCGCGCCATCCGGCCGTGACCCAAGCCGGCACCCAGGCCCCGGCCGGCGCCGCCCCCGCCCCGGCCCCCGCCGGCCAGCAGAACGTGCCGCCGGTCGCACCGCAGCCGCAGGTGACCCCGGCCGCGACCGGTCCCGCCGCCGCGCTGAACCAGCAGGTGGACGTCGAGCAGATCCTGACCAATATGCAGGCACAATCGGGCCAGCAGCTGAACTGGCGCACCTCGATCGTCGACCTGCTCAAGCTGCTGAACCTGGACAGCAGCCTGCAGGCGCGCAAGGAACTCGCGGCCGAGCTGCACTACACCGGCGACACCAATGATTCGGCCAGCATGAACATCTGGCTGCACAAGCAGGTGATGACCAAGCTGGCGCAGAACGGCGGCAAGGTGCCGGCCGACCTGCAGGACTGATCCGGCTTCATCCAGCAAGCCGCCGGGCGCCGTCGCGCTGCCCGGCGGCTTTTTCACACGCATACCCGATCATGCGCTGCAGCCAGTACCTGGCTGCTCAAGCCTTATTCAAATCATCACATACATGGCCAGCTCGCCAATATTTAGTTAAATATTGGCAATCCTTTTACGCGTATTACACTTGTTTCGTTGACATTTCCTACGGTGTTCATTATCTTTGCCCTATGTTGCCACAGAGCAACAAAAGCGAACGGGCGTGCGGATTACCGGCCGTCGTCCACCGGACTACCACAGGGGAAACTCATGAAACCATCAATTTGGCAGACAGCGCTGCCGCTTGCATTGCCGGCCATGCTGGCGCTCGCGCTGGCCGGCTGCGGCAGCGGCGACACCGGCCAGGCGACGCAAGGCGCAAGCACGCGCCTGCTCGCCACCAGCACGACCACCAGCGGCGCCACCACCGAAATGCCGCTGACGCCGGTCAGCGCCAGCGCCAGCGCCTCCGAACGTGGCGACATCGGCCCGCAGGCCGCCATCGACCATGACGGCGCCACCCGCTGGGGCAGCGGCTTCAGTGACGACCAGTGGCTGATGCTCGACTTCGGCAGCCCGCAATCGATCACGCGCGTGCGCATCGACTGGGAAAACGCCCACGCCACCGAATACGCGCTGCAAGTATCAAGCGACGCCAGCACCTGGACCACGATCAAGTCCGTCACCGCCAGCCAGGGCGGCAGCGAAGACCTGACCGGCCTGTCGGGCCAAGGCCGTTACCTGCGCATGCAGGGCATCAAGCGTTCGACCCAGTACGGTTATTCGATCTTCGAAATCCAGGCCTTTACGGGTTCCCCCGCCAGCACCACGCCGTCGCCGACGCCGCTGCCCGTCGACCTGAGCCAGCCGGGCGTGGCGGTCAAGCCGGTCGCCGCCACCTCCTCGGCCGTGGAAAACAACGGCATGGCGGCATCGATGGCGATCGACGGCAAGCCGACCACGCGCTGGTCCAGCGCCAGCGAGGACGGCGCCTGGGTCCAGTTTGACTTCGGCATGCCCACGCCTCTCGGGTATGCCAAGCTGGTCTGGGAAAACGCCTACGGAAAGGCCTATAAACTGCTCAGTTCCGACGACGGCCGCAACTGGACCGAAGTGCGCAGTGTGACGAATGGCCGCGGCGGCACCGAGGAATTCTTCAACCTGGGGGTGCAGGCGCGCTACCTGCGCCTGCAGGGCATCGCCCGCGCCACCGCCTACGGCTACTCGCTGTTCGAGGCCGAATTCAAGTCGCCCGGCAGCGACAACACGCTGTCCTCCAGCACCACCTCGAGCCTGCCCTTCCCCGCCGACGGCAGCGGCATGAAGCCGCTGCCGGGCGCCGACCAGCCGCTCGAGACGATCCAGTTCACGCTGGCCGACGGCACCCTGGTCACCCGCTTCGGCGCGCGCGGCCTGGCGCGCCACGGCCGCGAACGCGGCGAGGAATGGAACGAGATCGGCTACGGCCCGAACGACACCATCGACCCCGCCACCGGCCTGCCGCTCGACAAGGGGCCGGGCAATTACCTGACCTTCGTGCCGCAGTACTTCCAGAACCGCACCTGGGGCGTCGAAATCATCGACAACAGCCGCGTGGCCGGCGTCACCAAGCCGACCCTGATCGTGAACCAGTACACCACGGTCGACTTCCTGCCCGGCGGCGTCGCCTTCTTCCGCGGCTTCGACCGTCCCGGCGTGACCGGCTACGGCTGGATGTCGCCGGGCGAACTGGTCGACCGCAACGTCAGCATCTGCAAGCCGGCCGTGTATCCGAACGGCCCGCACCTGGCTTCGCCCGGCGGCATCAACGGTGCCTGTACGCTGCGGATCAAGGATTACCCGGGCCACGACGGCCTGGGCGCCGACGGCTTCCCGAACGGCAGCTATGTCCCAGGCCGGGCACTGGTGGCCGGGGACGTAGTCGAAGTCTCGCCCTCGATGTTTTCCACCCGCGAGGCGATGCAGGCCGCCGGCGACACGGGCGGCATCCGCTACTACTCGTATGAATGGGCCTACGTGGTCGGCCAGGGCCTGCGGCCATGGTATGGCGTGCAGCCGCGCCTGAACACGCAGCCGCTGCCGGAATCGACGCTGTCGGGCGGCATCGGCTCGGTCTCGTACAACTACTCGGACAATGCCCTGTTCATGTTCCAGCAGCCGCACACCCACGTCGGCATGCGCAACATGCAGCGCTTTGTCGAAGGCCGGCGCCTGGTGCACAGCAACTTCACGACCGGCGCCCACAACGAGCCGGGCAACGATGCGAACCTGGCCATCGCCGGCCTGCAGGGTTCGCGCTTCAACCAGTCGGCCTGTATCGGCTGCCACGTCAACAACGGGCGCAGCCCGGCCCCGGCTGCGATCGGCCAGCGCCTGGACAGCATGTCGGTGCGCACCGCGGCCTTCGATGCCGGCGGCCGCCAGGTCGTGCACCCGGTCTATGGCACCACGGCGCAGATGAATGCGGTGTCCAGCAACGGCACGCCGCAGAACTGGGGCATGGGCGTGCGCGTGGCCGGTTTCGACAGCCGCACCGTCACGCTCGCCGACGGCACCGCGGTCGAACTGCGCAAACCGACACTGGCCTTCGAAGGCCCGGTGCCGGCCGCCTGGTCGCTGCGCTCGGCCCAGCCGATGATCGGTGTCGGCCTGCTGGAAGCGGTGCCGGAAGCGGACATCCTGGCGCGCGCGCGCAGCGCCCCGGACGCGGACGGCGTCAAGGGCGTGGCGAACTTCGTGTTCGATCCGGAGTCCGGCGCCGTGCACCTGGGCCGCTTCGGCTGGAAGGCGGCCAAGGCGACGCTGCGCGACCAGGCCGCGGCCGCGCTGCTGACCGACATGGCCGTGACCTCGCCGGTCTACCCGAACCGCGGCTGCCACTTCGACCCGGCCGGCTGCGGCAAGGCCGGCGCCCAGCGCGGCATCGCGGAAAACGATCTGCAGCTGATCTCACACTACCTGTCGCTGCTGGCGGTGCCGGCCCAGCGCAGCCTGGAGAGCGGCTTCCCGAAAGGCGTGGCGCCGATCGATGAGCTGCGCGTCGAACCGCAGCAAATCGCGCTCGGCGCCAAGCTGTTCACCGACATGCGCTGCGCCGCCTGCCACACGGTCGAGATGAAGACGGGCCCGAGCCACCTGTTCGCGGAGCTGCGCAACCAGACCATCCGCCCCTACTCCGACCTGCTGCTGCACGACATGGGCACGGGCCTGGCCGACAACTACGTCGAAGGCCAGGCCAAGGGCAACCTGTGGCGCACCGCGCCGCTGTGGGGCATCGGCTATACCGAGAAAGTGATGGGCAACGGCGGCCAGGCCGGCTACCTGCACGACGGCCGGGCGCGCAACCTGACGGAAGCCATCCTGTGGCACGACGGCGAAGCCCGCGCCGCGCGCCAGCGCTTCGCCAGCCTCGCCAGGGCGCAGCGCGATGCGCTGCTGGCTTTCCTGCGTTCGCTGTAACCAGGATCGCATCATGACGCCGTGCCCTCGCGCACGGCGTCCCCATCCTCAACGCCCCGCGTCCGGCACCCTGTCGTAATCCGGCAATGCCAGCGCGCCATGCACCACCCGCGAGGTCGCGCCGGGCATCGCCCCGGCATCGCTTGACCCCAGGCTGGCCAGTACCCGGTCGCGCGCATCGATATCCCCCTGCGTGAGCGGCAGCAGGAATGCCGCGCCCTCGCCCGCGAGATCCTGGTTGGCCTCGGCATAAGGCCGCATCAACGATTCGTAGCGCGCGAACGCATCGGACGGCTCGCTGCAGCTGGCCAGCTCGCCGGCCAGGATGTAGGCGCCGATCATCGCGAGGCTCGACCCCTGGCCCGACAGGAAGGACGGCGCGAACGCGGCATCGCCGACCAGTACCGTGCGGCCCGTCGACCAGCGCTCGAGCCGTATCTGGCTCACGACGTCGTAGTACAGGTCGTCCGTGTGCAGCATCGCGTCGACCAGTCTCGGCACTTCCCACCCGATGCCGGCAAATTTTTCCGCCGTCAGGCGGCACTGCCGCGCCGGGTCCTGGTGTTCGCCGAAAGGCGGTGTTTCGGAGGCGAAGATCAGGAAGGCGTGCAGCGTGGGGCTGTTCCTCACCGCGTACAGGATCGCGTAGCGGCCCGGCGTGGCGTACGCCAGCCCTTCGTACGCCAGCCCCGGGAAGTTCGGCATCGAGAAGCCGTTGTAGCAATAACCCAGGTAGCGGCTGAAGGGCTGCTCCGGTCCGAAGACCAGGCGCCGCGTGCGCGAGTGGATGCCGTCGGCGCCAACGACGACGTCGTAGTAGCCGGTCGCACCGCTTTCGAAGATGACGCTCACGCCCGCGCCGTCGTCGACGAGCGACGCGATCGAATCGTTGAACCGGTACTGGATCGCGCCGTCCCGCGTCAGCCCGTACAGGAGGTCGGTGAGGTCGCCGCGCGGCAGTTCGATGTCGCGCTGTTCTTCGCCGCCCGTCAGTTCTTCCGGGCGGACGGCACCGGCGACGCTCCCGTCCGGATGCAGGAAGGTGATGCGCCTGGACTGGATGTGCGCCTCCTGCAGCTTGGGCAGGATGCCCATCCGCTGGGCCACGTCGACCGCGGGTCCGCGCACGTCGATCGGATACCCGCCGCCCCGCACGGCCGCGGCACGCTCGACCACGGTGACGTCGAATCCGAAGCGATCCAGCCAATAGGCGATTGTCGGACCGGCGATGCTCGCGCCGGACACGAGGATCCGGCGCCGCTGGCCGCTTGCATGATGCTGGTTCATTGTTCACCTCCTTTCAAAATAAGATACTCAATGTATCTTAATGATGAAGTGCAGGTCAATAAGATTCGCAATGCATCTTATTTGACCGACCTGTCAGCGATCACTCGACCGCATGCTATAGTGAGCAGATGAGCAATATCAGCAAGACACCGTCCGGCGAACCGCCGCAGCGCCGCCGTGGTGCGGCGCTCGACGAGGCATTACTGGAAGCCGCGTGGGCCGAACTCGACGCGCATGGCTACGCCGACTTCACGATGGAAGGCGTGGCCCGGCGTGCCGGCACCAGCCGGCCTGTCCTGGCGCGGCGCTGGGCCGGGCGCGCCGAGCTGGCCGTCGCCGCGATCGGCCATTATTTTTCCCTGCATCCGGTCGACGTGCCCGATCTCGGCAGCGTGCGCGAAGAACTGGCGAGCTTGCTGCGGCAGTGGTCGGCGCGCGCCACGCCCGCGCCGGTCCGCTTCATGCTCGACCTGCGCAACGATCTCGCGCCCGCGCGCGGCGACCTGAACGGCGTGCGCCGCAATCTCGCCGAACAACTCGGCGAAACCGGCATCGTCGGGGAGATACTGGCGCGCGGCGTCGCGCGCGGCGAAGTCGATGCCGGCAAGTTGTCGCCGCGCGTGACGGCGGTCCCGATCGATTTGGCCCGCAACGAAATCTTCCTGACGCTCGCGGGCCTGCCGGACGAAGTGATCTACGAGATCCTGGACCTGGTGTTCCTGCCGCTCGTACGCAAGCCTGGACCTCTTCCCCGCTGAGCGGATCGGGACCGGCGCCGTCACCTGTCTCGATCCTGGACCGTCCCGCCAGGTCCGGGGTCCATGGGAAGGCTCACCGATTCGGCCAGGCGCACCTGTATCCATTCCAGCAGCGCGCGGACACGCGCGGTTACGGAATGGCGATGGCTGTATGCCCCCAACAATTGCAGTGGCGCCGGACACAGGTCCAGTGGCACCTCCTGTAACCGACCCGCCGCCAGGTCTTCCTGGCAGGGATAGGCCGCCACGATCGCGAATCCGATGCCTTGCCGTGCGCCTGCCACGGCCAGTTCTCCGCTGTTGACGCGGTAGCGGCTGCGGACCGGCACCTTGACGATGTCGCCCGCGGCGTCCTGGAACTGCCAGGGCTGCCCCTTCAGCGCGCTGAGGGTCGTGATGCAGGGCAGCGACTTCAGTTCGCGCACATGGCGCGGCATGCCGGTTTTGGCCAGCAAGGAAGGAGCGGCAACCACGATGCTCGGCAGCGTCGCGAGTTCGCGCGTAATGAAAGCACTGTCCTCCTGACGGCCCCGGTGGAAGACGATGGAAAGGTCGACGTCCTCTCGAAGACTCTCCAGCCCGGTCATCCGGGTATCGCATTCGAGTTCGATGCCTGGATGGCGGCTACAGAATTCGGCGAGGATGGGGGCCAGCAGCCTGGGTGCCTCCCCGGGCATGCAGATCTTCAGAGGCCCACGCAATTCGCGCTGTACCGCACCAAGCTCTTCCTCGGTAGCGAGCAGGGTGTCGAGCAAGGGCTTGGCGCGTTCGTAGAGCAGCCGACCGGCTTCCGTCATGCGCAGGTGACGGGTGCTTCGCTCCAGCAAGCGTGTGCCGAGTCTGCGCTCGAGCGCGGCGACGTGGCGGCTGACGTTGGAGGAAGGCATGGTCAACAGACGCGAAGCGCCGGCAAAGCTCTGCTCATCAACGACTGCCACATAGACACGGACAGTATTCAGATCGAGTACATCGCGCATTGATTATCCCGTTTGAGGTATGAAAACCTCCCATTTTTGCATGCTAGTTCCCTGCAGCGGTGGAATTTAAGATGCGTTTGCCCGATGTGGCACGGTGGACCGTGCCCGGGGCAGCGTATCGACAAGGAGAGCTTCAGCATGGAAATTGGAATACTTGGCGGCGGCATTGCGGGCCTCAGCGTGGCACTGGCATTGCGCAAGCGGGGTTACCACCCCCGGGTCTATGAGCGCCGTGCGGGGCCGGCAACCATGGGGGCCGGCGTGACGCTCTGGCCGAATGCCAGCTTTGTGCTGGAAGAACTGGGACTTCTGCAAGATATTCAGGCCGTTGGCGGCCGACCGCTGACGATGCGCCGCCAGGATGCTGCGGGAAATGCGCTGGGGGGACTCGATATCGGTTTACTGGACCGGACGATGGGCTACCCCACCTACACGGTGCTGCGCAGGCATTTGCAGCAGGTGTTGCTGCACCACGCGGCACGGGCCGGGATTCCAGTGGCGTTCGGGCACCGCGCAGTGTCCATCGAGCTCGATGCGCATGGCAGAGCCGTGGCCCATTTCGAACATGGCGCGAGCATCCGCCCGGATCTGCTCATCGGCGCCGACGGCCGCATGACCTCAGTGGCGCGCAAGTTTGTCGCGGGTGACAACACACCCATCTATCAAGGCTTCGTGAACTGGATCGGCGTGGCACAGGGGCCGCACGCGCTGGTGGACGATATGTCGATCCGGGACTTCTGGGGGGCGGGCCAGCGCTTCGGTTGCGTGCCGGTTCGACCCGAACTGGTGTATTGGGCCGCGGCGCAGGCACGGCCCCTGCACGGGGCCACGCCCGCCGCCGGCATGCGCCAGGAAGTCGAGAAGCTGTTCGCGGGATGGCCTGACCCGGTCTCACGCCTCATCCGTGCCACGCCCGAAAACGCCATCCGGCTGATTGCGGTGCACGACCTGGAGCCACTGCATACATGGAGCCGGGCGAATGTACTGCTGGTCGGGGATGCCGCACACGCGCCCTTGCCGACCTCGGGGCAAGGAGCCTGCCAGGCGCTGGAGGATGCATGGCATCTGGCCCGGTGCCTGGATGGTGCAAGTGGCGGCTTGGATGAGCTCTTCCAGGCATTCGCGAAACTTCGCGCCCCCAAGACCGCAAGGCTGGCGGAACAGGGCCGGGTATTCGCACGCGGGTTGTTCGCCACCGATCCTGAAACCTGTCGCATCCGCGACGAGAGGGCCAAGGCATCCGATCCTGTGCGTGACGTGCAGGCCCTGGCAGCCGGATGGGGACAGGGTCTGCCTATGCCGGGGGGCGCTGACAGCATGCCGGCGGAGGATGGCGGCGCCGGTAGCCTGTACCGCATCGAGTGATGCTTCCACATTGGCGAAAGCCAGGCGGCCGGCTGGGCTTTA